>CAYNXV010000291.1:0-3087 GCA_964401245.1 uncultured Bifidobacteriales bacterium | reverse complement strand
CCGGCGGCCAGGGCGAAGGCTATCATTACGATACGCGCCCGAGTGTTTTTGTAGAACTGATCGTCTAATCGGCTTGTGTCGTTCATCCTTAGAGCTCGGTCCGTGCCGGAGCGATAAGGAAGTAAAATACCAACGCACCCAGCAGCAGCGTATAGATGGCGGAAGGAACGCTATGACGAACCAAAGCCTCAGCCAATACGGACCACCGTAGGTTGACCGCGAATCCATAAACCAGATCGTGCAGGAAAAAGGCTATTCCCAAAAAGAAGATTTTGGTGGCGGGCATGACTTTGAGGACCTTGTCATCGAATAATCCCACGAAATACCCTACCAGGCACTTGGCCAGGGCATTGGCGCCTAAAGTATCGATGGCGTATACATCCTGGATAAGGCCGATGCACAAACCGGAAAAAAGCCCTACGAGGGCTCCGTACCGCAAGGATGCCGCCACCAGCACGATGATGATGAGATCGGGACGGATATTGCCTATGGATATTAAACGAATCACGGTTTGCTGCAAAATAAGTGCGATAATCAGGAAGCTGAGGCTTTTCGCGAAATTCATCGGACTCCTCCCATGGGTCCCGCCGGCACGGAAACCGCGGAATCGGAATGAACCGGCGTCGCATCGGCTTCCAGCTTTCCCACAATCCAACTGGGCTGCCGCTGGAGTACGAAAACCTCCTCCACCAGATGGGGATTTTGAAAAGGCTTGACTCCCACCGATTTCACGATATCGGCCATATCGGCGGTTCCCAAATTCTCATCGGTGACGATTCCAACCATCAGGCCTTTCGGAAAGACTCCGCCCATTCCGGAGGTCAACAACGTGTCGCCGGCCACAATATCCGCTTCTACGGGGAACCTACCCGCCAATTCCCCCACTTTCCATGACTCCAAAATGCCCTTGAAGCGGCTGCGATGACACATAACGGAAAGTTTGAAGTTGGGATCCGTTATCAGCTGCACCAGGCTATGGCTATGGAAGCCCTTGGCGACCTTTCCCACCACACCTTTGGAAGTCAAAACGGGCATATTCACGAAGACGGAATCTTCTTCCCCCAAATCGATTACCCAAGCGGTACCGTATCTCCCGGGATCCTGGCCGCTGATATGTCCCAATCGAAGGCTGAAACCGCTGGCATCGCGGAAAGCGCCCAGTTCGGCTATGCGCGGGTTTTGGGTATAGGCTTGCCGCAGAAAATCGTTTTCAATGCGTAAGGCCGCATTCTGCCGTTTCAGCATTTCATTTTCACGTGAAACGAGTACGGTACGGTTGACCCGGGAAAGAATAGCCTGAACAGGCCAAAGAAAGGTGCTGATTACGACTTCATGGAAAATCCGTTTTTCGGTCGGCTGCATGGATAGCAACACGGCGCAAAGCAGTAGGCAGATGATTAGGGAGACGACTCCCTTGGCTGCCGTGAACAACCGGATGAACCAGGAAACGAAGTTCATTTGCGCTCAGGGAGGAGGTGATTGCCGCATTCCGGAAGAAAACCGTCGCCTTTGGACACAAAGACCGAACGGTCGGAACTTCTGATTCCGGAATCTAGCGGTTAGAGTCCATCAGCACTTTATAATACTTGTCCATATCCTCGAGAATGCGCGCCGTGCCTTTGCAAACGCAAATCAGGGGATCATCGATAACGTTGACGGGGAGATTGGTCTCGTGACGGAGCAATTGATCGAATCCACGTAAATGCGAACCGCCTCCCGTCATGACTATCCCCTTGTCCAGAATATCCGCGGATAGTTCCGGAGGAGTTTGTTCAAGCGCCCTTTTGACGGCCTCTACGATGGCATTGACGGGTTCGGCCAAGGCTTCCCGGATTTCCGCGGAAGTGATTTTCAAGGTATGCGGAATTCCCGCCATCAAGTCCCTGCCCTTGACTTCCATTTCGAGCTCCTGCTCCAACGGAAATGCGGAACCGATTTGCATTTTAATGCGTTCCGCGGTTCCTTCACCTACAAGCAGGTTGTAATTCTTTTTGAGATAGCTGATGATGGCTTCGTCCATTTCGTCGCCACCGATGCGGACCGAAGCATCACAGACGATACCGTATAACGCAATGACCGCGATTTCGGAGGTACCACCGCCGATATCGATTATCATATTTCCGGAAGGATCTTCAACGGGAATACCCATTCCGATAGCGGCTGCCATGGGCTCGGCTACCAGGTAGACTTCGCGGGCTCCCGCCTTCTGGGCGGATTCCAATACCGCGCGTTTTTCGACTTCCGTAATGCCGGAAGGCACTCCGATTACGATGCGCGGACGGAGGAAAAAGAGGGGGTATTTCTGGGCTATCTGGATGAGACGCGTCAGCAGGCTTTCCACCATTTGGAAATCCGCGATTACCCCGTCTTTCATGGGGCGTACCGCCAGGATTTCGCCGGGGGTGCGCCCAAGCATTCTTTTGGCTTCGGACCCGATGGCGACGACTTTATTGGTCCTACGCTCAACGGCCACTACCGAAGGTTCATTGATAACTATTCCACGGCCGTTCACGTGAACAAGCGTATTGGCCGTGCCCAAATCAATTCCGATATCGCTCGATAAAAATCCGAACAAGGTTGTGTTATCTCCCTAAGTACAAGTATTATGCAAACTTAGCAATTAATTTTCAAGCATGTTAAGAAATTTATCCGGTATGTGCAACAGTTTTACTTCGTACCGTTCCCAAATCTTTGCCGTGGAGCGATAACGGTATTTCCGGTTCTGGCAGAGGCCCACGGATTTCAAATAGAAAAAATACACCGATGCGTAGGCCTGAAAAACCCGGGCGGTATCGCCTTGGAATTCCTGGTATTCGTCTATGACGAATCGCGGATTTTCGCTTATGACCGCTTCGCCCTTTTTCTCCTTCAACTCGTTCAGGATATAATCCAAATCGGATTGAGCGATACGGTCCAGCCGCAAACGGAGAGCGTCCGGAGAGGACTTGCAACCCGCCAAAAACAGGGCGGCGGTAATAATCAGCCAACGGCCGTGGAGAAACAGCATAAAATAGTCCGATAGGGAATCCGCGGCGGGCTGGTTTGATAAGACCCGTCAAAAGGAATATGTCGCCGAGATTCGTGAAA
>CAYNXV010000290.1:0-3089 GCA_964401245.1 uncultured Bifidobacteriales bacterium | reverse complement strand
GATATAGACCACTCCGATGGAAAACTACCGAAAAACCTGGCTGGCACCGTCTATGACATGTTTCCCTTGCTGCCAGGTACAGAGAACTGGGCCAAGCAAAGGAACAACTGGAATGAATTTCGTATCATTGCCTACAATAAACGAGTGGCTCATTATGGAAACGGCATCAAAATCGCCGAATACGAAATCGGCAGCCCGGAATGGGTCCAAGCCTACAATCTTAGCAAGTACAAGGACAAACCCCTGTATGGCGATGTGCACCCGGGTTCCATCTATATTCAGCACCATGGAGAGGTGAATTTGACATGGTATAGGAATTTACGTGTACTGAATTTGAAAAACGGATTCAATCCCTGGGCCCCTGGCTCCCGTTTTTTGAAGGCTCCCGGTGTTTTGAAGGACACATTGGACAATACGGAAAATTTGACGGCTACCGCGACCACTGGAATCTCCTTTCCGGGCCGCCAAGTTGGAGTCCAGGAAAGCCCCTTCCAGGCTCTTCATCAAGTCGGCATGGTTAAATTTTTATTCTCTTCTTCGGGCCCGCATGCGCTAAAAATAAGCGACGTCAATGGAAAAAGTACTTGGCAGGAGAATGTAATAGGTCGCTACTATGATTTGCCGACGGCCGGTTTACCGAAAGGAACTTATATTATTTCGCTTGAGAAAAGCGCTACCGGATCTCGGATAATCAAGGTTCAATAACAATTGAAATGCAATCAGACCTTTTAGGTGTCCACTGATGTGTACATATTAATTCACTGATTCCGGATCCGACTCGCGGATTCCGGCCTCCTTCCTCAATTTTTCTTTGCAGATTTTTTTCTTCATCCCGAATGTTCGGGAGGATTTCTTTCATAACCACCCACTACTCTCAGGAGAGTTCCATGTATAAACTCTGGGTTTTGATTCCCTCCATGTTCGCTTTTACGTTAACCGTTACAGGTCAGGAAAGGAATGTCGATTATTCGCCCCCGGAATTCTCTCTGTTCCATGAATTTGGAGTTTTGGAAAAAGCCATATCAAACAATGTGACCCCGATTAAAGATCAATGGGTTCACCGCAGCGGTGCGTGGTTGAATTTCAAGGCTACAAAGGATGACCGCATTAAATTCAATGCTTTGATTGGTGGCGTTTATTGGGCTCCGACCCTGGAAACCTCTGATAGGGCGACCAAAACCCGCTTTTTTGCAGGGTCGGTTCCCCGGTTCGAGGTAAGCTATTTGTTTGGCGACTTGGAAGAACCTGACTGGGTGCTGACTGGCGGTATTTTCAGCTATAAATACAATGAAAATTCCAGGAATCTGGGTGAATATATGTTTCGCACCGGCGCCTATCCTAACTGGATTTCGACGGGGGGATTAACATACGTAGGAACAAGCGGCGCAACTCTCACCGGAACGAGGTTGCAACATATCCCATCGGATATGTTCAGACATGAATTAATCATGGATTTCGAGACTCAGATACTTCCCCAAAACGACTTGCACCTTACTTACATGACGCATCTTGACTTCGGGGGCTTTCTAAAGATGAAGGCGGGGCTACAGGCTGTTAGATTGGTTTCATTACGGCCCAGCAAAACCAATCCCACTATGAGTTTGAATTCCTATTTCACCCACAATGGGGTGGATTACGTGAATGACTATGAATATTATGCGGCACTCAAGGATGGGTATGAGCAAAATGGCTTGGATGTAACGGGTATCGATCAAGCCGTTGCCGTTCTTGACAGTATCGCTGACAGTACTCTTATTGTCCCTATGCAACACTATAAGGCAAATGGATGGAAGCCTATAGTGAGTATGGCATTTGATCCGAAAGTCTTTATCCCCGGGGACATTTTCGGCCCCAATGATTTGGTCCTTTATGGTGAAACTGCGCTTTTAGGCGTTGAAAACTACCCAATTTATTACGAAAATCGCGCCGAAAGGATGCCTGTGATGGTGGGATTCAACATTCCGACCTTCAAATTGATGAAGGTTCTCGCCATTGAGGTCGAACGGTACACCTCCAAATTTCCGAACTCCGTCAAAACGGTGCAGGACCGCGTTCTTCCCCAGCCCACGGTACCACCTTCGGGAGGCTACTTTCCCGCCGACTGGACTTCGGATGATATCAAATGGACCTTGTACGGAGAGGTGGATATTTTCAATGGGTTAGCCCTATCTGGCCTTGTTGGAAAGGATCATGCTCGAGGTTGGGAATGGCCAACGGGCAAAACCGATTGGTCCTTAATGTTGGACGATAGCCATTGGTACTGGATGATGCGGCTTTCCGTAAAAATCTAGCCACCAATTAATTTAAGCTCTTCTACAGTGATGGCCGCCATTAAAGGCGGCCATTTTTTTAGGGGAGGTTAGTATTGTTGCCGCCAAATAAAACCCTTGCACCTACTTGCGCCTCATAAGCGCCAGCGCTTAAACCTTCGATTTGAGAATAGTCGATATCGACGGTTGCATCTTCGTACACGAAAAAATGGGATAGGCTATTGTCACTTAGTCTTCGATTTCCGGAAAATCTGGAGTGGCGGATTATCGCTGTTCCGCCTGCAATAGCCAACCCTCCGGCACCAGCCCATGCGCCGTTGTCGGAAAAAATCGAATTGGTAATGTCAATTCGGCGTCCTCCATTGCCCAATCCTATTTCCAAAGCGGGAGAGCTCAACTGAGCATTGTTGATGAATTCACAACTATCCACAGTTATATTCCATGAGTTAATGATTTCTATACCCGATACTCCGTTCTTCGAATTCATAAAACGGCAATTTCGAATAGTTATTTCATAGGTGCCAGCCAGCCAGAATGCATAGACGGTTGGGATAAAATCAAAACCATTGATTTCCACATTTCGCAGTAGCTCAGTGCCATGTGCAGAAAATAACACTTCGGTACTTGTTCCAGTCCACACGGTCCGATTCTGTTGAATTTTTCGCAGGTCAACGCTATGTTCAGGGCTGATTTTGGAAAACCCACCAAAGAGGGAGAGATTGGATTTCAGCCACCTCCTTGGATATTGTTTATCGTTCGTGGAAACCGGGTTAGCATAATTTCCGGAAGTTACCCAAATTTGAGTTCCAGGTACGTAAC
>CAYNXV010000289.1:0-3099 GCA_964401245.1 uncultured Bifidobacteriales bacterium | reverse complement strand
CCGCTGAAAAACGTCTCAAAACCGCGGAAAAAGCCCGCGTAAAGAACAAGGCCGCCCGTACGTCGATTCGTACCAGCCTGAAGAAAATCCGTTCCGCTGAAAATAAAGAAGCGATTGCGGCCGAAATTCCCAAGTTGTTCTCCCTGCTCGACCGGGCCGCGGCCAATAATCGCGGCGGCATGAGCAAGAATTCCGCTTCCAATTACAAGCGGAAAGCGCATCTCGCCCTGCAAGCCAAAAGCGCCTGACCCTTGCGGCTTCGGCCCGCTCTTTCATGATCCAAACGAGAACGGCTTTCTTCGAAGCCGTTTTTTTTTGCTTCATTTCGCCTATCCCCTTATCATAAAATGACATGCGATTCCCTGGGGTTTCCGGGTGGGATTACCTTAGGAATGGAATAAAACGGCATGATGCCCAAAGTGCTCATCGTGGATGACGAGATTTCGCTGTGCAGCCTTTTGGAGGTTTTTTTCCAGAAAAAGGGTTTCGCTGTCGCCTCGGCCCATAATCTCCACGATGCCGAGCAGTTACTGAAAGAATACGCGCCGGACTTGGCTTTTGTGGACCTTTCGCTGGGTCAGGATTCGGGATTGGATTTGGTGCGGATACTGGCTTCCCGGTTTCCCGAATTGCCGGTGGTGGTGATGACGGCTTACGGAACCATCGAAAAAGCCGTGGAGGCCATCAAGCTGGGCGCCTATGATTTTCTTTCCAAGCCTTTCGACATGGTATTGTTGGCCAAGGTAGTGGAAAAGGCCGTTTCGACGCGAACCCTGCGCGCCGAAAACAGCGAATTGAAAAAGGCGCTCAAAGGCAGCGCGAATATTGAATTGGTAGGCAATTCCGACGAAATGATTAAACTGCGGGGGAAAATCGACACCCTCGCTTCTTCGGACAGTACGGTGCTCATTACCGGCGAAAGCGGCACGGGAAAGGAAATGGTCGCGAAGCTTATTCATCACAAGTCGCGCCGCATGGACAAGCCTTTCGTCGTGGTCAATTGCGGGGCATTGTCGGAGAACCTGCTCGAGTCGGAATTGTTCGGACATATGAAAGGGGCGTTTACCTCGGCGCATGCCGAGAAGGAAGGCCTTTTCACCGTAGCCGATAAAGGTATCCTGTTCCTGGACGAAATCGGCGAAATGCCCTTGCATACCCAAGTCAAACTGTTGCGGGTATTGCAGGAAAGGGAGGTGACGCCGGTGGGTGGAACCCAGGCCTTCCGCATCGACGTGCGGGTTCTGGCGGCCACCAATGTGGAGCTGGAACAAGCGGTAGGGGCCGGGCGATTTCGCGAAGACCTGTATTATCGGCTGAATGTTCTACGCATTCACATGCCTTCTTTGGCCGAGCGAGGCGATGATTCGGTGTTTCTGGCCCGGCATTTCCTGGAAAAAAAATCCAAGGGGCTCAAAACCTTCTCTCCGGAGGTGCTTTCCCGCATAGCCGCCTATCATTGGCCGGGAAACGTGCGGCAATTGGAAAATGCCGTGGAGCGAGCCATCGCCTACAGCTCCAACGGTTATATCGATACGATTGAACTGGACGCGCCGCGTTCGCCGACGCCGGAAAGCCTCCGCTCCGTCGCATCACCGGCGAAAAAAGACGAATGCGACGGCTCCTCCCTGTCGGGCGCACCGCCGGACATCCAGGAAATCGAGAAAGCCTATATCCATTGGATCCTTTCGCAAAACCAGTGGCACAAACCCACGGCCGCCAAAATTCTGGGGTTGGATATTTCCACGCTTTATAGGAAAATAGAGAAATACGGTCTCAAGCCTTGAGGCCGTTTTCTTCTTTAATCAAGCCGGCACAACCATAATGCTCAAGCGACTCCTACAAATCTGCCTGCTGGGGCTTTCGGCCGGGCCCGCCTTCGCCAAAAGTGATATCCAACAAGAGTGGCAAAGGACGGTGCAATCGCGATGGGATTTCCAGGCGCTGCATGGCGAAGCTTCCGCCCTTTTTCAGGGCTCACTGGAGTATGAAAGGCTGGAGGGATTGCGGAGGGAATTGCAGACCGTCAATCCCCGTTATCGAACCCTATGGCATCCGTTCGCGGAAGCGTTGGCAACGGACAAGCTCAATCCCGGAGCGGGGCGCGCCGGCTTGAACTCCGTGGCGGCGTCCGACGTTTTGACGGGGGCCGAGGCTTTCGAAATGGCGCGCATTCTTTCGCGCAGCGAATCCGCTCCGGCGGCCGAACCCTTCCGGGAGCGGGTTTTGTTGGACCTGACGGCCCGGGGTTATACCCGTGTTCCCGACCTGGCGAAATTGATTCTGGCCCGCGTCCGCGAAGACATCAAGGCGGGTCGTCATGCCGAAGCCGAGGCCGGCTTGGCCTTCGCGGGTCGGCTTGACCCCATGACTCCCTGGGTGCCCTACCTGGCGCTCAACCTGTCGCTGGGTTCCCAGGCGCCCTGGAACTGGGATATGGGGACGGCCTGGAATCACGTGACCGATATATTCAAGCTTTGGACCTATTACGACAATCTTTTCCTGGTCCTTTTGAACGGCGCGCAATGGATTCGCTCCTCGTTTTCCCTGTTTCTATTCATCTGCCTGCTGGTGCTGTTCATCCGCCATTATCCCCGCATCACCCACCATTGGGCGGAAAAACTGCCTCATCAAGTGGAATTATCCTTTCGTTATGCCGCCATCGGGGTCGCCCTGGCATGCCTCTGGATTCTGGGCCTGGGATTCATCGCGCTAGGTCTCGCGGGCGTATTGCTGCTTTGGAAGCATTGCGGATTTTCCGAAAAATCCATTTTGAAACTTCTCCTGATGTGCCTTTTGCTATTGCCCCTTTGGCTGATGGGCGAGAAGTTGCTTTACCGGCATCTGGATCCCGAATCCGGACTGCGCCTTTATCAAATGGCCTACAACAAAGGCGTCGACGGGGATTTGTCGGAGCGCCTCGCGGGCTTCGCCCCCCGCAAAGGCAGGGACAGCCTGTATCTTTTCATGGGGCGTTCCCTTTATTATAAAAAGCTGGGCGATCTTCCGCGCGCGCGCGCCTGGGCCGCTTCCGCCGAACGCCTGTCTCCCGGCGAGCCTCTGGCGGCTCTCCAACTGGGAAACCTCGCTTTGATGGAAAAT
>CAYNXV010000288.1:0-3110 GCA_964401245.1 uncultured Bifidobacteriales bacterium | reverse complement strand
GCCAAGGCCGCGGCTACGCTGGTTTTGCCCGATCCCCCCGCCCGCAGCGCTCCCACCACAATCATCGGTGGACGGCGCGGCAAGTCCCTTTCGGCCCCCAAGCGCATGAATTGCCGATGCATCCACGATACCGCCCAATAGAGCGCGTTTAAAGGGATTCCGAAACCCCTTCTCCAAATTGAAAAAACCCCGGGCCGTGTGGGATAATGTGGGGACATACGCGCTTGCATGGAATCGGATAAAAATACTTAAACGGCCCGCCGGACTTGTCGGACAGGGAAGCGGAATGGGGACGAAATGACGCCCTTTTCGCCCCCCGGCATCGGAATGGGAAAGGACTGACATGGCATTGGACGATAAACTGGTACGCAAAAAACTCGAAGTGCTTTTGCGTGATGAGACCTTGGTGGGAGCCTATCTCCAGGCCTATGGCCCCAAGCTGGACATGAAATGGGTGCAGACCATCAAAGAAAAGGCGGCCGTGCGCCCCGGTGGAGTGCAGACGGGAAACGCGGATGACCCCTATTATCGCGTCGACGTCAAATGCCCCGTTTGCCTCGAGGCCGGTATTCCCTGTTACGAATTGAAATCGAAATCGCTGCTGGTGACTCTCGACAAGTTTCTCGTGCCGCGCTACCAGGGCGTCAAAGGCTTCAAGACCCTGGATTACAGTCTTTACGCGGTTACCATCTGCCCCAAATGCCTTTTCGCCTCGCCGGACAAACGCGATTTCATCACCATGCAAATCCAGACCCGCACCGAAAACAAATCCCAACTCAGCCAATGGGTGTTGAAGGAGCTTAAGGAGAAGGAAGCGCAGCGCCGGGAAGTATTGGCCGAGACCAAAACCCCCGCCGACCTTTTCAAAATTCCCCGCAGCGTCGAGGCGGCCACCTTGAGTTATCGGCTCTCCGTGCTGAGGGCCCTTATCGAGGCAGGCCTGGAAACGCCCAGTGCCTGGTATAAGGCGGGAATGTATTGCCTCAAGGTAGCGCGCCTGCAGCGCGACATCGGCAAAGACGACGAAGAGATTTTGCGCGAAGCCTTGAAGCACCTGTTGAACAGCTACCGGACCAGCGAATTGAAAAACCCCGGGCTCGAATTCCAATTGCTTTATCTCGTAGTGGCCTTGCATTTGCGACTGCAGGATATTGAAGGTTGCCAGTCGCATTTGAGCCTGATGGACAAGGCCTTGCATGATTTGAAGGCCAGAGCCGAATTGGAACCCGATCTCCCGGTGCCCGCGGCGGAAAAATGGCTGGTAGAAGCCAAGGACCTCTGGAGCCGGCGGGAAGATGCCGACTTGTGGCAACACTGAAAAAAGGACGCGGCGGTCTCTTCCGCCTTTATGCGGCGCTGTTCGCGCTGCTGCTTCCGCTTTCCCTGCCGGGGCAATACGTTCCTCCCCTGCAATACGACGGCTTCTTCGACCTTGAGGGCGAGCGGGCGGGAACCACCGCCCTTTCCTTTCTGAAGCTTCCCATCGGCGCGCGCGGCCTCGCCATGGGAGGACGCTCCCTTTCCACCGAACGCGAAGCCTCCCTGGTGGCGACGCTGCCCGCCGCCCTGCCCCTTACCGAAGGCTACTATTACAGCTTTTCGCATGCGGAGATGATGGGTGAATTCCGTCACGAAAACCTTTCCCTTGCCACCCCCCTGGGCGATTTGGGATATCTGGGGCTCAGCGCCACCGCGCTTATCGCCACCGAATTCGAATTCGCGCGCGACATCGACGAACAGCCGAACGCGCTAACCGCCGAAGACGTCGTACTGGGCTTGGCCTTCGGGCGCAGCCTTTTCAACGACAGAATGAGCTTCGGCGCCCGCCTCGACCTCCTGCGCAGCGCCATTACCGATGTGCAGGCCTACGGATATGCCTTCAGCGCCTCCGCCTTGTTCTTCCTGGTGAACGACTTCCGCCTCGCGCTATCCCTGCAAAACCTTTCCCATGGCATCCGCTTCCGCGAAACCGGACCGCTGGAACCCTTGCCGGCCACCTTCTTCCTCGAAGTGGGCAAAACCCTGGAAGAGTCCGAGTGGTCGTACTCGGCCGGCTTCTCCCACGGCAATGAAGGCCTGGCGCACTTTTACGGCGGAGTGGAAAGACGCCTGGGTTCCTACTTCCTGGTACGCGGAGGTTATGCCCGCAATGCCGCCGATGCGGAATTGGGACTGGTCGGCGGCCTCAGTGCCGGACTGGGATTGCTTTACCGGCAATTCTCCCTCGACTATGGCGTCAAAGCCTTGGGCCCCCTGGGCAATCATCACCTTTTCACCTTGAACTATTCCCATCGCTCCGAGCGCCGACCCGAAGACGAGCGCCTGGTGGAAAAAGCCGAACGCGCCTTTCGCGCGGGCAAATATGCCAAGGCCCTGAGTTTGTCGCGCAAGGCCCTGGCGGTCAACGCCTCCAACTGGAAGGCCCATGCCATGGCCCAAAAGGCCCGCTCCGAAATCGAGCGGCTCAACGAGAAGTCCATCTCCATCTTCTTCACCGGAAACACTTCCGGGCGACTCCTTCCCCACGCCTCCGCCGGGCAAACCCTGGGCGGCTTGGCGCGCCGCGCCTCGAAGCTGCGGGAATTACTCCGCTTCTACCCCAATTCCGTGGCCCTCGACGCGGGCAACCTCACTGGTTCCAGTTCCACTTTCGCCATTACCGAAGTGGTTTATTCCGCCTATGGCGCAATGCCCTATCAGGCCGTCAATGTGGGAAGTGCCGAAGTGGCGCAGGGTAAAACCGCGCTCCAAGGGGCGCAACTCGCCTTCCTCAATTCGCAGCCGTCCATACAACCATCCCCTGGCGATCCCGAATGGCTTCCCATGCAGGAAAAATCCTTCAAGCTCAGCGGCGGTTTGCGCTTGCAGGTTTGGGGCGCCCTGGAAACCGCCCGGCTTCCCGCGGAGGCTTTGCAAGCCTGGAATTTCCTGGATGCCGCCTATGCCGTCCGCCAGAGAACGGAGGCCCGTACCCGAGGAGAGCCGCCTCCGCGCGTGCTGATGCTTAATGGCACCTTGCAACACGCCCGGGATTTGTCGGCCGACAATCCCAATCTCGCCCTCATCATCCTATCCGGTCCGGACGTCATGGAAGGCTCGGTGCAATCCGG
>CAYNXV010000287.1:0-3128 GCA_964401245.1 uncultured Bifidobacteriales bacterium | reverse complement strand
TTTTGAACTCAGCCTTCAGAAATTCGACCGCTGCGTCCACGCTGATGGGAAGATCGCCTTGGGGTATTACGCCTTCATGTTGCAAAGCCAGGAAAAGACGGGGAACGGAAGGCAGGGAGATGCTGGCCAATCGGAGGATTTCCTGATTGGCCATGACCTTTTGCGGTTCGGCGTACATGAGTACGCGCCCTTCGCCCAATACGATGAGGCGGTCTACCAAATCCAGGATGTCTTCCATGCGATGCGAGGAAACCAGAATGGAAAGGCCTCGGCTCTTCAATTCCCTGATGGTGGTCTGGGTGTCGCGGATGCCGGAGGCGTCGAGATCCGCCAGGGGTTCGTCGAGCAAGAGCATCGAAGGATCCGAAATCAAGGCCATGGCCAAGGCGATACGACGGCGCTCGCCGCAAGACATCTCGTCGAGATACCATTCGCGGGCCTGCTTCATACCTACGACCTTGAGAACGAAGGCGACCTTTTCACGGATGACGCGTCCTTCATAGCCCATGAGGCGGCAGGATCGCGCCAATTCGTCTTCGACCGTGGGCCCCACCAACTGGCCTTCCGGATTCTGCTCTACCAGAGTCACGTATTCACTGAGTTTGCGATTCGTGTACTCTTCGATGGTGCGACCGCCGAGAAGGATTCCTCCCTCGGATTTTTCCATATAACCGGCGAGGATTTTCATCAGCGTGGTTTTGCCGGCTCCATTGGCGCCGACCACACCGACTATTTCGCCTTGATGCAGGTCGAGAGTGACGCCTTCCAGGGCGGCATTGCCGGCCGGATAATTGTAAGTGACATTGGTCAGTGACGCTATTTTCTTCGCTTCGCTCATAACCTCGCTCCATAGAGCACTCCCGAAGGGAGGCTCTTTCAGGTTCCCGCATCCCGACCGGGATTGGTCCCGGCGGCTGAGCGGTCCGGACCTCAGCGCCCCGGCCACCCGCCTAAATGCAACGATATTCAAGGGGGAAAGATATAAAATACACCTCTTCGGTGGGACGGAATGGGGTCGGCGGCTTCTGGCTTTTCCTGGTGGAATTAGGGATTTTTTCAAAACCCAGCGCGGCTTTCCCGCCACTGCGCCCGAAGTCGGACCCGGCGGAGACCCGCCATGAATAAGAGGCGGATGCGGGAATCGGGAGGCAGGTTCTACATTGGAGATTGCCGGAAAGGGGAATTGGGCATGAAAGTGGCGGTCAAAGTATGTGGAGTGCGGCGCGAAGCCGATGTGGAAGGCTTGCGTGAGCTCGGTGTGCAATATATCGGCCTCAATTTCAGCCCTCGCAGCCCCCGCTACATCGAACCCAGAAAGGCGCGCTCCCTGCTGGCTCGGGCCCCGGGACTCGTTTCGGTGGGGGTTTTCGTGGACGCGCATCCCGACGAATTGGAAAGGGTGATCGACGAAGTGGGATTGGACATGGTCCAGCTTCACGGGAGCGAAAGTCCGGGCTATGCCGCTCGCATCCCCTTGCCCGTCATCCGGGCCTTTCCCTCCCCGTCACTTTCGCGTTACCTCATGCCGGAAGACCCGGAGGACAAAACAGGCCAGGACCTACCCCGCAATATCCGGTTTCTGCTTATCGACACTTTGGTGAAGAAAAACGGCGAGGGCATTTTTGGAGGCTCCGGGGAAAGTTTCGATTGGTCGGCGCTCCGTTCAACCCGCCTGGTCAGACCCTATTTTCTGGCGGGAGGTTTGGGGCCGCATAATCTCCGGGAAGCCCTTTCAGTGTGCCGACCCCATGCGGTGGACCTCAACAGCCGGGTCGAATCGTCCCCCGGAGAAAAGGACATGGCGCTGGTCAAGCAATGCCTGGACATCCTGTCGGAACCGACTTCCTCCGCTTCCCGAGGCGATATCGCCTCTGATACCGGAGCAGAAGCTGAGGCCCCGGAAAAACCCTGATGCGATATTCCGTCGCGGTACTGGTTCCGGCCTTAGGCCTTTTCCTGACGGGATGTAAAACCGAAGTCGTGACCGATCGCTTCGAAAGGGGCGCTCCCAAAATCGTCCATACCTATGCCGGCAAAGATACCGCCCGAGAAAATCTTCGCCGTCTGCAAACCTTCTATTTCAACGGCCATCCCGAAACCGATGCCCGCTACCGCGCGGGCGAATTGCATGGCGAGTTCATCTCGTACTGGCATAACGGCCAAATCAAATCACACGGCGAATACCGTAATGGCCGCAAGGAAGGCCCCTGGACGAACTTCTACAATAAGTACTCCCGCTCTTCCGAAGGGCGGTTCGTCGACGACAGGGAAGACGGCGAATGGACCGAATACTGGGAAAACGGCTCTCCCAAAAGCCGGGGCATCTACGCTGGGGGGCGGAAAACGGGCGAATGGATTTCCTGGGACGAGTCGGGAACCAAGGTTCTGGAGAATTCCTGCTTTCCCACCAATGAAACGGGTGATTATCGCGCCTATCACGGCAATGGAAAGCCCGCCGAGACCCATGCCTGCCGGTGGGGAAAGCCGATGGGCGACTATCTTCGCCTGGATCCTTCCGGCATGGTATTGGAAAGGGGCCGCTACGACTCCGCCGGACGCAAGGAAGGGTTTTGGGAAACCTTCCACACCAACGGCCTTCCGGCCGAAAGTGCGGGTTATTCGCAAGGCTTCCTAAGCGACAGTTCCATCCAATGGGACGAAGCGGGCCGCATTGTGGCGCGGGGGTATTTCCAAAACGGCACCGGCGACCTGACGCGTTTCGATTCCTCGGGAACTGTCGTGGAAACATTGCCCTTTGTCGCCGGGAAGCGGGAGGGCGAGGCCAGGGAATTCCATCCTTCCGGCGCGCGCAAGGCGGAAGTGCTGTACCGGAACGACATTCCCGTATATCTGAAGAAATGGCATCCCAATGGTCGCGCCTCGTTGGAAGGCGCCTATAGCGAAGGCAAGCGAAACGGACTCTGGAAAAGCTTCAGCGACAGCGGAGTGCTGCTGGAAGAGGCCGAGTACATTCTCGGGCAATTGCATGGCACCCGGATGATTTACGAGGAGAAAACCGGTAAGCTGCTGCGGCGGCAGGAGTATATTAGAGGTTACCCTTCGCGCGGGCATGTACCGGAAAGCGCCCGGGAATGAAAAAGCGGCTTTCCGCCGCGCGGCTGCGATTG
>CAYNXV010000286.1:0-3161 GCA_964401245.1 uncultured Bifidobacteriales bacterium | reverse complement strand
TCTTCGTCCTGCTTCGGTTCGGGCGGGTGAATCAGGGCTCCGATCCTTTCGCGAACGGCCTGGAATTCGGGTCGATTGAATTGTTCCGGTCCCCGCGGCCGCGGAACGGGAACGGTTATCTGAGCGACGACCTCGCCGGGATGGGCTTTGAGAACCAGAATCCTATCGGAGAGATACACGGCCTCGTCCAAATCGTGGGTGATGAACAATACGGTGATGTCGACATTGCGCCAGATTTCCAGCAGATGCGCCTGCATTTTCGCCCGGGTTTGCGCGTCGAGGGCGCCGAAGGGTTCGTCCATGAGCAGGATGCGCGGTTGGTTCGCCAAGGCCCGGGCGATGGCCACCCGCTGCTTCATGCCTCCGCTCAATTGATGGGGATAGGCTTTGGCGAAGGATTCCAGGCCCACCAGCGACGCCCATTGCCGCGCTTCGCGCTCGGCGTGGGTATGGCTGCGTCCTATAGACAAAGGACCGAACATGATGTTTTCCATCACCGTAAGCCAGGGGAACAGGGTGTAGGTCTGGAAAACCATGCCGCGATCGCATCCGGGACCTTCCACGCTTTGGCCGTCCAGCAAAACGCTTCCGCCGTCGCATTCCTCCAATCCCGCCACGATGCGAATCAGCGTCGATTTGCCGCAACCGGAGGGCCCGATGATGGAAAGAAATTCGCGCTGACGCACCGTAAAGGAAACGTCCTTGAGCGCCACGGTTTTTTCGCCTTCGGAGCCTGTGAAAATTTTTTCGATATTGCGGGCTTCCAAAACCGGGGGAGGCTGGAGGCCGCTTACCGACACTTGTCCCGATAAAGTACCAATCGAAGTGGTGGTATCAAGCATGGCCCGCCGCCTTTTCATATTGGGGCAATCCGTCCCACCAATTCTTGACCTTTTGCACGAGTCGCGGCCGGGGTACGCCCGTCCAGGGGAACAGGACTTTTTCGAGATATCCCAATATCGCGTCGGTCAACAAACCGATGAGGCCGATGATCAGAATCGACGCGAAAACGTTTTCGTAAATGCGGTATTTGGCCTGCTGGTTGATGAACCAGGTTATGCCCGTGCTGGTGCCCATCACCTCGGCCACTATCAAGTAGGTCCACGCCCAGCCCAGCAATACGCGCATGTCGCGGTAAAGATTGGGAAGGATGCCCGGAACGATGACGCGGAAGATGAGGCGCAGTCTTTTCGCTCCCAAGGTTTGGGCGGCTTCGATAAGAGCGGGATCGAATCGACGCGTGGTATTGGCCACGATCAAAACCTGCTGGAAAAAGGTTCCGATGAAAATGATGGCGATTTTGGGTCCGTCCTGGATGCCGAGTACGGCCACGGCCAAGGCCCCAAAGGCCGGAGCGGGAAGGTAGCGGAAGAATTCCACGAAGGGAGACGTAAGTCTTTCGAAAAAGGCAAAGGTTCCCGCGAGTATACCCAGCGGCACGCCGATAAGGGAGGAAAGGAAGAAAGCCCAGAACACGATGCGCAGACTATGCGCGAGGCTTTCGTGCAGCCAGGGTTCGCCGATGCGCTGCGGCTCGGCGGTGAAGCTGGTATACAGGGCAGTCGCTACTTCATGGGGCGCGGGAAGATATACGGGGTTGCTCGGCTTCCCATCGGCGGGCACGCCTCCCTCAGCGCGTATGCGGATGTTTTCGATATGGAACAATTCCTTTTCCATCAATTGGCCGGAACGCATATAGCTCAGGTCGCCGGGGTCGCTGATACGCACCATCGGATGCCAGACAGAAGGATGGTAACTCAACAGGCACCATAAGCCCAGGGGAATCAGAAAGGAAAGCAGGCCGCCGATGCGATGGGCGCGCCTGTCCAAAGGCCGCCGGACGGCGAACAATCCGGACAGGAAACGCGAATAAGGGGAGCGACGGGCCTGTGGCAAAGGATTACTTCAATTCGTTGACGAGGGAGGCGTCGATATAGTCCGCGACCTTTTGTTTTTTGTCGTATACTTTGTTGGCGACATTGAATTCGTCCACGATTTCCGTCGAACCGTAAAGTGACGCAAAGCCGTCGCCTTTTTTGAAATGTTTCTTGGCTTCGGCCAAGGTGAGGAAATAGGTTCCGTCCATGATGGGACGGTATTCCTCGGTTTTCAATTGCACGCGGGCGGCCATTATTTTAACGGCATCTTCCGTGGTTTTGGGATCCTTGATATAGTCCACTATCCGATACCAGACTTGAACGACCTTCTTCCATTCGGCCCGGCTCTTGGCCAGGCTGGCGGGATTGACGCAAAGGGCGTCGTAGATGAGGCCGGGTTCGTCGGCGGAACTGTAAATGGAATGCGCGCCCGCCAAGGCTTTCAAGGCCTGCCCCGAGTTCGGCTGCCAAGCCGCGATGGCATCAACGTCTCCCGAAGCCAGCGTTTGTGGGGTTTGGTGGGTGGCCACGTTCACGAGAGTGACGTCTTTTTCCTTCAATCCGTTTTTCTTGAGAGCGTTCAGCACCAAGAGGTGATCGACGAAACCGATTTCCACGCCGATTTTTTTGCCTTTGAGTTGCTTGACGGATTTTACGGCGGGAGCGGCGACTATCATGTCGTTGCCGTTGCTGTAATCATTGAGAAGAATCATGACGTTGGCGGCTCCGGTGGCTCCGGTAACCAGGGCGTCGCCGTTGGTCATGGCCACGGCGTCGATTTGTCCCGCGGCAAACGCCTCCATGGAGGGAACGTATTCGAACCAGGAAAATTCCACGTCAACGCCGGCTTCTTTGAACCAACCTTTTTGGACTCCGATATCCCAGGCCACCCAACCCGGCCAATCGGAATAACCGATTTTGAGTTTCCCTAACGAGGGCATAGCCATCAAAGATGTAAGCACCAAGGCCGCTAGGCTACGGCGGAAAAAAACAGGAGATAAAATGCGCATGGGGTTTCCTCCGGATGAAGATTTTCGGAAATGTTCATACGAATGGATACGCAAGCGCCATGCCGGAAACGAATCGGATATAATCGGCAATAATCGGACAAAAATGGATGGAATGCGGCAAAGAGCCGTGAGGAGATGAGCCGACTGGGAGAAATTGTCAGCTAAGGTGGGAAATGGTCAAGAAATTGTCACCTCATGGGAGGTGGTGAATTCATTCTTGATTGGGCGCCACGGGCCGGAACTTAAGCTGCAAACCTTTCAAAAAGTTCCGCAG
>CAYNXV010000285.1:0-3173 GCA_964401245.1 uncultured Bifidobacteriales bacterium | reverse complement strand
GCCAGGATCAAAAGCAACACGTGGAATTCGCCCGTGATATCGCGGAACGCTTCAATCACAATTACGGCGGTCCCTTCTTCACGCTTCCTGAGCCCCGCATCGAAGAGAATGTGCGCACGGTAGTGGGATTGGACGGGCGTAAAATGAGCAAAAGCTACGGAAATACCATTCCACTTTTCCTAGAAGGCAAGGCTTTGCAAAAGAAGGTGAACCAAATCGTCACCAATTCGCAAAGCCCGGACGAACCCAAGGATGCGGATGCCAGCGCCGTATTCGCCCTTCATAGACTTTTGGTCGACGCTTCCGAAGCGGAAAGAGTGCGGGAAAAATATGCCGCCGGGGGGCTGGGGTGGGGTCAGGCCAAGAAGGACTTGGCCGAAGCCTTGAATGCGCTCTTGCAGGGCCCGCGTAATGAATATCTTAAACTTATGGCCGATAAGGGTCATATCGACGCGGTATTGCGTGAGGGGGCGCTGAAAGCGCGGGCGGAAGCGACGCCTTTTCTCGCAACGCTTCGTAAGGCGATAGGCATACGCTGAAAGGGGCAAATATGAGTCTGACATTGAAACCCGGAGCCAAGGCTCCCGATTTCGACCTACCCGGAAATGACGGGAATAACCACGGATATTACGGTTCGCCGTCGGTGCGCGGCAAAAACGGCACCCTGGTGTTCTTCACCTGCAATCATTGCCCCTATGTGGTCGGCAGCGAAGACAGGATGAAGGGGCTTTTCGAGACGTGCCGGGCGCAGGGCGTTTCCATGGTGGCCATCCATTCGAACGAAACCAAGGACCATCCCGAAGACGAATTCGAAAAGGTCAAGGAGCGCATGCGGGAGAAGGATTTCCGGTGGTTGTCGCTGCGCGACGAAGAGCAATTGGTGGCCCGGACTTTCGGCGCCGAACGGACGCCCCATTATTTCCTTTTCGATTCTCGTGACGAATTGGTCTACAGCGGCCGGATGGACAATAGCCCCCGCGACGCCTCCAAGGCAGAAACCCATGAGCTTGCGGACGCCCTGGAGGATATGCTGGCCGGCCGGCCGGTGCGCTTGCCCCATACCGACGCCATCGGCTGCAATATCAAGTGGTGGGACAAGGACGCCCATTGGATGCCGCATGATTTCTGCGATCTGGATTACCTCTACGAGCGGGCCAAAAAATAATCCGAGGTCGCTAAATTTCCCGAGATTTCTTCGCTGTTTTGCCGTATGTTAAGATCGCTCGCACGACTTAGTCGCGGTAGCATCAAGGAGAAATAGTTGAAAAGATCGCGTCATTTTCCATTAGCCGGTATAGCGGCTGTTCTTCTCATGTTTCATGTATCCGGCCATGCCGGTAAGATCGTCTATCCATGGAACTCAACCTCGGCCATTGTTAAAACCGGCAATGATTTGGATATCATGTTCCAGGCGAATGCCGGTGAACAGGTCCAATCCGTCGAACTTCGGGGTCCTTATAATACGGTCGCAATCGCCCAGGTGAAAATTCTTCAGGGATCGTGGGTTTACGACAAGATGTCGGGCAATACCTACAATACCCAAATAATCGCCACGGTGCCTCTTAATGCTCCTGAAGAACTTTACGACCTGGTCGTCACCACGTCGACGGGAAATACCATGTCGCGAAGTTCCGTTAAGGTTATCCGTGATTACCGGAAGAATTTCACTTTTGTCCAATTTTCAGACACCCACATGGGACGAAACAAGTTTGAAGATTATCCCATAGAACTCGCCAAGCTTAGCAAAATGATCGAGGTCATCAATATTATCAGCCCTGATTTGGCGTTCATGACCGGCGATTTGGTCGATGCGACTCCCAACGTAGTTGATAATTTTCCTGGTGATCAGAAGCGTTGGGATTTTTTTTACGAAGGGTATCGCTCCAAGGGCATACTCGGCGTATATGACGTCATGGCACCGGTGTTTGCGTTACCGGGAAATCATGACTACCAGGAATACGAATTTCCAGGGTCCTCGCAACCCGGCCATTGCCGGGAAAAGGCCGATTTTTGGAATCGATACAACGGTCTGCAAAGCCAGCATTTCCAATACGGTGAGGCCCAGTTTTTCACGACCAACAACAGCTGGACGGATTGCAGTTCCCAGGAACAAATCGATGGGCACAACGAATGGCTCAAGAAGGTGGGGCCGGGAAAATTGAAAGTGATTGCCAAGCACATGTTTGGTCATAGCCCGGAAGAGGCGCAGTTCACCAACCAACATAACATCCGCATGGGCCTAGCGGGCCATAATCACCATATCGGTCCGGAAAGTCCCCATCGGGAAGGCGTCACCGACATGTATATAGTGAATTGGATTCACCACATGACATTTTCCGTTTTCAACGTCGATAGCAATATGAATGTCCAATATCTCCACAACAAGGTGGCCGTGGAAAACCCGTATGATGAGGACCCCCGCCAGTACCGGCCTCAACTTGCGTTGACTTTTGCGGGCAAGAATGACGGCTCGGTATCCGAAAATACGGCTACGGTGACCAACAAGCTGGATATCGGATTCGATAGGACTCGGATTCGGTTTGTAATGGCCAAGGGGAGCTATGCCGTTTCGAACGGTACGATAGAGCAGATAATCAACAATGATACCGTCTCGGTTGTCGATGTGCGAGTACCAGTGAAGGCCAAAAGCATCGCTTCTGTGAAAATCACCCGCACCGGCCCGGCCGGAATAAAATCGCATTTATTGGAGCAAATCAAGATTCGGACGGAAGTCTCCCCTGGCAAAATGAATATCCGGTTTCCCCTTCGCAAGCCTTCCGTAATTGTGGCCCGGCTGCATAATCTGGACGGTGCCCTGGTTCTGGAAACCCAAAAAGGCCGGATAGAGGCTGGAGACCACAATCTTCAATTCGGGAAATCCGAACTGGGATCCATTACCGGCGGCGTGTACTTCCTAAACCTCCAAATCAGGGAGGAAGGCTCAAGTGCGCCCATTTCCAAAACGGTTCGGGTAGTGATGCCCTAAGTGCTCATGGACAACCGATTCAGCTCCCGGAGCAAAGACAACCCTGGTAACCGGTTCGAATCGGTGTACGTGGATTGGGAGGAGGGGTTTACCGAAACTCAGCGCCTTCACTTCCGCGAAGAACGGGCGCGTAGTATTCTCACCGAAAACGACAGTCCCGACATTCCCTTTCGCTACAGCGTCAATC
>CAYNXV010000284.1:0-3194 GCA_964401245.1 uncultured Bifidobacteriales bacterium | reverse complement strand
ACGTACGCTTCTTCGAGGCGCGTCCCGCGGGCCGCGAGCCGATCTGGTGGTTCGGATGATTAAATGAAACAGGTTATTCCTTTTTACCCGGGGAAAATCCAGTTTTTACACCCTTTGCACCGCCCCCTGGATCGTTTGGAAGTTCCCCCTGGTCGAACTCATTCAACCGGGATTTCAGGTTCCGCAGTACGAGGTCCACATTATCTGGCAGGCGGACGAGATTGCTAAGCAGGTCTATCAGCAAATACTCCTTGGTCAGTTTGAGAGGGTAAGCTGGAACCCTCCGAAACTTCAGGAATCAACAAAACTTCCCTCGCAAGCCCGGACCTCAAATTGCTAAAATAGACTTTCTCAGCCCGAATGCCATTTGGAAGTGGGGACCAAGAAGGTAGTGGACACTTAATAAATGAAGCCGCCAAGCCACCATTACTTTTTCCGGCTCGCAGTCTCCTGGAATTGGCTTTTCGCAGCCATCTGCTTTGCCAATTACAACCAACCTCTCGATAGACCCTATACCCTGAGGAACGCGCAGCCTAATATTCTGGAAGCAGAATACCACCGCATGATAACCGGCGACCAACAGCGCTCCTATATATTCCCGCGCCCCTGCATCTCCGAAATCGACTCCAGTCGCGTTTGCCGTGATAGCGGAAAGTTTAATTTCCAGGACGAGGAGCGCCATCGGCGTGTGGATTTCGGTTTTCAGGGGGGGTATGAGTACCGTTATAACAACGAGCATGTGCAAGCCTATTATCCCGGCATTACGGCCAAGGGACATAGCGGCCCGATATCCTTTTACATCGATGCCGGTATCTTCACCGAAATCCACGAAGACTTTTTCCATCCCAGCTACGATAGGGAGTTTGTGGAAAGACAAAGCAAGGAGATGTCCGAGTCGGTGGCCTACTCCTCTTATTCCCGGTATCGCAGCAATTTATCCTATGACTGGACCTGGGGCAGGATTACCGCGGGTAGGGATGCCGCCCATTGGGGACCGGGGCTTTTCCACAACCTGGTCTTCCATCAAAATGCGGTTCCCTTCAACCAATTGGTATTCACCACCCACCTGGGCCCGTTTACCTTGTCGAGTTTGTATGCTCCCTTGAAGATTCTTGGGGATGAGTCCGGAAAATTCAGGGCTGATACCGCTTCCCGCCATTTATACGGACATCGCTATGAATGGCGCATTTCGTCTAATTGGTTGATAGGCATAAGCGAGCAATTGATTTACTACAATGAAACAGCTCCATTCGTCTTCGCTCCCATCGTTCCTCTATTCATCGCCAAAGGCTTTGACCAAGAGCTTTCCAATAGCGGCGAAATCGCCTTGGACATCTCCTACCGAAAACCCAGCTTGGGGGCAATCTATTCCGAATTCATGATTGACGATGTGTTTGCGCCAACCGCTCTATTCAATGATTATTGGGGCAATAAATGGGCCTGGATGGCGGGGGCACATGGCATTTTTAATCTGGGTCATTTCAAGGGCGGCATTATCGGAGAGTATAGCCGAATTGAACCTTGGGTATACACCACTTATCGGGCCAACACACGGCAGGCGGCGAATGCAGGCCACCCCTTGGGCAATCAACTGGGGCCCAATTCGCAGGCCATGACTTTGAAGCCTTACGTTCGCCTGGAAGATACTTGGTATGTTTCAGCCCGTCTGGATCTGCAATGGAAGGGAACTGATCGGGGCTCGCAGATAAATGATGATATGGTTGAGCAGCCCCCCCCCAAAAAGGCTTTCATTCAAGGCGTGGGACGCCCGGATGTTTTACTCACACCCTTTATTTCCTATCGTTGGAAATATTTCACCCTGGATACCCAAGCCACTTTCGGAGACCGCATGGAGTCTTATTTTCGGCTGAATTTCCAAATATAGGCGTGGACTTTTCCCCTAGGCGCATGTCGGGTTCAAACAGTTTATTTTAGTGCCCTTATCGGTTGCTGTCAGCTTACCCCGGGATCGATCCAGACCAGCACTCAAATAACAATTAAGGCATTAATAATCTAAAAAGGCCATTGCAAGTATCGTGGATACCCAGAAGCAAAATTTACTACAATAGTGGATAGTGGCCTTCTGGATCAGTCTACTGGAAAATCACAAACTAACAAAAGTCATTAGGAATGAGCTTTAAAATGCATAGCATCCTTGCTAATACGAAAAGAATGCTGGCTAGTAAGGCCTTAAAGTCGGTTCTTCGCGTCCACTCTTGGTCCTATGATATTGCCGGAAGGCTTGCCCTTCGAGCCGAAGGAGGCATCCATCCAAAACACGGCATAATTGCATATGAGGAATGGTTCTTGGAACAGATAAAACCAGATTGGGTGATTGTTGATATCGGCAGCAATACCGGCATTATGGGGCGAAAAATGGCCTCAAAGGCAGCTTTCGTTTATGGTATTGATATCGTACAGAGCCTTGTTGAAGCAGCGACCCAAAACACCACCGAGTCAAACATTAAATTTTTTTGCGCAGATGCTACTCAATTCGACTATTCCGTATTAAATCCTTTCGACTGCATCACACTTTCAAACGTACTTGAGCATATTCAAAACCGGGTGCCATTTCTTTTAGATCTGAAAAATAAAGCGAAGTGGCGGGACCCTAACCACAAGCGATTTCTTATCAGGGTACCCCTTATTGAACGTGACTGGATTTCTGTTTACAAAAAGAATGTTGGGGTGGACTACAGATAAGATCCCACCCATTTTATTGAATACACTAAGCAGGAACTCCAATCGGAATTAAAAGCTGCCGGCCTGAAAGTAAGCAATCAATTCGACTCCTTTGGCGAGACATATGTCGTCGCCGAAGGGACATAACCATCAGAATTGTACGGTGATCGCCCCAACGACTCACTGTAAAACGTCATGATATATTTTTAGTAAGCTCTTTGCCATCTTCTGGGCTACAAACTCCTGCAACAACCAGCTATTGCCGTTTAATCCAAACGTCTTTGCCCTATCCCGATGGGATATTAATTCGGTCAAAGCCCTTGAAAGGGAATCGGGATCCTTTGGGGGGACTACCAAGCCCGTAATTTCATGCCTATTAACGTAAGTTACGCCGTTAAATAGTTCGCAAGAGACAACTGGTTTGGAAAAGGCCATGGCTTCTAGCTGTACCATACCAAATGCTTCCGCGGTTGTAACAGAGGGCATACAAAAAACATCGCATGCGTGGTAAT
>CAYNXV010000283.1:0-3268 GCA_964401245.1 uncultured Bifidobacteriales bacterium | reverse complement strand
CCGTTTCCCAGCACATGTTTCCCCGAACCCAGAGCCCGGGTGATGCGGATTTCCCCCGGATGCTCCGCGAATTCATTTCGGCAGCAACGCCGGACCAGGGTAGGCAAATGCAGGGGTTGCAGCAGGTAGGGGGGGAGAGCCTGTGAATCGGATCCTTCGTTTTTTCCCGATTGCAGCAAACCACGAGTCAGGGATTCCATTCTTTCGCAGGTGCGTAGAATACGCTCCCAACGCAAACGATTCGCGGGAGAAAAATCGATGCCTTTTCCGTAGAGCAGGCGCAGGTTGACGCTGAGAGCCGCCAAGTCATTTCCCAATTCATGCGCCAGCAAAAGTTCGTTACGATCGGGTTTGCTCCTCGTTTCCAATTCCGGCAAAGTGGCGGGGATTTCCATGGCATGCTCCCTGTTGGTCCGATTCCTATCCGACTGCATACCCATGGGATACGCAATCGGCGGGCCAAAATCGAAAATCCGGAAATATTCGTAATCAGGGCGAAGGAATGCCTATGAGGATAGGTCTCGTCCCAACTTCGGGACGACTGCGTCTTAATTTTGGGAGGAAGTCCGAAGGGAGCTAGCCGAGGAATTTCAGGGAAGTCGCAGGAGGAAGTTCCGCCTTTCGGGGCCGGTTATCCTCACCAGATATTTTCCCGGGGGCAAGTCCGTTTCGACTAGGAAGCCATTGGGCGAAAGGCTGCGCAGAAACCGGCCTTGGGAATCATGCAAGTCTATCCTATAGGCCTCCCGAAGCGGGCCCTTGGCTTGCAACCATTCCCGGAAGGATTCCCGGTTATTAAATCCGGAGTCGAAACCCGGCGGACGCACAGGCACGACCACGCCATAATTCCATTCAAACCCGAAAGTATATCCCGCGGTACCCAGCGGCAAGAATGGGGTAGAAAATATATTGATACTGAAATTGCTTGGAATTGAAATTCCGGCGCCCGACTTTCCCGGCTTATGCTCCGCGATGATTTCCATAAAGCTCAGCGAATCGGAGTCGATGGCATCGGGACTCGACATCCAAATACGCCGCCGATTATCGACGGATTCTTCCTTACTGATGATGCCCACTTGAGAGAAGCGCGCGGGAATGACGCGCGCTATCACATTGGTATTAACCTGCAAGGTTATCATGCCGGAAATAGATCCCGTCAGGTTTTTTCCCGTGATCACATAGGAGTATAGGTTTTGTCCCAGGGGCTTGGGTGCTCCGAGGGTAAAATCGGGATTGGAATTGGGATTCGCTCCCGAGCCGGTTCCTCCTTCCAGCAAATTCGGATGCAGCCCCACGACATACCGGTGCAACAATCCCACATCGTGCATGTCGGCTTGATTATTGCCATTGAAATCAAGCTGCCACGACGAAATGGCGGAATTCGCCATGCCTTCAAGTGCCGCCTGCACATCGGTGATGTCGATGTGCCCATCTTCATTTATGTCGCCTTTAGAAGGCTTGGCCGCATTCACGAGACGAAAGGCCGTGGTGGCGCCCGCCCCGGTAACTGCCTGGCCGTTTATGGCGATGGAGCTGAAGCGCATTGAATCCGCCTGGGATGCATCCGTTACGGTAAAGCGAAGATTGGCCAAATGCAGCCAGGCCGCCTTCATACCGCCCGCCGTATCCCGCGCCGAAATCCGAACCTGACCGGCGGAGCCGGAAAGCACTTCCACGGTCCAACCCACCGGGCTGTCGCCGTCGATCGAAGGCGGATGGGCCAAGGCCGCCGCCGGATAATTCAAGGTGAAATCCACGCGGTTCAAGGTTTTCAAATCGAAATTGGTAAGCAGAATGGGCACGGTTATTTCCGTCCGGTCTTCCAGATAAACGTCCTGCGATCCTAGATGCAAAGGTGCGGCGGCGACGGCCATGGAAGGCGCAGCCAGCCATAGGGCCGACAGGAGGGAAGCCATGCCCAACCGGAACGTCATGAAGCGACTCCCAGTTGCGAGAGATAACGGAAAAAGGTGCTGCGACTCATGCCCAGCAGCTTAGCCGCCTCTTCCCTGTTGTTCTTGGACAGGGCTAGCGCTCTTTCCATATAGGTTTTCTGGAAACGCGCGGTGGCGTCTTCCAAAGCCGCGAATTGCGGAGCGAAGGCCCCGGCCTCCAATTCCACCGTAGGGGAACGCGCCGTCAATACCGCGCGATGCACCACATTGGCCAATTCGCGCACATTGCCCGGCCATTCATGCGCCATCAGCGCGCCCAGGGCGTCGGGATGAAAATCCTGCACTTCTTTATGCGGATATTTGGCGCGGAATTTTTCAAGAAAGTGATGCGCCAGCAGCAAAATGTCTTCGGCGCGTTCCCGCAGGGGCGGAAGCGTAACCGTTACCTGCGCGATACGAAAGTACAAGTCCTGGCGGAACAGCCCTTCGGACACCATTTTCTGCAAGTCGCGATGCGTGGCCGCTACCACGCGCACGTTCACGTCCTCTTCCTGCACCGCGCCCACCGGCCGCACCTTGCCCGATTCCATCACGCGCAACAGCTTGGCCTGCAGGTTCAAATCCATTTCTCCGACTTCATCGAGCAACAGGGTGCCCTGATGGGCCGCCTGGAACAATCCGCGCCTATCGGACTGGGCCCCCGTAAAGGCGCCTTTCTTATAACCGAACAATTCGCTTTCGAGCAATTCGCCCCGCAAGCTGCTGCAATTCACGGCCACGAAAGGCTTTCCCGCCCTGTCGCTTTTTTTGTGGAGATACTCCGCCAGCACTTCCTTGCCGGTGCCGGTTTCTCCCTGGATGAGTACTGTGATTTCGGAAGGAGCGACGCTGCGCAATTGTTCCAGCGCATTGAGAAGCACGGGCGATTGCGTGATGACGCCGTCTTCGGCCTCGGGCCGCGCCAGGCGGCGGATGGATTCCTGTTGTTGGGCGATGTAATCCACGCTGTGCAACAGCATGCCCACCACCACGGCATAGGTTTCCAGCACGGCGAGATCCGCCGGACCATACGAAACGCCGCCTTTGCGGCAACCCAGATAAACCAGCCCGATAACCCGGCCCGCGAGATGGAGCGGCGCCAACATTACCGATTGCAATTTCAAGTCGACAATGCTTTGCGCCGAGTTATAACGAGGGTCTTCCAGGGCATGCGGCACCGCCAAACCCCGGCCCGATTTCAGCACGCTTTGCACCAGCGTATCGCTGAAGCGATCCTGCGCCTTACCGGCTCCGGCCGAAGCCGACACTTTGGGCATACCCTTGCCGTCAAGAGCGAAGAGAAAAGCCTCGGTGGCGCCGAAAACCCTCGCCAC
>CAYNXV010000282.1:0-3272 GCA_964401245.1 uncultured Bifidobacteriales bacterium | reverse complement strand
TATACTTGAAAATACTATACTATAAAGTATATTATTGTCCATGTTCGTCAATCGTCGCCACGAAATCGGGCTTTTGGAAAAATGCCTGAATAGTCCGCAAGCTGAAATGCTGATCCTCTATGGCCGGCGCCGAATCGGAAAAACAGAGCTCCTGAGGCATTTCTGTGCCCCCCACGAGCACCTGTATTTCACGGCCGACCTGACTTCCGAAAAGGATCAGCTTCGCCAAATTTCGGAGGTATTGAATCGGGG
The DNA here is from genome assembly GCA_964401245.1 of uncultured Bifidobacteriales bacterium. Classification (GTDB taxonomy): domain Bacteria; phylum Fibrobacterota; class Fibrobacteria; order UBA11236; family UBA11236; genus JBGTHM01. The sequence goes on along the minus strand of CAYNXV010000282.1, from coordinate 3,020 downwards.
GTTCAAGGATCCCTATCTGGCGGCTCAGCCCTTCTCCTCATGGGAAGGATTTTTCGTTTATGTGATCACCCGCGCGTCAATCACAAATAAAATCATCGTATTCGATGAATTTCCCTATTGGTGCATGGTGAATCCGGCAGTGCCCTCCATTCTTCAGAAAGTTTGGGATGAACATGCTTCCGCCTCCGATGTATTCCTTATCCTATGCGGCTCCTATATGAGCTATATGGAAAAGGAAATTCTTAGCGCGAAAAGTCCCTTGTTCGGAAGAAGAACGGGGCAACTTTTGCTTGAACCCTTGCAGTACGAGGATGTTAAAGGTTTTCTCCCGGGAGCAGCCGAAGCCGATAGGGTCTATGCCTATTCCATTTTGGGAGGTTCTCCCGCATACTTGACCCGATTCCGGGATTCCCGGTCCATCCTGGAAAATATTCGCGAAGAGATATGCGATAAAAACGCTTACCTCTATGCGGAGCCGCGTTTTCTACTAATGGAGGAATTGCAAAACCCCGCCGTTTATTTCGCCTTGCTAAAGGCCATGTCATTCGGAAAAGCGCAGTTGAATGAAATAACCCAGGAGGCGGGAATCGGGGACGTGCAAAAGGCGAATAAATATCTGTCCGTACTTCGGGAGCTGGGAATCATCCGTCGGGAAGTTCCGGTTACGGAGAAAATGCCTCACAAATCCCGCAAGGGGATTTACCTGCTTAACGACAATTTTTTCAGGTTCTGGTTCCGATACATTCTCCCCAATCAAAGCTTTCTGAACGATGGGGATCTCGATTACGTGTTGAATCAGAAAATCGCTCCGACCCTGGACGAATTCACGGGCCCGGTATTCGAATCGATCTGTTTACAACGCCTTAAGGTATTGAACAGAGATTCCGAACTTTCTTTTAAGGCGGTGCGATTGGGGCGATGGTGGCAAGGGGGTGAAGAAATCGACATCGTAGGCTTGGACGAAGAGGGGAGTTTTCTGTTTTGTGAATGCAAATTGACCAGAAAACCCATGGGAGTATCGATTTTGAAGGCCTTGGAAGGCAAGGCGGCAGGTTTTGCGGCGGCGGAAAAGAAGTATTTCGCGCTTTTTTGCCGCAGCGGGTTTGAGGAGGGGCTGAAAATCGAGGCGGGCCGCAGAAAGGATGTCCTTTTATTGGATTATGCCGGTCATTGAGTAATTTTATCCACGCAATCGGTAATCAGCAGAAGACAACATTCGAAATGAAAAGGCGCTCATGAAAAGCTATAGAATCGCCGTCCTTCCGGGCGACGGCATCGGACCCGAAGTCATGGCCGAGGCCATCAAGGTATTGGACGTCGCAGCCAAAAAATCCGGGTTCGCCCTGGAATATTCCCATGCCGACGTGGGCGGCTGCGCCATCGACAACCATGGCGAAGCCCTGCCGCCCTCCACCTTGAAAACCTGCGAAGACAGTGATGCCATTTTGTTCGGTTCGGTGGGTGGCCCCAAATGGGAAAGCCTGCCTCCCGCGCAGCAGCCGGAGCGGGCCGCGCTACTCCCCCTCCGCAAGCATTTCCAGCTTTTCTGCAACCTGCGGCCCGCCAAGGTTTATAAACCCCTGGCCGCGGCCTGCCCTTTGCGGCCCGACATCGTGGGCGAGGGTTTCGACATTCTGTGCGTGCGCGAACTGACGGCGGGGATTTACTTCGCCAAGCGCGCCGACAGCAAGGGGCGCGAGGGAAGCGGCCCTACGGAGCGCGCGTGGGACACCAAGGAATATACGCGCGCGGAAATCGAGCGCATCGCCCGCAGGGCCTTCGAAGCGGCACGCCTGCGCCGCAAGCTGGTGACTTCGGTGGATAAGGCGAACGTGCTTACCTCCATGGTGTTCTGGCGCGAAGTGGTGATGGAAGTTTCCCGCGACTACCCTGACGTAACGCTCAACCATATCTATGTCGACAATGCCACCATGCAGCTCGTCAAGAACCCGCATCAATTCGACGTGATGCTGTGCGGCAACATGTTCGGCGACATCATTTCGGACGAATGCGCCATGCTTACCGGTTCCATGGGTTTGCTGCCTTCGGCAAGCCTGTCCGAAAGCGGCAAAGGACTGTATGAGCCTGCGGGTGGGTCGGCCCCCGATATCGCCGGCCAGGGCATTGCCAATCCCATCGCGCAAATCCTTTCGGCCGCGCTCATGCTGCGGTATTCCTTTCAGGAATTGGAAGCGGCGGCGGCTATCGAAGCGGCGGTGGAGGCGACCTTGAACCAAGGTGTGCGCACGGGCGACATCGCCGCGCCGGGGGAAGTAAAGGTGAGAACCTCGGACATGGGCGACGCCATCGTCAAGCGGCTGAAGGGCTGAGGCAGGGACTTGCTCTCAGGCTTCGCATTAAGTCCCCGCGCCGTATTCGCGCTGCGGGCCTTGTTGACGCTGGCCACGTTGGTTTTCCTCTATGCCTATTTGGCTTCGCGTCCCGATTTCGGGCCGCTCAATCTGCATTACGATTGGAAATACCTCGTCGCCGCCTTGGCGGCGATTCCCTTGTGGGTATGGCTCCGATCTTTGAAATGGAGGGCTCTGCTCCGTACCGCCGATACTTCCGTTACCCTTTCCCAAGCCCTGCGCAGTTACCTCGGAGGCCTGCCTCTGGGTATGGTGACTCCGGGCCGTTTGGGAGAGTTCGCCCGGGGGTTGTATTTGCCGCAACCGGAGTTGCGGGGCTCCAGAACCGCGGGATTGGTGCTGGTGGACAGCTATTCCGATTTCCTCACCGTAATCGCCTGGTCGTTGCCGGGCATGTGGGCGATAGGGGGCTTGTCGGGATTGGGTTTAGGCTTGCTTATGTCGGCATTGTTCTGGCCTTTGGGCTTCTGGCTGTTGGCCGGTAAAAAGGTGGTGCAGGGAATTCCGCGCCTATGGGGACTTAAGGATTTACTGCTGCGGTTGCTTCCCGGCGAGTCCTCGGTGCGGGGAAAACAATACCACGTTGCGCTACTCTGGTCGCTGGCCGCCTATGCGGTGGAGTGGTTACAATACGTGTGGATTGTGCGC
>CAYNXV010000281.1:0-3273 GCA_964401245.1 uncultured Bifidobacteriales bacterium | reverse complement strand
GATCAGATAGGCAGTGTATCGCTTATGCAAATGTTCCCCTGGTTCGGAACCTTGGGGTCTGCTCGTAAAGAGGCGGCAAGCATGGCCGAAGGTGAATTCCATGTCTTCCGGGAAGCGCAAAGCGAATTGTTCTATACGGTGAAAGCAAAGTGGCTCGAATTATACCTGCTGGAAAAGGAAATAAAGGTTACCCGGGAAAATGTGGAAATTCTGAAAAGCCTGGAGAACCTGGCCGTCATGCGCTTCAGCGGAGGAGGAGGTGCGGGAGCCCCTTCTAGAGGGGGTAGGGGAGGAAGCCCCTCCGGAAGTAAACCTCAGCCTGGTGGCGAATCGTCTCCCATGAACGGTATGGGCGGTATGGATGCTAAGGGAGATGCTGCCGGCATGCAGGGAATGGATGCCGGAGGAAGCTCCATGTCGACCATGGGTGAAGGTGGCGGGGGCTCCGGTATGGTCGATGTTCTGTGGGTACAAATGGAGGTCAAGGAGTTGGAAAATACCTTGACCACATTACTGAGTCGCCGCCAAACCCGGTTGGCCGACTTCAATTATTTACTGGGCCGCTCCTCGCAGGAGCCGGTTGCCTTGCCCGATAGTCTCCATCTCGCGGAGTTGCCTCCGGATTTTTCCCAGGCCATCGAAGCAAAAAATCCCATGCTGAACATGTTGGAGGCGGAAGAAACGGCTTTCGCTTTTCAGGAGAAGATGAACAGACGAATGGGGTTTCCCATGGTGGGTGTCGGATTGCAATACGATTTTTTCCAAGCGCGGGAGGGAACCGGGCATGGTGGAGCGGGACATAATATGTTGATGCCCATGGTGACGATGAGCATTCCCATCTGGAGAGGAAAATACCGGGCGGCGGTCAAAGGAGCCGCCCTCAAGCGGGAAGCCGTGGTTGAGCGTAGAAAGGATTATCAGAACCGGTTGCAGGTAAACCTGGCAGAAATCCGAGAGGAGTTTGAAGACGCAACCCGGAGAATTGAATTGTATCGGGTGCAAACCGGCTTGGCTAAACAAGCGGTAAACATTTTGACAGCCCGGTATTCGGGCTCGGGAGGGGGCTTCGAAGAATTGCTGCGTTTGCAGAATAAGGTGTCGGATTACGAATTACAAATGGAAAGAGCGATCGCCGATAACAACCTGGCGGTGGCCAAAGTGGAGAAATTGATGGGCGCCGCATCCGCGGATAGCCGGGCTGATTACGAAACAAAAGAAGGTGGAACTAAATGATATCGAAGACGATTTTAAATAACCGATTTTTCCTCATTTTTTCGGCGTTGTTGGTGGGTCTGGCCTTGGGCTGGTTTTCTTTCCGGGATTCGGGCGGACATGTGCATACGGAAGGCGAGGGCGGCGTCGAAGAAGCAAAAATTTATACCTGTTCCATGCATCCCCAAATTCGACAGGATGGGCCGGGTAAATGCCCCCTATGCGGCATGGAATTGATACCGTTGACGAGCCAGAGCGGAACGGGTTCCACCAATCCCTATGTCCATTCCTTGTCGGGGGAGGCGGTGGCCTTGGCTAATATCCAAACCTTCGTAATCGACTCTACGGCTCCGCAGCATGAAATCAGCCTGTCGGGAAAAATAGCCGTCAACGAACAAAACCTGGCGGTCATCACCGCCAATTTTTCCGGGCGCATTGAAAAACTGTTTATCGACTTTACCGGACAGCAGGTGAGCAAAGGTCAAAAGTTGGCCACCGTCTATTCTCCCGATCTGATTACGGCACAAAAGGAGTTGTTGGAAGCCGCCGGCAACAAGGAGGCCAACCCCGTGCTTTACCGGGCGGTGCGTGAAAAGCTCAGACTTTGGAAAATCGATGATAGGCAAATCGCGGCCATCGAAGCTTCGGGTGAAGTGAAAGCGGAATTGGACATCCATGCGGATGTTGCGGGCGTTGTTATCAAGAGGGGATATTCTACGGGAGATTTCGTCGGCAGAGGAGATGTTCTTTTTGAGATAGCCGATCTTTCGCGAGTGTGGGTGCAATTGGACGCCTATGAAAGCGATATCCCCTTGATTAAAGTGGGTGACAAAATTGAGATTACCGTCGCCTCGTTTCCAGGTCGGATATTTTCGGCCAAGGTCAACTTCGTCGATCCGCTGGTCAATCCCCAATCCCGCACGGCCGCGGTGAGAGCCGAAATCGGTAATCCCGATTTGGCCTTGAAACCGGATATGTTCATCAATGCCAAGGTGAAGGTGAAACAAACTTCGAAGGAGAAATCCTTGCTGATTCCCAAATCGGCGCTGCTTTGGACGGGCAAGCGATCGATAGTCTATGTGGATGTTACCGACGGAGAATATCCCGCCTTCGAATTGCGGGAGCTGACCCTGGGCGCTCGATCGGGAGACTATTACGCCGTGGTAGCCGGTCTCAACCCGGGTGAGAAAGTGGTCGCGAACGGAGTGTTCGCCATAGACGCCGCCGCCCAGCTAAGCGGAAATTACAGCATGATGAATCGACCGGCGGATTCGGATCGCTCGGATTTTGGAGCCGTCCCTTCGCAATGGGCCGAAATTGTTGATGCCTATCTCGATGTCAAAAACCGCTTGGTAGAAAGCGACTTCGGCAAGGCGGCCATCGCCGCCCGGAAATTGTCGGAACTTCTAAAAAACACGGAGTCATCGCCTTTGCAAGGTTCCGTGGCATCGATTATTGCTGCGAAAGACCTGGACGCGCAAAGGAGGCATTTCGGAACCCTTTCGGATTCTCTAATAGCCGCCGTGGAAATTTTCGGTGTGAAAAACGGGGAGTTGTTTATAAACCATTGTCCCATGGCCTTAGGTGACAAGGGGGCGCATTGGCTGAGCGAATTCGAAGAAGTGAAAAATCCCTATTACGGAGAATCAATGTTGAATTGCGGCGATGTAGTAAAGAAATTTTCCCCCTCGAAAGAGCCGAAGGAGAAGGGGTTGCCAGCGAAGGGAAGTTCTCCGTCAATGGGCCACTTCCACTGAGCAATGGGCGTGATTCACCAAAGCCGTGGAAACGCTGCCCGACAAATAGCCGCGGGCGTTCCTAGGTCCCCGTCCACCGACGAAGATTACATCGGCCGCCCAATCCTCGGCTTCCTGAAGCAGCAATTTCCGAGGGTCTCCGTTCAGCACGGCGATGGAAATCTCCAGTCCCGATTCCTGGGCGCTGCGAGCCAGCCGCAGGGCGTTGTCAGCGTATAAAATGGCCATGCTGCTGTTGCCAGCGGCGATATGGTTGTGCATCAGGCTGCTGAGGGCGCTCATTTCTGCTGGAGCATTGTCTACC
>CAYNXV010000280.1:0-3302 GCA_964401245.1 uncultured Bifidobacteriales bacterium | reverse complement strand
GTGGAAGCCCTCCCAATAATCGAGGCGCAGCGGAACTTTACATTCCGTGCGCTCTCCATTCCGGCCGGGTCGAAGCAGTCTCTTTCAAAGGAAGCTCGGGTGAGGAAAAAGGCAAAAATAGGAATCTTGACTTTCCATGATGGGTTCAACTATGGAACCTATTTACAGGCCTACTCTCTGCAACAAATCCTCTCTTCCTTGGGATATGCCAGTGAATTCATCAACTACAAACCCTGGGCGGCATATCTCAAGGAATACCGATGGCTTCTCCATCGCCAAAGGCCGGACAAATGGATGCGAAATCTCGGGAAAATCGCCCTGTTTCGCTTGGCTCAGGTCCGGTTGAGGCGGGGTCCTTTCCACTTCTCCCCACGGAACCTGGCCAGTGCCCGATACGATGCCATCATCATCGGGAGCGATGAGGTTTGGAATTTCCGGCACCCTTTGTTCGGGTTCGACGCAACCTTTTTCTCCCACGGGTTAAAGGCGAAAAAAATCCTGTCCTATGCCGCCACCTTCGGGTCAATCGGAGCGGATGAACCCATCCCCGAAGGGATAGGGAAGTCCATCGAAAACATCGATTTCCTCTCAGTCAGGGATCACCATTCGATGACTCTCATCCGGCGGATTACCGAGAAGCCGGTTTCCATGGTGCTTGATCCTACCCTGCTCTATGATTTCCCCTCGGGGCCGGAAACACGCCCCCTGAAGGATTACATTCTTGTCTATTGCCTTGGACTGGGGACGGAGACCATCAGGTCAATCAAGGATCTGGCGGCATCAACCGGAAAACGCCTCCTGTCCATCGGCTACTATAATCCTTGGTGCGAAATAAAAAGGGTCGCCTTCGACCCCCTGCACTTTCCTCGGTTTTTCCGGAATGCCGGCTTCGTCGTCACCAATATGTTTCATGGCACGGTATTTTCGATCAAGTTTAATCGGCCCTTCTGTGTCCTGGATAGCCCATACCGCAGGCGCAAAATAAGTTCTCTCCTACAAACCGTAGGGCTGGAGAGTAGGATCATTCCGGAAAGCGGTTCCTCCTTGATTGATTGCTATGGGCGTTCCATCCAATTTCCGGCTGTAAACAAAAAACTCAAGGAAATGACCGACGAATCCATGACTTTCCTGGAGCGGGCACTATTTTCCCTTCATGAGCCCGGAAATGCGTTTTAGGGGTTTAAGGGGGAGGCTGGTCGCCGCCGCGGGAGGTTTTTACTCCTCTTGACGTTATTCGTTTAAACAAGTAAATTCCTTCTCTTCACCCCATCAAGGAGGATTCCATGGATTTGAAAAAAACGGTTAAAACATTGGCACTGGGACTTATGATTACCGGATTGGTAAACGTCCAAGCCGCCGAATACGAGATCGATCCATCACATAGCGATGCCGTGTTCCGGGTCAAGTACATGGGGCTGAGCACCGTGAGCGGCCGATTCGAAAAGTTTTCGGGCAGTTTTACCCTGGATACCTCCAATGTGCTCGCCACCAAGGGCAGCGCCGTCATTGACGCCAACAGCATCAATACCAACGAAACTAAAAGGGATGGACATCTTCGCTCCGAGGATTTTTTCCACGTAGAAAAGCATCCCGAGATCAAATTCGTCAGCAAAAGCGTCAAGGCCAAAGGCAAGGACGGCTATCAATTGATAGGCGATTTGACCATGCGCGGAGTGACCAAGGAAATCGCCTTGGATGTAAAGCCCGGCGGATTGGGGAAAGACCCCTGGGGCAATACCCGCGCGGCCTTCGAAGCCTCCGGTAAAATCAACCGCAAGGATTGGGGCCTGCAATGGAACAAAGCCCTGGAAGCCGGCGGATTGCTGGTGGGCGAGGACGTCACGCTTGACCTGTCTTTTCAGGGTGTGCAAAAGGCGGCGGCTACGCCGGCCAAGGCCGATGCCAAGGCTGCGGAAAAAGCCGTACCTGCGAAGGCCGCTGAAAAGGCCGCTCCTGCAAAAGTCGAAGAAAAAAAGGCTGAAGAAAAACCAGCTCCCGCCAAGAAAAAATAAATTGCCTCCCGGCAACCTGCAAAAAGGGACGCCTTTTCGGCGTCCCTTATCATTTCCGCAATTTTATTTTTCCAAATCCTCGGGCAATTCACCGATGCGGCCTACATATCCATCAATTCGAAAACCAACGAAGCCAGTACTTTGAAATCGCGGGTCTGGAAACCTTCGACGTCTCCGACCGGATCTTCCAGCACGTCCATGAAGCCATAGGTATAGCGTCCGTCCAGCCCCAGAAAAACGGAAGGCGCCACCCGGAAGCTGATACCGGCTCCGACCTCGACTCCGACATCCAATGGTGCTACGGCGGATTCAAAATCATCCGTCAATTCGTCGAAGTCCGCATCCACCGTAAGGTTATAGGCCAGGTTGGGGCCTCCGAAAACATAACCGTAGGCGTCGGGGTTGCCGAACTTCAACTTGAGCAGCACCGGAAGGGAGAGATAAGTCAGCCGGGGCCGGGCCTCGGTTTCCACGTCATCCGTAGTGATGGTCCAGTCCGTTCCCCGCGTCACGTACATGGGCTGGAAGGCCAGGGAAATGGGGTTTCCGAATCCGAATTCAGCCGTCAGGCCGGCCACCCAACCCAGAAACACTTCCGTCTCCCCGTCGTCGATGTCGGCATCGGAGAAATTGATTCCTCCGATGGGTCCTAAGCCCCAATCAGCCATTCCCAGCCCCGTAGCAAGCAGGAGCGCCATAAGGAAATTCCTGCCCCCATGCGATAACGAATCCTTTCTATCAGTCATATCCCTCCCTTGATTAAAATTTGCAATCCGTCCTTCCGATTCCTTGCGGAAGGCCGAGGACATACGGAAAAAAGCTTTTTGGAGCATTAGATCAAATGCTTTTCTAATTTGCAGCTCCGATTCCGGAAAAAACCGTCGGCGGGGAAATGTCCAAAAATACCCATGAAAAAGTGCTGTTACTGATTTTGGCGGCGGTGCAATTCACCCATATACTCGATTTCATGATCATCATGCCGTTGGGTCCGCAATTCATGCGGGTTTTCGACATATCCACCGCCGAATTCGGATTTCTGGTATCGGTATACACTTTCAGCGCGGGGACTTGCGGTTTGATGGCCGCGCTTTTCATCGATCGATTCGACCGCAAGCGCGTTCTGCTTTTCAGTTATGCCGGGTTCGCGATCGGGACCCTGCTGTGCGCCCTGGCCCCCTCTTACGGATTCCTGGTCGGTTCGCGCCTTTTGGCCGGAGCTTTCGGAGGTGTTACCGGCTCCATGACCTTGGCCATTGTCGGCGATGTGATACCGATGGCGCGCCGCGGCGC
>CAYNXV010000279.1:0-3315 GCA_964401245.1 uncultured Bifidobacteriales bacterium | reverse complement strand
CCGAAGGTAGGATAGCCCCCTTTCAAACCCAGCGAAAGCCGGCCTTTCATCACCCAAGGCACCAGGGTCTGCTCCCATTCGGCGCCCATGTTGATTTTGTTCAAGGGCTTGTAATTCCTTTCGTAATTGAAGATATCCTCCAAATCCGCGGCGAAATTGATCTTCCGTTTCCACCGGCCGTTGCTTTGCAGGCGCATGGGGGAGTAGGCGGCTCCCACGGAAAACCGGGGAATCATCCATTCGTCGTTCAGGACCATGCCCAGGTTTTGCATGACGGCTCCGAATCGGATATCCGAGCTGTGCTGCCATAAAACGCCCCCATCCAATCCATGGCCTATCTTGCTTAAATCGGCGAAGGATTTTTTCTTGTCATCAAGGGTGTCGCGCAGGGCATCAATCATTTCTTCCCTCCGATTCTCCTCCAAATCGGTAAGGGCGATTTGGGTATTGCCGACATACTCCCGTTTCGCCATGCGGTACCCGATGCCCACGGAAAGACGGTCATTGAAATAGCTGGTGGCGCCGGCTATTTGACCTACAATGTCCAATTGGATATAATCCACTCCCGCCTGGGGAAGCATGATTCCGACGTCGGCATAGGGAGCCATTTCGGCGTCGGCCCAATAAGCCATACCGAAATTATGCATCGCAAGTTCGCCACCATGCAAGACGCCCATTTTGAAGGGACGTCGATCGAAAGGCGCCAAATCATTTGCCAATGTACTGTCGCTCGTGAAGCTTTCATAATTTTTGAATGATTCCTGGTGTCCGTTCCAAAATCCCAGTAAATCCAGGGCATCGTTGGCGGGTATGGCGGTGCCGAGAAAATCCATATGCATGTCGAAATAATCGAGGGGATAGCTCGACAACTCGGGGCGCTTGTCCTTATTTCCCAGCCGGCCCATGAGGTTGAGGCCCGCCGGATTATAGTGCATGGCGTCCTTGTCATCCGCCACGGCGACAAACGCATTTCCCATGCCCAGTGGCCTCAGAGTACGATGCACCGGGCCGGAAGCGCCATCCGTTTCCGTCGGTAGCAACATGCCCGTTACCAAGAGGCACGCCATGGCCTTCGCCGTTCGAAATCTTTTCGCCTTACCCATTCCTGCTCCCTTTCTCTGGGATTACCGTCAATAATTGTTCCAGCAGCCGCCGATTTGCGATTTGGCGGAATCTATAACCGATTGGGTCCGGGCCGAATCGGCCTGCACCCATATCCGGAACGCCTTGTCCAGATATTTGGGGCCCGTACTCCAACCCGACTGTTGGGTGAATACCAGGGGACGGGCGGGATCCAAAAGATCCACCAAGTCCTCGGGCCCCTCGGAGCCGTTCCGGTTATTATCGATTCCATCGACCATGTCCAACCGCGCATCCTCGTCAACGAAGCCGTCCCCGTCATTGTCCTTTCCGTCCAGGATTTCCTCGTCTATGCAACCGTCTCCGTCATTGTCTATACCGTCTCCGAACTGGTAGAAGTTGACGGCTCCTCCCAAACTCGTTACGACGCTGTCGATGTTTCCCACCATCTCGCCGGTCAATTCCGGATTCGACAGGCTGTCCTTGGAACCGCCCCCCATCGATCCCAGCAAATTGATTACGGTGCTCGCCGAAGCCATTCCGTCGGAGGTATTACGTATCAGGGCATTGATATTGGCGCGATTTTCAGGGTCCCTGAGATCCGCTTCTATTTCTTCCAGGTTTTCGATTTTGAATCCTCCCTCCGAGCTGAACGCAAGCTTTTTGATCAGATCATCCCGGGTATCGATGGTGTCGTTGCCATCCAAATCGCGCAGATGCACCAACGCGTATAACATTTCCGCCAAACCGAAATCGGCTATAACCTTGTCATAGCCCAGTACCAAATCAGAGAGCGGAAATTTCGATTTCGAGCGATAACCCGGAGTTCCCGACTCGGCCTTTTGCAGGTAATCTTCGATGAAGGCGATGCGGGCCGCGGCATTTGCGTCTCTACGGGCGGCTTTCGAATCCGGATTGCGGCTATATTGATACCACCGGGTGAGAGTGTCCCTTACGGTCAGGAGACGTAATACCTTTCGCACTCTCGAGGTGGCTTGCAGGTAATCGGTGAGAACCTCATTTTCCTGGTTGATAAAGGGCAATTGCAATCCTCCGCCTTCGGTACCGCCGGCATTGAAGGAATTCACTTCATCCAGAATCGTGGTCGCCGCCAATCCGTAATGCTTCATGGCGGCCTTGGCGAATCCGTAATAGGCCAGCGAATTGCTGCTGTCCTGGGAAATGGCCTTCTCATAGGCCTTCATGGATCCGTGAAAGTCCTTTTCCCGGAATAGGCTTTGACCGAGCGCAAGCTGGCCGGCGGAGTTTTCCCCCGGATCCCCTGTTCCAGCGGGATTGAAGAAATTACAGGCGCCTAGGATTACTCCTGTGAAGACCATCCATCTCACCGAATAAGCCTTCAGCAATATTGCCTCAAGGAATTTCCGCATTTTGCACTCCCACCAAGTTTTCATAGATTTTAGAGGTGGCTACCCGAAAAGATCAATACCAAACTTCCCACAACTCCCTGACGACCACGAACAAGCCCAAATCGGTGGAATCGGCGCCGGACAAACCTTCCGCAGAAGAATGGGAAGGCCCTAACTTCGATTTCAAAGCTCCGGAAGCGGTGAAAAAGGAAAAAGCTCTTCGAAAAGTTACGGTAAAATTTAAAGCGAGTTTACGGGATATACGTCAAGGCGAACGATCCAAAAGTTTACGACTGTCCCGGCTTTTCCAGGTGGTGGAGGAATTCGCGCCACCCTTCTACGCCGCATACGACTCTTATGTTTCCGAAATATTGCGTACAGGAAAAAGTCCCATTCGTTGTGAAAGAGGCTGTTCGCATTGCTGCAGCCATTATGTTACGAGCGTGGAACCCTTCGAGCTGCTTTTCATGCATACCCACATCCGCAAACGGGATGATTACGCGGACTTGCTGATCAAGCTGCATGAAAGGGAAGCGCTGTTTTCGTCGGAATTGCGCGCCCAAAAACGCCGGCAGCCGGATGAAGACGAAGCGCTTTACACTTATTATCTGCGCAACGCCCGATGCCCCATGCTTTCCGCACAGGGAGCCTGTGGTGTCTACGCCCATAGGCCGGTATCGTGCAGAATGTTCTACAGCCTCTCTTCGCCGCTGCTTTGCAAAGGCAAGGGCGTCGTTTCTCCGAAAAACCGGAATTTCATCCTGGAGCTTCCGGACGATATAGAAGCGGAATTGTCCGAGATAGGGGAGTTGGCCGCTCGCTTGGCGGGCTTGAAAAATGTGCCGGTGGGATTGTTTCCGGGGCT
>CAYNXV010000278.1:0-3408 GCA_964401245.1 uncultured Bifidobacteriales bacterium | reverse complement strand
CCTTGCCGTCAAGAGCGAAGAGAAAAGCCTCGGTGGCGCCGAAAACCCTCGCCACTACGGCCAGAGCCTCTTCGGAAACCTTTTGCAGGTTGGGTTCGCGGGCAGCCAAGGCGGAAAAAGCTTCCAAGATCTCGCGCAAGCGACCGTCTCCGACACTACCGGCTCCATCCGCTTCGGGGTTAAGCGAGCCTGCGTTTTTCGTAGCGTCTTCATGGTCGAGAACCAGGATTTGATTTCCGATTTCCAATCGATCGCCCCAGCCCATTTCGGCCTGATGAAACTTGGCTCCGTTCAGCCGGATTTTTCCGTCCTGTTCCAGATTGGTCACCCGCAAACCTTGTCCCGATCGCTCCAGGCGCAAGGCGGCATCGGCCAGTCCCGGTTCCTCCAACCGGATATCGGCATCGGGTGCGCTTCCCAAAACCGTCATCGCACCCTTCAAGGAAAGGGACCGGCTGCGGGAAGCGGCGATATGGCGTAAAACCATCATGGGGTAAACACCATCTCTCCCTCGTGGATGACGAAATTTCCCCATTCAACGTTAAGGGTTCGGGCCGGCGAATTGAATACCCCGACCATCATATGCAAATACAGGTTTTTTCCGTGATCCAACCAATCGGGATAAGACCATGCCTGGATTGGGCGAAAAACCGCGTCGTTGGGCTTACTGTACGCAAATGTGGTTAAGCCCTCTTTCCGAGTAAACCGGAATGTGACGTTGTTGGGAAGTCGGATACCCGGTTTGCTGCTGCGATCTCCGAAGCCGACGGCTTCCACCAGGTTCTGTCCACGCTCAGCATTGAAACGAATGCCCGCTCCCGGTGAGAAAATTGTGAACCCTTCCTGAAAGCCTGTTCCGGTAGTCAGGTTGAGGAAAACCGGATCCTGCGCTTCCGAAAGAAACAGCGCTACGGAATAACCCGATTCCACCGTGATGGGAAGGTCTAGCCGAATATCGAAGGCATAGTCGCCCATCAAGGCGAAACGACTGCGCACTCCAATAACCGCCCCGACAGCCTTCCCCGGATTATCCCAGGCATCGAATACCAAGGCGAATTTCTCGGAACCGCCTGTGAATAACCGTTTATCGTCGGGAATCTTCCAATATTTTTCCAGGGTATCCCCGGCGGGAAAGAAATTTCCGAAACTGCGCTTTACCTTGTAAGGAACTTCAATCGGAGAAAGGGAGTCGGGGTGTAGGCATTGCAACAAGCCATCCCACTCTCCCAATCGCAACCGCTCATTGGATGAATCCCTCCACCAGAATAAATTGACTTTATCCCTTGCATGTCCTTCCCAAGCAACATTGCCGGGCCAACTGGCGGCATCTAAAATCCAGCCGGCGGAATCGAATCCGGGCAAGAGATAGGAGCCTACCAGGGAATCCGGATACCGCAGATCCGCCGTCAGGACATCGGGAAACAGGGCCAGGGGATTAATTGGAGTCGGCACGGCGGGAGTTATGGGATCGGGTTTGGTAGGAGGCTCGCGCAGGCAGGACTGGAAACCGGATGCCGCACATAGCAGCGCTCCCAATACCCAGCCCGTTCCATGTCGCATTTTGCGTTTCAAATCGTGAACCGGATTGTAACCCTGTGTCGTGATTCAAATCTAATCCAATCCTGCGCAAAAGCCACCCCGATTTCCGTGGTTAGAGGATTCGCAGGCTACGGGTCATACGGATGCCCACGCCTTCAAGTTTGAGCATATAGAGGCCAGGTTTCAGGCCCGGTAAGGCCAATTCCAGGTCGCCGCCCAGGGAGGGGTTTATCGTCCAACTTCCGACAATCCGTCCGTCCATGCCATAAAGCACTAGGGTAACGGCTTGGGAAGAGGCTCCAGCTCCGAAGGCATCTTGTGGCAAGGTCAATCGCAACCCCTGGCCCCCGTTGATGAGGCGGGCGGTCAAGGCTGGGGTGCCTTCTTGAAGTCCGACGGAAGTCACGATAAGATTCGGATTGGGGTTAAACCAGGGAGCATTGAATATGAATCCCGTTTCCGGATCGGTTTTGAATATTTCGTTCTCGGCGAGGCGAGGCACTCCCGTTTCCCAATAACGCTTCTTATCTGCAAGGCTCATCACATCCTCCTCCAAGGCCAATAGGCTGGAGGCTGCATCCACGAAACCGTAGCGCGTTCCCTTTTGTGATTCCGCTTTCTCCGCATAGGATTTGGCATCAGCCGCCCACAGTATCGCCAGTATCGAATCCGCAGGAGATTTCACGGGAACCAAGGTCTGGGTATGGACCAATTTCTGTTCGCCTTGGGCGATGACCCAGTCCACGGTTGTGGACCAGGGTTTGGCGGCCTTGCCTTTGAATTCGAGGCCCGCGCATTTTTGTGGGGCGTGGACGTCCAGCAGGCATGCCATATCGATGTTGCGCCGCTCTTCTCCGGTTTTCACCACCACGGTTATGGAGGGACGGGTTTTCGCCGTTACGAAGGTTTTGAGAGCGTCACGCACCATGGAGGGAACGGGAATCATCAGTTTCAAATATTGACCGCCGAAGGGGCCGGAGGAAAAATGGGTGGTGGCCGCCAACCCTTTCTGCGCGGAAACATTTTTTATCAGCAGTTCCTGCGCCGAGGTGAATAGATAGGTAGAAGGGAGCGAAAGCGGATTTCCGGCGCCGCCCGGTGTCGACAGCATAAATCGCGTCGTATCGGATCCCATAAAAGTCGTTTCCGTAACGGCGTTTTTATTTCCTCCCACGGCGCGGGAGAAGGCGGTGAAAAAAGGCATGCCGACGCCATGCGCCGAAAGCGCGGTGGGCACATGATAGCGAAGTCTCACCTTGCGCGCAAATCCCTGGCGCACCGGGTAAATGGAAATTCCATAACGATCGTTCCCCAAGGCTTCTATCAAGGCGGGATCGATCGGAACTACCGGTGGCGGAGCGTCGCGGTCCACTATCTGTTCGTATTGCTGGCGCGCCACGGATCTGTCCTTTAAGCGCGCCTTGAGCAGGTCATTCCCGTTCCACAACAGCATGCCGATTATGGCCGCCCCTTCGGGCAATTGGAAGGTTCCGAAAATCTCCAGGCTGTTGGCGTCACCTCCGGCGGGGGTGGTTCCCAAAGTCTGGATTTCCACTTCTTCTTCGACGTCGAGATAGGCGGGATGCACATGCACTTTTATTTTGTTGGACTGGATACGCACTTCGCCCTGACCATTGGTTCCGTGAGTGGTCTTCCAAAATAGTTCTGCCTGCGGAATGGTAACCAGCATGGCGATGGCCAGGAACAGTAATTTGCTCATTTCGATTCTCCGGATTGGGATGAAAACACTTCCGGATACAGACAAAGCAAATGCGGGACCAACTTCAGTTATGCCGGGAAAACCGGCAAATAGCCCCGGATTGGAGGCTATTCAGGTGCATGTTACCTTCCCCGCCCGAGGCCTTGTCT
>CAYNXV010000277.1:0-3455 GCA_964401245.1 uncultured Bifidobacteriales bacterium | reverse complement strand
TGGAGTCTGCGAAGCCCGGGGAAGAGAACGACGGTGAACTGCCAGATTATGATCCGGGGGAAGGTTTCGAAACCTGCGAGGGTTGCTCAATTGCCGAGGAGAATTGTAGTCCACCGGGTGGAAATGAAGATTTGTTTTTCATTCGAAATTCAGTTTGGAGCGTAGATAAGGTCCGCTGTGGAGAAAATACGAAGCTAACTGCGGAAACCAATTTGGCGGAAGGTTCGGAGGTGAATATAAAACTCGCCACGGAACAGCAAAAATGCGAGGAAGCAAAAACCGCGGTGAAGAATGGAAAAATTGAATTTGAATGGAAGGTGAAGAACATCGGTTTCATGGAGGGCGACGACAAGAAAGTGTTGCCTGAAGTGGAGGTTTTTGTCGAAATCGAACACGAGAACAATGTGGATTCACCTGAGAAGCCATTGAAGGTCATGGTGATGGTGGAAACGGAAGCCTTGGAATTCGACAAAAATTATACCTGGGGACAGTATGGCGTTCATGCCCAGTTTACACAAAGGGTACACGGAAGGACACAACGGGTTCTGGTTAAAAAAAACGTTCTAAAAACATGGGGTGCTACATATGTAAATTTGAAAGATGCCGGCATAAAAAATTCAATTTCCGGCATGCCCTGGGCGGGTCACCGCTGGGCAAAAAGCACAGTCGGACATATGGTCCCGGATCTTTATTGGGATGGGAAGATTTGGAAAGACATTCCTGATGGAGTTCTGGACGATCCTCAGAACTTTGGTGCCTTGCCTATAGTAAAGAACGGAAATAAATACCACCATCCGGGGGACGAGAATATCGAATGGCCTGATTCCAATCTGAAAGAATATGACTTTGATTGGAAAATATATGCCGGAAAACGCAAGCTTTGGAAGGGTGATAGTGAAAAGCGCTGGTCTCGGGTATTGAAGCTGCGTCGAAAGGATTGTACCTCGGATCCCAAAACAGACTGCTGTACATACCAAGTGACCCTTGAATTTGAAATGGTCAAAACCGATAAATACGACAATCACACACTATGCTTAGCCCCCGGAAATCTTCGATCCAATGCGGGTTTGCTCTTTTATGGGGAATCGCGTATTCCCATGTGCGCCCATGAAGTAGGCCATTTGGTGGGCCTCCCTGACGAGTATCTAGGCGGTGCGGTAGATCCCAACGTCAACGGTGATGGAGCTGTGAACGGAATCGACTCTACTACTTTGATGGGAAGTAACTTGCAGTCTGAGTCAAATCTCAAAATCAAGAAACGCCACTATGTGAATTTTTCCGAAATGGCTAAACGACTCCACAAGGAAACATGTGGAGGTGAACAGGAATGGGTGGTTGTAACCTGATGGCAGCCACTGGAAAGGCGAAAAAATGATATTCAATCCATTGGTAAAGTCATGGAAAGAAGGCTCCCAAAGCCAACGCGAAAGCGCTTCCCTTGAACTCCGAAATCTATCAGGTTCCCCCCTGGGCTGGAATCGTTCCTCACAGGAAACCAATCTCACTGTTTTCGGGGATGGAACGCTTCACTACTTCAGGCGAGGAGATTTCGGTGAACGCGGAGTTAAGCCGGCGGGGATGTGGACGGGGTCCTGCGATCGAGCGGAGGTTGATGCAATCTGGCTGGCTTTTGAAGGGCTGGCCGCGAAGGACTTTGAAGGTCGCGCAGCGGATCCCGGTGAAGGTGTCACTCAATTACAAGCCCAATGTGGCGGTCACTGCGTAATTCTTGCCTGGGGCCCTGCAGAAATGGGAGTTCCCAGGCCTGGCGTTGATGCCTTGGCACCCCTGCGTCGGCTTGTCACAAAGGCTCAGTTAGAAATCAAATGGACCTTACGAATGACCCAAGGTAATCTGGTGAGGACTTCACAAGGTTTGAAAATTCCCATCGAATTCACCAACGAAGGAAAGGAGTCCATTCGATTTCTTATTGCGCCTCCAGAGTTTGGGGTAGAACTTAACTTCAAATACGCGGTCGATGAATCGGATGAATCCGGTCCGGCACTTCAAATCAATTGGGTTGACGCAGAAGTCAAATTGCCATCTGAAAGCGGGCTGAGATTGGTCGAGCTAGCACCGGGCGGAACTACGAGCATAGATGCCCTTATTCCTGTCGTTCTTCCCATGGACATAGGGCATTTAGGGCAAATTACCTATTCCCAATTGACTCTGGGAGAGCGAGTAGCGGGACAACCTGTATTCGCCGGGGTGACATTTACAGACATTTATAATTATAAGGCTGTGAAATGAGGAACATGGAATTTCCAAGTAAGACCAGACCGAATACTTCCTGTTTAGCATTGTTAATCTGCGCATTTCAATTGCTGGGATTCGGCTGCTCCAAAGCTGCGTCTAATCCAACCGATAATTTGGCGGAATTCAGAAGGAATGCATCCGATCTAAAAAATAAAGGAATCGTGCGTGATACGGCTCTTGTAATGGAGTATCAAGTCAACCGACATACGAATACCTGCACCAATCAACTCCCGGAATCGACACTTCGGCTCTACGGCGATGGTCGATTATCTTTACTCTATACCCGCTCGTTCGCCGATTCCGACCGCAACGGCCCGGGAAGCTTCATAGGATCCATTTCCAAAGGTGAATGGAAATCCCTTTTTGCACAACTTTCCAGGATGGAATGGGTAGAATCGAGCGGAATTCTCCCGATGCCTGGAATGTCGGAATCCAATTTTGTCATCTTGTTGTATTCAAAAGGCAGGCAGGAAGTATTCAGTTTTACTGGAAACATTCCTCCTAATCAAAACCGAATTGTAGACGGTCTCAAAGCGACTTCAGACTTGGTGCGGCGGGCAAAAAAGGATACGCTCTGGAATGTCAAATTGACCGGATCCGCAAAAAAGGTAGGGCATGAATTACTCCTTGTGGAAACTAAATGGAGTTTGACCGGCAAACAATCCATAAAATTCAATCTCCCCCTGGTATCCGTTAATTACCCTGCTTGCGGATCCATGGGGCTTCATTGGTATTCCACCAGGAATGAACGAGCAGGGACGAAAACCTATCCTATTCTTAATATTCAAATGCCTCCGATGGATACCCTGCCAGATGGGGGATTCTGGAAGGAACTGAGTCCGGGCGAATCGTTTTCGGTTCAGTTGAAATTTTCCCTCACAGAGGGGCATAAGGTGGGCAGCAAGGGGAAACTTAACCACCTAGGCATGAGTATAGTCTTACCTGAAGCCGGAGATACTTTGGGTGCATCTTTATTTTCAAAAGAATTTGATTTCTGAGGTCGCTATGTCAAATCCGGATGAATACTTTAAAAGCGAAACCCTGAATCTCTATTTTAATTCAAAGACTGATTGCAGCTTGGATGAGGCGGGAGCGCTGAAATACAAGAAGGATAAGTCTAAAGCGAATACCCATGGAACATGGGTCCAACAAGTTCAAAAAGACCTGATCGATATGGGTTATCTCAAAACCGGAAATGA
>CAYNXV010000276.1:0-3464 GCA_964401245.1 uncultured Bifidobacteriales bacterium | reverse complement strand
GACCCCTACCTGACCAGCCATAAGGCCCTCCCCACGGAGGGCCTTATTTTTTTCCCGGTGTTCCGAATTCAATAGACGGGCATTTCAATTCCCCATTCCCGAACCTACAGCAGGTCCGTTATCAGAAGGGGGAATGCCTTTCATGGATGCCGGTTGGGAGACTTAAAAATCGAACACCGGCATGAAGTACAGAAACACACCCGGCTTGTCATCGGAGCCGGTGGCCAGGCGCGCGGAGGGAATCAGGTGCGCCGCCTGCCCAGGCAGGAAAACTCCGGCACCCCAAACAAGCTTGACGCTCGCCGCGGGAGCCCAATTCACTTCCGCATTGAATTCCTGCCCATAAGCACCTTCGATATGATCCGGTGCATTGGCCGGCAAAAAATAGTGGTATTGCATCTTCAATTCCGCGGACCCCATGGTAACAGCGGCGTCGGCGCGCCAGTCCATGACTCCGAAAGCGGGATTTTGCACGAAATAATCCATCCAACCGAAATAGGCATGAGCGAACCAATAATTGACGCGGTATAGGGTGGATGTCTCCGAACCGGGTGACGCGTCTCCGCTCATCATGTCCAGTCCCAGATTTACAACGAGGGCACCGGACTTGATACCCGCCCGTGTGCCTGCCATATAGGCGCGTGAATCGCGATCACCCACAGGAGTGGACAGGTTTCCCAATTGAATGATGAATTCCTCTTCAAAGCTCACAGGTCCTATTTTCCCGTGTACCCTTTGCCCGAGATAGGCAAGATCATAACCGCCGGTAGCCTCTCCCGAGTAGGCCTGCGGAATACTCGAACCTTCATGGAAACCGTAGACTTCCCATCCCAGGGATTTCATCAATGGGCGCGCATAAAAGATTCCCGACAAAATCTGATAATCTTCGGCCGCGGTAACACTTTCGTCACGCACAAGGAACGACATGCCCTGCACCCGTCCCCATTTTCCCTGCAATTGTGCGGAAGCTCCATCAAATGAGCGGGAATAAGGATGCCACTCCAACGTGCTCAACAGGCGGCCGGAACCGAGCGAGTGCTTTTGGCGGCCGAGGGCCGTCTCGAAAGCGCCGAATCGCAGAATGCCGTAACCCTGAAGCAAATCCAGGCCCTCCATGTCGGAAATGGAGGCTGCCGGCGGAGGGGCCGACGCCATGCCTTCACCTCCGAAAAACCGGGCGTCCTGGACTTCAAACACCACCCCTACCCGCTCGTTGGGCTGCGCATGGTAACCCAAGCGCGACCTTAGGTGGGTTCTCATAACCGGTTCCCAACCTTCGGGCAAAGCCTTATCATCCCATTCCGTGCGCATGCGGACCTGGCCTGCCCAGCTTTCGGCCGGAGGTGTAAAAGGGTTTCCGAACAGGTAAGGCGTAAGGAGGAGAGGAAGTATGGAAATGAAACGATGCTTATGCATTTTCAACCTCTTTTTTGATTTTCTTCCGAAGAGGCGGCGCGCCTACCGCGGCTCACGCCTTTTTCCAAAGCTGATTTCCGGGCTTTACTCGCCGCCGCGGGAGGTTTCGGAAGCGCTGCATCGGCTCCCAATCGAATACTGGCCAAGGTGGTGCTTTCGGCCCAGGTACTGAAATCGGAATTGATAATGCTCCAGCTGTCATGCATCGGGCAGGGATTTGAGGAACTGCACCGACCCCAACCGAATACACATTGGTTCGGCTGGGAATTATAGCCCACCTCGGAGAGAATGTTCATAAAACTGATGCGCTTCGGGGGTTTGGCCAGCGAAAAGCCACCCCCATGTCCTTTCGCAGATGCAACCAGTCCCGCGGAAACCATTTGCCGCATGATTTTCAGGAGGTAATGTACCGGAACAAAGGTGGCTTCCGACAGTTCCCGAGCCGTTACCGCCTGTCCCGGGGGCAGCAGAGCGAGCCAGCTCATAGCCCTAAGAGCGTACTCAGCAGTATGCGTCAAGTTGATGGAAATCATGCCCGTCCTCCCTTTCTAACAAAATTACAAGCAAATCATGCCCCCGTAAATTGCCAAATTGTCCGCAGGTTGCGTTTGAAAAATTACCGAGATCCGATTAAAATAGATATTAACATCTATGGACTTTTTTATCTATTGTTATTTATCGATGGAAAACGTAACGGCAAGGCCGAGGTGACATCATGAGCGTATCCAGCTCCTTTCTCGATTCTCCGGCGCTTCCGGCACGCCCATCCCTGGCTGCGAAATCCCCTCGCGTGAATCTGTTGACGGTACCAGCAGTGGAAAGCCCGGCTCAAGCCGCTTACCTTTCCAAGCGCTGGTGGGCGCTTTCCATTCTCGCCATGGCCATCGCCGGGCTGTATGCGCTGGCTCTAGTAATCGCCCGCCTGCCGGGATTGAGCGCTTATATCACCGACCCTCTGTTCTTCCGGCGGTGCCTGGTGGTTCATGTCAACTTGGCCTTGGGCCTTTGGTTGCTCGCTTTCCTGGCCGCCTTGGCGGAGTGGACCCACCGCGAAACCGACCACCGGAACCATGGACGCCGAAACCTCCTGTCGGCAAGCCTGGGACTCCTGCTGATCATGGCCGCGGCTTTTATTCCGGGGGTCGCTCCCATCCTTTCCAATTACATACCCGTATTGGACCATCCTTTGTTTTTCGCGGGCTTGCTACTGGTTACGTTGGGACTCTTCGGCGTTTTCTTCGAAAAGCTTTGGAGCCGGAGCGCCTGGAAACATCCGGTCGCTTCATTTCGCTCTCCGGAATCCTCCGCGCGACCCCTTATCGCCGTTGCCGGCATCGCATTTCTATTCGCCCTTATCACCTTGGGAATAAGCTTCGCGATGGTGAGCCGGAATCTCGCTCCGCAGTCTTATTATGAGTTCCTCTTCTGGGGTCCGGGGCATTTACTTCAGCTCACCCACTCCGCAGGCATGATTGCCGCGTGGATTTTGATTTCGGGCGAACTCCTGAAAAAATCGCCTGTTTCCTTCGGCCTGGCGCGGGTGTTGGCAATAGGTCTTATCGCGCCCTGGGTACTGTCCCCTCTACTCTCGTTGCAAGGCCCCGCTTCGGTTTGGTTCCTGTCGGGATTCACCCAATTAATGCGTTATGGGATATTTCCCGTCACCCTCGTTTTCATGTTCCTGTGCCTGCGCGGATTAATCAAGGAACGCGCGGTATTGCGTTCACCCATGTCTTTTGCCCACAAAGCCTTGTTGCTGGGGTTGCTGTCCTCTTTCGCGCTGACGGCCACGGGATTCATTCTCGGAGCCATGATACGGGGATCCAACACCATGGTGCCCGCCCATTATCATGCCTCGGTTGGCGGCGTCACCATCGCATACATGACCGCGGCGTTTCTTCTGGCGG
The DNA here is from genome assembly GCA_964401245.1 of uncultured Bifidobacteriales bacterium. Lineage (GTDB taxonomy): Bacteria > Fibrobacterota > Fibrobacteria > UBA11236 > UBA11236 > JBGTHM01. Next base: position 141 of record CAYNXV010000276.1, on the reverse strand, counting down.
GTAAATACAATCTCCGTAAATTGTCGCGGCGGGCCGGACGGCTGCTTGCAGGGCAGCCCCTGATTTATGGAATAGGACAAATCCTTTTCGCGTTGGGATTCGGTTTTGCCGGATACCACGGTGCGGCCCGTAAAAGCTACG
>CAYNXV010000275.1:0-3493 GCA_964401245.1 uncultured Bifidobacteriales bacterium | reverse complement strand
GACCTTCCCGGCCGGAGAATTCATATCCGGCTTTTTCCAGTCCCGCAGCGTCCACAAGCCCCCAGTCCAGGGCGGCAAGGCGTAGGAAAAGCGCCGCGGCTATCAGGGCGGACCATGCCAGGAAACGGATTTTTACGGGAGTTGGAAACGACATGCCGAAGCGATTATAGGATTCCGGCGCCGTGGGCGACAAGAGCGCGACGGATTAACTCCACCTTCCGTCGAACCGGGGCGAATCCATTCCGTTCGGAGCGGTTAAATCGCCTTGAAGGCCGAAATGAAGTATCCGCCGGTTTTGTCCGAAGGATCCTGGGTTTGGTGGAATACGTCCATAATCACCGTGCTACGGAAAAAGGCGTTTCCCCCGTATTCGAAAAACCGCTCGGAGGTCATGCCCTTGATGGGTTTGTCGAGAGCGCCTTCCGAGAACAAAGTCCGCCAGCGGGTCAATTCGCTCAATTCTTCGCGGGCCGCATTGGCATAATCCACCTTTATCCAGGTTCCGCCTTGGCGCAACGTGCGGCGGATATTGCGGGCGATGACTCTATCCGTCATGAGCGAATCGAATTGTTCCTGAGGTACATTCTCGCCGATTTCGTCTTCGGGATCCATTTCCCTGAGGCGAGCGAGCACGGTGCACAGGGCTACGTCTTTGCGGTTCTTATATCCGTTACGGTCGTACTCATCCTGATCGTTGCTCGAAAAGGTGATGTTGGGAAACAGGAAGATGACGGCATCGGCCTTACCGGCAGGCAGTTTGAAATTCGGCAATTGGCATTGGACCAGGCGTATGCGCGGGCCTTGGGCATCGAAGCTGCGGGCGCTGGACACCGGTCCCGCTTCGATGCCCAGCTTCTCCAGGCGGGCCTCCGCCAACTTGAGCATCTTCTTCGAACCGTCGAGAGCGACGATGCGGGCCTGCGGCAGGCGCTGGGCCAGCAGGGAAAGGAAAAAACCGTTCCCGCAACCGTAATCCACTATGAAGGGCGAGGATTTTCCGCCGGCCTTGAGCCGTTTAGCGACATGGTCGCATACGTTCTTGTAGGCCTTTTGGTGGGCGGCGTTGGTGGATTGCGAATCCCACCATTCTCCCACTTCCTGATCGTAGCATTTGCGCCCCTTGAGGAGGGCTTTATCGAAGTCGATTTTTTTTCCGGACGCCGGCTTGGCCTTGGTTTTGGGCGTGGATTTCGTCTTGGCCTGGGTTACGGTCTTGGATTGCTTGTTGTTTTTCGCCATCATGTCCTTTCCTGACATGTGAATTTATTTAACCCCACCGAAAAATTCACGGCTTGTTCCGCAAGGTTTCGAATTCCCGCAGCAGGGAAATGCCGTTTACCATTTCTTCGGGCAAGGGGCTTTCCAGCGACAGGGTTTTACCGGAAACGGGATGGATGAAAGACAGTTTATGCGCATGCAGGGCTTGCGTGGGAAACAGTTTGGCGAGGCGGGATGCGTGAGGACGCCAAATGGGAGTGATTTTTCCCAGGTAGTCGCGGCCTCCTCCGTATGGGATGTCGCCGATGATGGGATGTCCCACATGGGAGAAATGAACTCGAATCTGGTGGGTGCGACCCGTTTGCAGCCTGGCTTCGAGATAGGCGGCCATTTCGAAATTTTCCAATACCGTGAAATGGGTAATGGCGGTCTTTCCGCCCTCCCTTACCGCGCGACGTACCGGATCCTGCAGGTGACGGCCGAGCGGATAATCCAGAGTGCCTTCCAGGTCGTTCATTTCACGCCACACCAGGGCCCGGTAAACGCGGCTGACGGTTCGCTCTTCCAATTGCCGCGCCAGCAGCAAATGGCTGCGGTCGTTTTTCGCCGCCAGCAACAACCCGCTGGTGTCCTTGTCGAGCCGGTGCACCAGTCCGGGGCGCATCGGGCCTCCCACGGTGGATAGGGCGCGGCAATGGTGAAGGAGGCCTTGCACCAGGGTACCGTGCCGGGCTCCATGTCCCGGGTGACAGATAAGGCCTTTGGGCTTGTTGATGACCAGCAATTCCTCGTCTTCGTAAACGATGTCGAGAGGAATGTCTTCGGGTTCGAGGGTTTCCGGCTCCGGTTCCGGCAATTCGACAAGGGTCACCCTGTCGCCTTCGCGGATCACGGCGTTTTTTTTGAAAGGCTGGTCGTTGAGCAGCAGCAGGCCGTCCGATATCCATTTCTGCAAGGCGGACCGGGAAACCGTTTCCAGGCGCTCCTGGAGAAATAAATCCACGCGCATGCCCGAGCATTGCGCATCGCAGTGAAAAGTCAGGCCGGGAGTCAATTCCATAGGACGCGGAAATCTACATCCTGAGAGCGCCTATCATAATGGGTTTGGAGAATATTGTTAAAAGGGGGGAAGTAGATTCCAGCCAAGGAGGTTAAAAATGACCAAACCTCCTGTTGATGATGAAATCTGGTCCCTCATATCCCCGATTCTCCCTCCCGCAATGCGTCGGCCTTATGGGCATCCCGGTCATAAACTTTTGGATGACCGGGGGAATTTCTGTGAAATTTTGTTTGTTTTACGAACTGGAATTCCCTTGCACGTACTTTTGTCGGCAGTAAACGTTCACCATTCGAAAATGTTTTGGGAGTTGGTAAAGGGAATCCCTCCTTTGAAAGGACAACCCGGAAGACCTCGAAAAAAACCGTTTAATCTCTTCGGAAGCAGAGTGGGTGGCGGAGGGGCTCGACCCCAAGATTCAACTGACTAAAGCCGGTGCTTGGGGAGCCCGGAACTTCGCAAACTTCAGAGTTGCGGTCCGTTTCCACTGTGGGGTTTTCAAATCACGACTACACTAATGACTGTGAAGCCCAATATTTTTCTCCGTTAAAAGAATACCTCAAGGTCTAACCCGAGCTTTGTTCCAAAACGTATTGAATTTAAGTACCGATTAGTTGACCCATCTGCTCCAGCCGCCGTAGCGTCTAAGACGTACTCCATAAACATTATATTTGGCGAAAGCGCCCACCGCTCTTCCAAAAAAAATCTCTTTTTTAAACTTGAGTCAAATTTTCCACTCTTCAGTTCAAAATTTGCATTTAAATAGCTCAGCCTATTCTCCCAATCTATTTTACGAATCGAGAAAGTATGCGATGCCGTAAGAAACCAAATGTTTGGCCGCTGATCCAAATGAAGGTTTCTATCTCCTTCTAGTATAATCACATGTTGCCAATCCGTACCAATTCGAAATCCAAAAGGCAGCTTCCTTTCGAATTTCACATGACTATCAAGCCCGACGCTTGCTTTATATTTCCATTCAAATACCGGGTTAGGCCGAATTTCCTGTGATTGAATATTTGCGACCAGAAAAATAAAAAATAAATTGGATTTCTTCCTTATCCATTGCATGCTAACTCAATCCCCACATTTTCATTCCACATGAACCAGAGGCATGGCTTCGGCTTGTACACTCCGATGCTTCCTGTCTTTCTCGCTTCTTTTTTTGCTGGATTCTAGATTTTAACGCAACATCCATTTGCTAAAATATAGTTATGAAAT
>CAYNXV010000274.1:0-3503 GCA_964401245.1 uncultured Bifidobacteriales bacterium | reverse complement strand
GCGTATAATACCGGGTTGGAGCCGGGAGTTTTCCAGATCCAGGCGGAAATAATCAGATCGTATTTCTTTTTGGGAAGGTCCTTCAGATAGAGGTTGATGGTGGGTCCGTATGCACCACTTGCGGCGAAGGAGTACCTTCCGGTATGGGCTAGGCCAGATTGGTATGTAGCCCCCCCGTTTTCCCACCTGGGGTGTGCCGGCTGGGAGGAAGAGGGGGACTCCAAGGTGGTTAGTCCGGCGATGTTACCGTTTTCCGCGGTCAGAATCGCGCAATTTTCCAATCTTGAATTGGCGACCCAACCGACCTGTGAGGATCGCACCCCCTCATAGAAGAAAGACATAAAATCCTGACCGGTATTGTTTTCATGAACTTTAATCTCGATGGGTTGGGTGTATTCGTTTCTCTTGGAAACCTCACTGTTCAAAAGGAAATCCTCGGAGGCGATTCCATAGATGGGATCCACGCCGGCTTTGAGCTGAGCGCGGGTTAAGTTGGGTATGCTCCTCCATTGGAAGGTCCGCTCCACGAGATGGGGGAAAATGGAGCTATAGTCCTGCTTGGTGGCCGCTATGGCATGCGTGCTCACAGGAGAAGACACCGGTAGTACGCTCACATCCGGCTCGTCAGAAAATGGAAAGGTTAACGTTTGAACCGGCAAGCTGTTGGTGTCAAGTAGGATTTGGTCCAGAAACCAACTCCCATCCACTTGCCGTTTGACGAATTGCGGAGTGCCTGTCACGTCTTCATATTTCGCATAGTGCAGGTTCACTTTGCTTGTCCCCCCCATGGCGGGACTACTTTCCATGATTTGCCGAAATGGCCTGGGGACAAAAAGTAGATAGGGCCAAGCAGATGAATCCGCTTTCCGATAGAGATCATATTCTAGGGAAACGGAACTTATAGGCGCCTCCGAACCGGTTCCGTCCCAAATCTGGTTTTCTACAATCGCTCCATTCAATACATCCTGAGCTAGGGTGAAAGGGGAGGTTGTCTTGTCGATTAGGAATTGATGGGTCGTACTTCCCACCGCACCCCTGGTAAAACGTGTTTTTTCGAACTTGTAGGCTAATTCATCATGGTTGAATTCAAAATCCCCGTCCACGTGGAATGCGTATTTTCTATCAACCCCTCCGGCGGTTTTTGACACGTAGGTAACCGTGTCCACGATGTACTTATCGTGAAGACCACTGCCGTTCAGGTTTTGGTCGTAATGGAAGCCATTGTTGCGAAGTAAGTTGAAATGCATTTTTCCGTCCACCATGGCCGATGCACAGAAAAGCCGGTTGGCTTGGGAGATGTTCTGTTCTCCCGAATAAGAGAATCCTCCCGGGAAAATGCTCATTTTCTTTTCGCTGCGTAAAAAAGGTACTGTGCCAAGCCACGGACTGGTTTGGTAGGAAAAGAATTCCGTTCCGCTGATGCCAACCAGCATATCATCCGAGGAGGAGAAGGCTACTTGCTGCAGCGGCCTTGGGAACGTTATCGCTTCGACCGTGGAGGGATTTCCATGCTTTATCCGGAAAAACCGAGGCTTGGAGGGCTGCTCGTAATAAATATGACCACCCCAAGGAAAAAAAGCTTCATGATTCTCCAGCGTCCCTTCCACAAGTTCAGCGGTAAAGAAACCATGGTCACTCGGAGTGACCAACATATCGACCTGTCGGTTGTCAGGAAATCCGGAAAGCAGGATAGGAGTCTCCGTAAAGGAAATGGCATTGCCAACCCTATTTTTGAAGTAAACCTTGAGGTGGGATATTGGATTCTGCAGCGTGGCATGATAAATAAACACGAAATAATCGTCATGCACCGTGACATAGGCATCCCATGAAGAATAAGACTCGCTATTTATACCGCGATTTTCGAAGTCATAGATAATTCCAAGGGAATGAGCCTTGCCATCGATACCGATCGCCAGGTACTCGGAAACGATGCTCTTTTTGCTCGCATCTTGGTCTCGGGTCCGTTTCACAACCCAATAGTCTCTGGCAATCCGTACTGGCTCGAGAATTCGATATCGCGATTCCAAGGAATGTATTAGGTTCAAACCCGTTCCCAGTTCATTGATGGAGTATATATTAACGACATCACTGTTTCTGACGTCGCAACAAACACTGGTGGAAATTTTCCTGTCGACTATGGAAAACAAATTTCCCCGGGCGCTGATCATGGCCACGAAGTCGCTGGATCCAATAAATGCTTCGCTGGAAAAAATCTCGGTATTGAATATCCGTTCCCATTCCGAGCTTACCGCACTCTGGGTAAATACATCGATATAGGCGGTTCCCTCTTTTTCGGTGGAAACAACGAAGAAATTATCGCCAGCATGGACTTGTATACCACAAACCCGATCCCATGAGTGGCAAGGCAGGTACCAAGTGCCAGCACCAGTAAAAGCGCCCTTGATACTTTGAGTGTTTGCCACAAAATTTTCGCCATTCCAGGTGTAAGACCAAAATTGCTTCTGCTTGTGAGTGTACACGATGAAGCCATCCTTTATAACTACCAGACGCGGGAAATCCAGGCGCTTGGCTCCTCCAAAGTTATAGTCGTAGACAGGTGCAGTGAAAGTACCCCTGAATACCGGCTCACTGGAAAAGTGGTTTCCTCTGTTTTCGTAAATTTCCAAAGCTAAGGAGTTCCCCGGAATACCTTCTATGCCCCCACTGTAGGTGACAAAGCAGAACTGCTCATTGCAATTGGGGATAGGCCGGGGCGGAAGGATCCCGTCAATTCCGGATCCGGGTCTCGCCACCAAGTCGACCAGTTGCGAACCCTGCTGGACCTTCATCACTTTCGTGGGAATTTGCTGGGATTGAGGACCGACCTGGTACTGGAATCGTATTTCTTCTTTCTCGGGTGAAGTCAATTTGCTCAGCATCCAGTTTGCGGAGGCGTCATATCCCAGATCCCACTTGTCCTGAGATACGGTCGAGTTCAGGTGGGAATAATTGAAAGTAACCGAACTCAAAAGATTCTTTGCTCCGGCGGCGTTTTGTGCCTCCTCGACGGATACATAGGTAAAATCACAGAACCAGGAAGGTGATGTGGAGCCTTCCAAATAGACGTTGATTCTTTGCAGGAATTTCTTTTCGGAAATGAATTGTTTGGGAATGAAGAAGGGATGGTGTACGTAGAACTTGGGGTCCAGATCTCCCGAAATGAATTCGTACCTTTCCGCAAATTTTCCATTTTCACCCAGTACTTTTATATTCGCAAGATGCGACTCCCGGACATATTGAGGAAGGGCTGCATCCACCATTTCCATTTCCTGTGTGTATTCAAAGAGAATCCTGTTCTTTCCGGCACCATCCTCCAAAATACTGAGATCCCACCTGTAGGTTAATTCCTGCGAACCGTATTTCGCCAATAAATCCACATTCGGGTCATAGTATTGATTTCGCCTCGAACGGCTCTGGAATCCAGGTACACTACCATCGGTTAGTCCACCGAATATGTAACGCACTCCCGTTGCAGGTTCCTGAATCGTCCAGCCTATTATGTT
>CAYNXV010000273.1:0-3513 GCA_964401245.1 uncultured Bifidobacteriales bacterium | reverse complement strand
CGGCCTTCTTCGATTCCCGAAACGATGGAGGTGAAATTATCGTCGGTAACGATGATGGAAGCGACATCCTTGGCCACGTCGGTTCCCGAACCCATGGCGACGCCGATATTGGCTTTGCGGAGCGCCGGCGCGTCGTTGACTCCGTCGCCCGTAACCGCCACGAAATGGCCGGCATCTACGAGCGAGCCCACGATTTGCTGTTTTTGCAGGGGCGAGACGCGCGCGTAAACCTTGGCGGGGGTCGCGCGTCCGTTCACCATAATCAGGGGTTGCATGTCGTCGCCGGAAACCACCAGCTCATCGGAATCCGCAATCCCTATTTGCCGGGCGATGGCCAAGGCCGTAACCGGGTGATCTCCCGTGACCATGGAAACGGCTACGCCCGCCGTCCGGCATTTATCGACGGCGTCCTTCACTTCGGGTTTCACGGGATCGATGAATGCCACCAATCCCAATAAGGTGAGATTTTTCAGCGAGGAGGCATCGAAGCGGTCTTGGCTCCCCGGTTCCCAGTCGAATTCGCCGTCGGCGATGGCCAGCACCCGGTAACCGTTGGCGGCCAGGTCTTGCACCACCTCCGATATCAAATCGCGATCCAGTTTTTCCAGACCCTTGTCGGTGAGCATGTCGCGGCAGAATCCCACCACCGTTTCTTCGGCGCCCTTGACGGCGACGCGGAATCCTTGCGCATCGCGGAAGAATCGCGCCGAGTATTTCATTTCGGATTCGAAGGGAATCTCCCCCACGGTTTCCACCGCGGCGCTTTCGGAGTCGGGGTCGAGTCCCAGCTTGTATGCCAGGGCCAGCAGCGCCACGTCCATGGGATCGCCCTGGTGCACCCAGGTGTCGCCTTCGAAGCGCAATTCCGATTCATTGCAGATGAGGCCCGCTCGCGCCAGCCTTTCCAGGCGCAGGCGGGAAGCGGGAGAAATACCGGTTCCCTGCGAGTCGCTGACTTCCCCCCTTCCGGAATAGCCCTCTCCCGAAACGCGGTAACTTTCTCCGGATGGCAGATGGATGATTTTGACCGTTTGCTGATTGACGGTAAGGGTGCCGGTTTTGTCGCTGGCGATAACCGTGCAACTTCCCAGGCTCTCGACGGCGGTAAGCCTGCGCACAATCACGTTGCGTTTCGACATGCGCGTCGAGGCGATGGATAGGACTATGGTCAAGGCCACCGGAAGGCCTTCGGGTATGGCGGCCACCGCCAAGGCCACCGAGATGAAAAAGACGTCTTGCAGGGAATTGCCCTGGGCCAGCAGTATCGCCGCCAGCAACAGGCAGGCGCCCAGGATGATATAGCTGATTTGCGCGGCGAATTTCTCCATCCTTTGCACCAGGGGCGTCTTGGTGGCCGCCGTCACGCTTACCGCGCTCGCGATGTGGCCGACTTCGGTTTGTCCGCCGGTGGCTGTCACTACGCCTCGGCCCCTGCCGATGGACACGGTGGTGCCGGCATAGGCCATGTTACGCCTCTCGCTCAAGCTTTTTTCCGCTACCACCGGTTCGGTGTTTTTCTGCGAAGCGACGGATTCGCCGGTGAGAATGGATTCATCGATGCTCAGGTTAGCCGATTGGAGAAGCCTGATGTCGGCCGGCACCCGGTTGCCGGATTCCAATCGCACGATGTCGCCCGGCACCAATTCTTCGGCGGGAATGTTTTTTTCGTGGCCTGCGCGTACCACCCGCGCGGAAATCCGCAATAGCTGCTGCAGGGCGGAGGCGCTTTTCTCGGCCTTCCATTCCTGGCCGGTGCCGATGGTCGCATTGAGTAAAATGACTATCAGAATGAAAACGGCGTCGGTGATTTCGTTCAATGCCAAAGATACGACGGCTGCGGCCAGGAGAATATAGATGAGCGGACTGCGGAATTGACTCAAGAATATCATCAGCAGGGTGGGAGGGGGCTTCGAGGGAAGCCGGTTCGGTCCATGCTGGGCGAGTCGTTGCTTCGCCTCCTGGTCGGACAGCCCGGCGGCGGCGGAATTCAATCCGTGAAGCGTCGCGGCTTCCGTCATGGCATGCCAAGGTGTTATGGCAGTGGCGGGTAGGTTTGCTTTCATGATAATTCCAAAAAGGGATAAACGGGAAATACGGGTCGTTGGGCCCCGAGGGGCCGCTCTAGCGGATGACTTCGACGCTACAGGGGGCGTGCATGGCCAAGGCCAGGGAAACGCTTCCCAGAAAGAATCGCTCGACGCCGCTCAGTCCCCGGGTGCCTACGAATACGCAGTCGGCTCCCCAGGATTGCGCCTCGTGTAAAAGAACCTGACGTGGATCCCCGGATTTCACCTCCGCGGCGACATGGGTAAACGTTTGGCGCATGGGTTCGCTCAGGGTTTCGACCATGCGTTGCAACCAATCCATATCGTTCTGGTCATTCTCTTTCATCCACCGGGGAGCCGAATCCGAAAGCGGTAAAGGGTGGGGAAGGTCCAAATCGGCCACCGCCACGACACGTACGGAGGCGTCCTTGGGCCAATTCCGGGAGGCTACCAGGCGGGCGGTTTCCAGGGAATCGGTGGAGCCGTCCACTCCCACCAATAATCGTAGAGGGATGCCGGTAATAGTATCGGAGCCTCGTGCGATACGCACGGAACAGGGGGCATGTGTCAATACCTTATGGGAAACGCTTCCCAGGGTCATGCGTCCCAATGCGCCTTTTCCATGCGAACCCAGGACGATCAAGTCGGGTTTCCACGCATCCGCCTCTTTGAGTATGCCCCAGGCCGGAACATCCGCTTTTACCCGCTTGGTAACGGTCCAACCCGGAAAATGCAGAGCGATGAACGATTCGGCTTCCTGGACGATTTGATTGGCTTCAGCCAAAACCGTCGTCATTCTCAATTTCGCTTTTTCCGCCAATTGACGCGTATAAGTAGAAACGAATGCCGTTTCCTTATCGGCAGGTGGGGGAATGAAAACATCGGCGTAGGTGAGGATGATGATTTCAGCTTGGGCCGGCAGTCCAGCTCTCGTTAAATCCGCCAAAGCGATTTTAGAGGATGGTGAGCCGTCGTAGGCGAGTAAAATTTTCATGGTCTCTCTCAATCTTTGCGAGCATCCGCTGGGCGCAAGTGATGGAAAATGTAGTTATCCCACCACCGACTTTCCCTTTAATCCGCATGATGACGAGCGGATTCGGATGTGAGAATCAGCTTATCATTGTTCCGAATCAAGACCTACGGAATGGGCGGCGTCCCTCTCATGGGCTTCCTGGATATGTTTTTTACGCTTTTCCAGAACTTCCAACAAGTGCTTGGCGGGGTAATCGCCGAAGTCCCCCGAGGGTTTTATGTCCTCCAATTTGGATTCGGAAGGTGTATTGGGCTTTTTGTTGAAATCGAACATGATTCACTCTCCTTTGAAGGGCCTGAATTCGCGCCCTGTGATAGAACCTAAGCAAGGGTTGTGCCCCGGTTTCCCAAGCCGGCCCTGACTTTCCGGCCCTTACTATAAACAGGATTATTGAGCCGGGTACGGAAACCCATTTCGCTCTCCAGTCGCATGATA
>CAYNXV010000272.1:0-3555 GCA_964401245.1 uncultured Bifidobacteriales bacterium | reverse complement strand
AAGCGATACACTGCCTACCTGATCGCCGGCATAGCGTTCCATGGGACGAAGGAAGATTCCGAAGGAAACCTCCGGGTCGGGTAATCCTCCCATTTCGGGAATCTTTTCCAGCGCCGCCAAATAGGCGTTGAATTTGGCCTTAAGGCCAGGATTGTTTTCCGCCGCGAAAACGCGGTATTCCTCCACCGATTGGCCTTTCGCCTCGCTTGCAAAAATCAGGCATACTGCCATCATGACAATCGGGATAAGAGCGTTGTTCCGAAAAAAACGGTTCATGCGGAAATCCTCCGTTTCTGCAGGTTGGAGTCCTTTTTCTTCGCCCGAAACTCTTCATAGGCTGAGTAGAGAACCGGCACGACAAAAAGTGTGATAAGGGTAAATACCATGCCCCCGAAAACGGGAATGGCCATGGGAATCATGATATCCGCTCCTCTGCCCCGCGACGTCAATACAGGCAACAATGCCAGCAGGGTGGTTGCCGATGTCATCAGGCAGGGTCGAATCCTTCGCAATCCGGCTTCCAGAACGGCTTCACGAATTTCGGGAATTGTGCCCGGTCGCCGCCTGGCGAAGCTTTGCTTCAAATAGGTGGCAATGACGACGCCATCGTCCGTAGCGAGTCCGAAAAGGGCGATGAATCCCACCCATACCGCTACGCTCAGATTGAAGGCCCGAATGCGGAAAAGTTCCCGGATATCGACGCCAAAAATCTCTCCACCCAGAAACCAGGGTTGACCGTATAGCCACAGCATCACGAAACCGCCCGCGAAGGCGATACCGATGGAGGCGAATACCATCAACGAAACGACCGCCGACTGGAATTGAAAATACAGGATGAGAAAAATGACGGCTAAGACCAGGGGAATCACGAAGGCCAGGCGCTTCTCGGCCCTAACCTGGTTTTCATAACTACCGGAAAATCGATAGCTGACGCCCGCAGGAACCTGAAGTTCGCCCGCGGCTATTTTATCGCGAAGGAAACGCTGTGCGTCTTCTACCACCGTGACTTCGGAAAAGCCTTCCTGCTTATCGAGGAGAACGTACCCGACCAGGAAAGTGTCCTCGCCCCGGATCATCATAGGCCCCGCCCGGTAGCGAATCTCCGCAATCTCCCCCAGGGGAATCTGCGCTCCCAGAGGCGAGGAGATAAGTATGCGTTCGATGGCTTCGGGATCGTCGCGATACTCCCGCGCATATCGAGCGCGGATATTGAATCGTTCGCGACCTTCCACTGTCGTGGTAAGCGGCATGCCACCGATGGCGACCTCGATGTAATGCTGCACCTCGCCTACGCCCAATCCATGACGGGCCATCGCCTCCCGGTTCAAATCGATTTCCAAATAGGGCTTACCAAGGCTTCTATCGGCGTAAACCGCTTCCGGTTTCACCGACGGAATTTCCTTGAGAATCCGCTCCAATTTAAGGCTGAAATCCTCGATAGATGCGAGATCGGGGCCGTAAACCTTGATTCCCATGGGAGCCCGCATGCCGGTTTGCAACATCACCAGGCGCGTTTCGATGGGATGCAATTTGGGCGCCGAGGTTAAGCCGGGTATGCCGTCGGTGGCGGCTACGATTTCATTCCAAATATCGTCGGTCGATTGGATATGCTCGCGCCATTGCCGAAACGGTTTACCCTTTCCATGCGGAATGAGGTTTCCTTCGGCGTCGCGGACAAACGCCCCGGCCTTATCGACGCGAAAGCGGATGGGGTATCCATTCTCATCGGTGATAAACTCGCTCTTGTAGGAGATGATGTTTTCGAACATGGAAATGGGCGCCGGATCGAGCGCGCTTTCCACCCGCCCCGCCTTGCCCACCACGGTTTCGACCTCGGGAATCGCTTGCACCCGCATATCGAGCTGTTTGAGATAACGAAGGTTCGCTTCCATTCCGGAATGGGGCATGGAAGTAGGCATCAACAGAAACGAGCCTTCATCCAGGGCGGGCATGAACTCCTTACCCATGCCGGGAAAGGCGTGGGCAAGCGAGGACCAAGGCGCGGTGGCGCGTAAGTTCCACCCTGCCTTGTCTATTCCTTGGGCTAAGTGACCGAATATCTTATCGAATCCCAACCACATATTGAGGCCCAGAACGATTAGCAGCGCCGGGACGGCCAGAAATGCAGCCTTATGTTCCAGGCACCAGGAAAGCATATCGGCATAGAAACGGATAAAAAGTCGAAAGGTTCCGATTACCAAGCCGATTACAGCGAGGATGAAAAGGAAATTGGCTGCAAAGGAATTGTTCAATCCCAACGGCATCCATGCGCCCGCCAACAGCCAGGAAACCGATATGGCAATGATGGCCGCCATGACTATTTGGTGGTGACGTCCGTGCCAAGCAAGTAGGGAGCGCAACCCGGGGTTTTTTATCCGTTCCGGAGGAATTCTCCGCATTATGCCGGTTATACCCAAGAGGAGTAAAGTCATACCGGCCCAAGGCGAAATCCAAAGGGCGACCACGCCCCCTATCAGCATCAATACCTGGAGACGAAGTCCCCATTTTCTTTCGGGTGCTTTAAGGGAAAAAAGTATATGAGCAAAAGCCGGCAGCAGGGTAAGCGTGACAATCAATGCCGCCACCAGCCCAAAGGTTTTGGTATATGCCAGCGGCCCGAACAATTTGCCTTCGGCTTCTTGCAAAGTGAATACCGGCAGAAAACTCACCACGGTGGTGGATACCGCCGTCAAAATCGCGCTGGACACTTCCGCGGAAGCCAGATAAACGGTAGTCAGCATAGACTGATTGGCCGGGGCTTCCTTTTGGTGGCGCAGAATATTTTCGCTCAGGATTATCCCCAAATCCACCATGGTTCCTATGGCAATGGCGATACCGGAAAGCGCCACGATGTTGGCGTCGACATGGAAATATTTCATCATGATGAAACTCATCAGCACCGCGATGGGCAGGAGGGCCGAGATCATCAGCGAGGCCCGCAAATGCATAACCATGGCGATGATGACGATGATGACGATGAGGATTTGCAGGGTGATGGCTTCGTATAAAGTGCCCAGGGTTTCCTGGATGAGCAGGGAACGATCGTAAAACGGAACCAGGGTTACCTGCGAGACTCGTCCATCTTGCAGGGTTTTGGAAGGAAGCCCCGGACTGACTTGTTCTATCCTTTCCTTTATCTGCCGGATAACCTTCAAAGGGTTGTCTCCATAGCGGGCGACCACCACGCCTCCCACCGCTTCCACTCCCCCCTTATCCAAAAATCCGTTATGCCCGCGGGGAGCGGGACCGATATTCACCATGGAAATATCCCGGATGCGAATGGGGACATTATTCGCCAGTTTCACCACCGTCTGCTCGATTTCCTCCAGGGATTTGATATACCCCAATCCCCTTACCAGATATTCCGCCATATTGATTTCGACGGTATTCGCGCCCACATCCTGAGTGCTGCTCCTCAAGGCTTCAACCACTTGCATGCTTCCAACGCCATGGGCCTTCATGGCAACCGGATCGAGATCGACCTGGTATTCCTTGACGAAACCGCCGATGGACGCCACTTCCGATACGCCTTCCACGGAGGTCAGTGAATTGCGG
>CAYNXV010000271.1:0-3583 GCA_964401245.1 uncultured Bifidobacteriales bacterium | reverse complement strand
ACGAGATGGTCTTCTTCTTTAAGAACTTCTTCCATTGTATCGACAATCATAGGCTCCTCCCTTAGCGATATCGCTATCGAACCGGATAATGGAGTGAAGCAAGGGACGGGCCAAAATTTTCAGAAGGGTGGGAATCGGTGAAATCGCGCCGAAAATGGGAAGTTCTTGGTGAAGCTGGACTTCAACTTCCCCATGAAGGACGCCTCCGATAAGCAAAATTTTCCCCGCGCGGGCAGAGAAGGGCAGGTTTTACTCGAATCAGCTCGCCAAAAACCGGGGAGGGGTGTTTTCCACAGATTCGGGCGGTAATCCTAAATACCGTTCCATGAATCCGCCCAATTCTTCGCGGGTTTGCTCCGAAAGCAGGTCGTAAATCTCTTCAAGAGCGTCTCCGGAGAGTAAAAAGGGCGAATAGGCGAACAGAAGGTTCTTCCCATCGCATTCGGCCACGATATTGTATTCCGAATAGGTTTGCCGGGGCAGGCCGGTGACGAGGCATTGGGAAAGCCATTCGTCCAAATCCAGCGGATACCGGTGCATCAGGAAGCGTCTTCTTCCCACCAAATCGACCCGTTCGGCGTAATATTCGTCCACCTTGCGGCGCGAGTCCTCCGAAAATCCCGCGGCCACCTCCGAGAAGCACCGGGTGCAGATGGCGTATTCGAATACCACCTCGGACCCGCGCAAGGCCTTTTCTATCAGGTACTGGGTGCCTGCGAACAAAAGATAACGTTGGCAGACCACGCATTCCTGAAACGGTTTCCGGTTGTCCGTCGCATAAAGCGCCGCAGGCAGGGGAACGAATTCATGGGTAAGTTGCAGTTGTGGTAAATTCATATGGCCATCCCCCTCTACCCTTAAAACAGGATTATTGGGATGGGAGAAGGCCAGAGGAAAATTCGCTCAATCGTAACGGCGGAGAAGATGCTTCCAATCGAGTCCGATGGCGGAGCACAAGTCCCGGAAGAATCCGGCCTTGTAGCCCCAACCTTCTTCGGCATCGCGCAGGAAGGCCGTCAAGTCCCACCCGATACGCTCTTCCAATTCGTCACGGGCCTGCGCATCCTCTCCCAGATGCCGGTTGACCTTGGCGCGCAATTCGGTCAGCGAAAAGGACGGTTCGGGCGTACCCGGCGGCTCACCCGTAAGCAGAGTGGTAAAGGAGATTTCCAGCACGACGGCAAGTTTTTTCAATTGCTCGAAATCGAGGGTTTCCTCCAGAAGATCGGAATCCGCTTCGATATCTTCGTACCAGGTCGCGTCGACGCCGATTTGCGCCGCCACCTCCTCGACGCTCAAATGCAGGCGATCCCGGAAGGAGCGCAGGCGATCGGCGGAGGTCATAGCGAATTCCGCAGGCGCTTCGCCGTCTCCAACAGCGCGGAGACCACGGCTTCGGATTGGGCTTCGAGCTTCACGGGCATCTCATCGCTATAAGGCCCTTCGCTATAGAAGATTCCCCTATCGTTCACCGTCAATTCGGATCCGTCCGGTTGCAGAACGGAATTCTCGCGGCGCAGGAAATCCGTAAGACGGTTGCGGACGTCGGGGTTCAAGGCCTTGAGGGCCCGTTCGCCTTGATTCGCCTTGACCAGAAAGGCATCATCGAAGGCGGAATCGCCGGTGCGTAAATCACCGGACCGCAATCCGAAAAAGCGCCCGAGGCGATGGGCGAAGGTCTCCCGTGTCACCACCAGACCCAGCTCCAGGGGCTTGGGAAAATAGACGCCGATGGAGATGTATTTGACGGGGACGGCGAATTCCTGGCCGAGCACGCTGGCGGCCTGGGCGGCCGATACTCCCCGGTTGAATTTACCCACCACCAGAAATCCATCCAGGGTTTTGCGAAACTCTTCGGGCTCGCGGCCCAGGGCGGCGTCTTCCAGCGATTCGTTGGCCTTTTCCAGTTCGCCCTTGTCGAGGAAGAATCCCCGGCAGCTTTCGCAATAATCCAGGACGATGCCGGTATGCACCAGAAATTCGATTTTTTTCATCTTGTGGTCGGGGGCGACGGGGCAGGCGCGGACGGGATGATTATCCACCACGGGATTCACATCGATAAGGCTGGATTTTTCCACGTCGCCCGAAACGCTGGTGATGAGCTGATTGAGTTCGCCCTGCTCGAAATACAATCCGCCGCATTTTTCGCATTCGTCATAGACGATATCGGGCTGGCTGACGGTGCGCATGGGTATGCGGTCATCGGGGCAAATGGCGGGGCGGCGATTGGGCATACGGAATCCTTGGTTGGTAATGATAAAGTCAAAAAATAGCCAATCGCAACCCAAATGGGCATTTATCCGGCCAATTAACCCGGTTTCATCGGGGTGTTCGGGTTCAAATCCGTTCAAAAGGCAATCCGAAAATGAAACATATCCCGGTGACGGCAGACAAAGGGGTCATTCGCGGGTTAATGAGCTTTCGTGAGTATGCCCTCAAGGGGAAAATTATTAGCATTGGATGTCGTAATTTCCGACTGTTGCAACCTCGTCCAGGAGAATGACTTACCCATGGCAAAATTCCCGATTCGATTGTTTTCCTTCGCCATTCCTGCCGTGTTGGGTGCCGTCGCCCTGGTCGGGGCCGCCGAAGTGGGGGTGCATCCCGGAGGAGGAGGCATATTCGTAAAAAGCGAAGACGCCAAGGCGCATTTCAAACTCTACGGTTACGCGCAACCCACCTTGACCGCCACCGTCAAAGACAACGCCGAAAGCCAATCTTGGAAATACGCGGACTTCCGCATGCGGCGCGCGCGCATCGATTTCCATTTCGACTATGACGGCCGCACCCAGCTTTTCCTGGAATATGACGGCGCCCCCTTGGGAGGCACTTCGCTGGTGGAGGCCTGGACCCAGGTGGCTTATATCAAAGGTTTGCACCATGTCCGCGCGGGCAAATACGTCTCGCCTTTCAGCACCGTGGACCTGCGCTCTTCGCGGGCCCTGCTGACAGTCGAGCGCTATATCGCCATCAATTCCCTGTTCGGTCTCCCCGCCACAGACACCCAACTTGGCCTGATGCTCTGGGGATTTTTCGGACCCTCCAAATTCGCCAAGTACTCCCTCGCGGTTTTCAACGGCAATGCGAGCGCTTCGGTCAATCCCTCCGGCGCCTCTTTCGGGGGTAACGCACGGGATAACAACGCCTACAAGGACATAGTGGCCCGCGTTGATATTAATCCCACGGAAGGCCTCACAGTGGGGGGCGCGGTATCCTACGATCGCCAGCCCGCGCAAACCCTGCGCCTGGGAAGCCTATCGGGAGGATCCTATGTGTCGGAAGGAGTGGAAGGCGACCGCTTCGCCTACAACGCCGATATACACTATGTGCGCGCCAGGTGGCTGGTCGAAAGCGAATGGCTGCTGGCGGATTTTTCCGATGCCGGAACGCGGTTCCACGGCGGTTACCTCCTGGGAGGATGGTGGCTGTGCGGAGATGAAAAGACGCGAGGAGTACAGCCCATAGTGAAAGCCGAATACGCGCAATTGGAAAGGCCCGACACGGAGGCCTTTTCCGGGCCCGCCCTTTGGGCCGCTACTGTGGGCGCCAACGTATGGCTCAATCCCTGGACCCGTTGGCAGGT
>CAYNXV010000270.1:0-3599 GCA_964401245.1 uncultured Bifidobacteriales bacterium | reverse complement strand
TGATGGCGACCAGGCCGGCGACCATGCCGGAAGCCGCACCCAATACCGTGGCCTTGCCATTGATGAATTTTTCCGCCAGCATCCATCCCACAGCGGCGGCGGCCGAGGCGAAATGGGTGGCCGCGAAGGCGCTGGAGGCCAAGGCGCCGGCGCCGAGGGCGCTACCCGCGTTGAAACCGAACCAGCCTACCCAGAGTAGGCCCGCGCCTATCAGGCTGAAGACGATGTTGTGGGGCAGCATGGCTTCGGCCGGATAACCCAGCCGTTTTCCGATAACCAGGGCGCAGACAAGGGCGGATACGCCGGAGCTGATATGTACCACGGTGCCGCCGGCGAAATCCAAGGCGGGAATGGTCGCGCCGTCCACCCAATTGAAAAGTCCGCCCGCTCCCCAGACCATATGGGCGAGGGGGAAATAGATGAAGGTGGACCAGAGTATGGTGAACAGGACGAAGGCTCCGTATTTCATGCGTTCCGCGAACGCTCCGCTGATGAGGGCGGGGGTGATGATGGCGAACATGAGTTGGAACAGCATGAAGGTCTGCTGAGGAATGGTGGCGGCGTATGTCGGATTGGGATCTCCCCCCACGCCCTTCAGGAAAAAGTAGGTGAGGGGGTTGCCGAAAAAGGAATTGCCCTCGGCGAATGCCATACTGTAGCCGAACGCGGCCCAGAGAATGGAGACGATGCCCATGGCCGAATAGCTGTACATCATGGTGGCCAGCACGTTCTTCCGCCGCGACAGGCCGCCGTAGAATAGCGCCAAGCCGGGCGCGGTCATGAGCAGTACCAGGGCGGCGCTCATCATCATCCAGGCGTTGTCGCCCGTATCGATGGCCGATACGGCGTCGCCTTCCTGGGCTCCGGACAATTGCACGCCTCCGGCCAGAACCAGGAGCGCGATGGCGGAGACGGTTTTCGATGCGTTGCGATTGAGAAACATGTGTCGACCCTTTCGTGACAACTTTTTCCAGTGATGCGGGAGAAAAGTAGTATTGTCCGGAAAGGTATCAAAGTGTCAAAGTAACACGGAGATAACGTAACCTGTATGGTACTTAGTAAAAACGGAAAAAGAGGGTGGAAGGAAACTTCCACCCTCTCGGATTTATATGGAAAATTCGGATTATCCCTTGGTAACGGAGATGGTAAAGTCGGAGTAAGCCGACATTCCGTGTTCTCCCATGTCCAGTCCTTCCATTTCCTCTTCGGGGCTGACGCGCAGCCCCATGACGGCTTTTACGGCCAGAAAGATGATCAGGGCGCAGACGAAGGCGGCCACGCCGTAGGCCAATACGCCCACCGCCTGGATTCCCAGCTGGGCCAAGCCCGCCTTGGCTCCGAAAATTCCCACGGCCAAGGTGCCCCAGATGCCGCAGACGAGGTGAACCGAAATGGCGCCTACCGGGTCGTCGAGGCGGATGCGGTCGATGAAGATCACGGAGAACACCACGATGGCTCCGGCAATAAGGCCGATGACGATGGAAGACCACATCGACATCAAATCGGCTCCGGCCGTGATGCCCACCAGACCGGCAAGCACCCCGTTGAGGATCATAGTGAGGTCGGGCTTTCTCGAGGTTATCATCAAGGTGAACATGGCTCCCACAGCGCCTGCAGAAGCAGCTAACGAGGTCGTCACCAGCACCAGCGAAGTCAAGCCGGGATCGGCGCTCAGTACAGAGCCGCCGTTGAATCCGAACCATCCGAGCCACAGGAGAAATACGCCTATGGTTGCCAGGGGCATGCTATGTCCGGGAATGGGGCGAACCTTGCCGTTAACGTATTTTCCGAGGCGGGGCCCCAGGAGTAACACTCCGGCCAATGCGCCCCATCCGCCTACGGAGTGGACCAAGGTGGATCCGGCGAAGTCGTAGAAGCCCATGCGATCGAGCCATCCCGCGCCCCATTTCCACGATCCGAGTACCGGATAAACGAAGGCTACGAAGATGGTGGAGAAAACCAGGAAGGAACCCAGCTTGATGCGCTCGGCGACGGCACCGGAAACGATGGTGGCCGCGGTAGCCGCGAACATGGCCTGGAACAGAAAATCCGTCCAGTAGGTGTAGCCTTCGCTGTATGCGGAGGTGAGTCCCGCCTCGTCGGTGGCGACTCCGAAACCGGCGAAGCCCAGCCAACCCAGCGAATCTTCCGCGAAACCGGGATACATGAGATTGAACCCGACCAGGGCATAGGTCAGAATGCCTATGCAGGGAATGAGGGTATTCTTGAACAGAATGTTCGTAGTGTTCTTGGCCTGTGTGAGTCCCGATTCGAGCGAGGCGAATCCCAGGTGCATGACGAAGACCAGAGCAGCCGCCAGCATCATCCAGATGTTGTTGGCGGTGAATAGTTCCACGCTGATTCCTGCCGCGGCTTCGGCTTCCTGGGCGAACGCCCCGCCTCCGAACAATGCCGGAGAGGCCAGCAGTATGGCTCCTACCATGGGGAGCTTGAAGACAAATTGACTATTTCTTTTCCGCATATCGCATCCTTTTCTGATGACTTGTCTTTCGTGATCCCCCACGGGGTCACCTATTGCATCTGCATCCAGTCAAAGCATCGTTTATGCCAACAATCCCAGGCGGGGGAATTGGTAAAAATCGGCTCTCACAAGAGGTTTTTCAGCTTGAATTGTCACTATTTGCAGAAAATGTCAAGTTTGGGCTGACAATAATTGTCAGGGGCTGACAAAATTTACTGGCGAAGAGTAGGGTAGGGGCGGGAAAGGAGCGAAGTGGATTCAAGGGGCCCACTGCCGGGCCGTGGCTTAAAAGGCGAGGTGTTGCTTGACCTGTTCGGGGGTGAGTTCGGATGTGGCGCCGCTGAGAATGACAGCGCCCCTATCCATGATGTGGAATCCATCACCAAGGGATTTGGCGAATTCAAAGAACTGCTCCACCAATAGAATGGCCAGATCGCCTCTGTCTTTCAACTTCCGTAAAACGCTTTCTATCTCCCAAATGATGGAAGGTTGAATGCCTTCGGTGGGTTCGTCCAAAAGCAATACCTTGGGGTCACCCAATAGGGCGCGGGCCAAAGCCAATTGTTGTTGCTGGCCTCCGCTCAAATTTCCTCCCAGACGCCGCTTCATCGTCCCCAAAAAAGGAAAGAGATCGTAAACCTCGTCTTCGGGAACTTTTTTGAGTCCGTCGGTGCGTGCCTGCAATCCCAGTTGCAGGTTTTCGAAGATGGTCAGTTTGGGGAATATTTCCCGGCCTTGAGGTACGTAGGCGAGACCCAACTTGGCGCGTTTGTCGGGAGTGAGCGAGGTGATGTCTTTTCCGTTCAGGAGAATACGGCCTTTGCGTGCGGGAAGCAGTCCCATAATCGTTTTCAGCAAAGTGGTTTTTCCCACACCGTTGCGGCCCATGATGGCCGAAATCGTTCCCGGGGAGAAACTCAGATTGATTTCCCGAAGGATGCGGCTTTGCCCATAATAAGCGTCCACGTTTTCGATTTGCAGCATGGTAACAAACCTTCTTTAAACTTTTTTGGGTTCCGGGGTGCCCGATTCCGCTCGCGCTGAGCGACCCAGATACCGGGCAATCACTTCGGGATTCTCCTGAACGGTTTCGATGGAGCCTTCCGTCAGAATGCGC
>CAYNXV010000269.1:0-3604 GCA_964401245.1 uncultured Bifidobacteriales bacterium | reverse complement strand
CTTCAACCCCTTTTCCTATGTGGGTGGCGATCCTGTAAATCTTACAGATCCTACCGGAATGTTTTCAGACTTGTACATTTATGGTACCGGAACGGAGTCTTATCTTTCTGCCGTTCCACCAAGTTCAGAGGGAGGTGGTGGTCAGGTTTCTGTTAGCAGAATAAGTGTCACGAACGATGCTAGTTCCAGTAGTACTACCCCAGGGAGTAGTACCTCCGCCTCGGCAAGCAGTAATGATGCGCCCGGAAGCAATAGCAATGCCGCCACTTCTGCAAGCAGCGGCGAAACCGCTTCAAATTCATCCGGGTCGACGCAATCGACGGGTTCACCTAGCTCCGGCAACTCAGGTGCAGAAGGCTCAAACGACCCAGCTTCGCCTCCTGGGTTGGATTCAGAATTTTCTGCGGGAAAAGGAGAGTCTGGCATAATAGACACTTACGTCAATGCAGTGAATTCCTTCCGGAGTTTGGGTAATTCTCTGATGCAGGAAGGAGGCGGCACGTACATTCCGGGTGAATCCTTTAAACTTTTCAAGCACCCAGGTAAATACTTAGCAGGTATGGGAATCTCTTTGACTGCGGGATTTTTTCCGACCACCCCAAGTGAGTTGATGTTAACTGCGGCCATGCCCATCGGAATGTCGGGCCTACGGCTGAGTACGGGCGCCGCAAGGGGTATAGGGCCAGCAAGCAGCGCAGTAAATCGTTTAAATCTTGGCAGACAATTGGCCAGTGGGGCTCAAATGGCTGAGAAGGGCGTTCCCATTATAGGTGCAGGGACCGGGAAAACACTTAACCATGCTGGTCGGCTTGCAAAAGATTACGGCGGCAAAGCCTCGGATTGGGCTAAGATGTCCAGCTCTCCTTATCGTTCTGCTGACGGGCTCCGTTTTGAAACTCACTGGTATCAGAATTCGGTAACCGGGAACCGAGTAGAGTTTAAGACAAAACTGTTGGGATATTGATTTGAGGGACCAATATGACGCATGAAGAGTATGTGGCACGCCAGCGGATTAAGGCCGTAGAAATTGCCTCGAAAATATTGGATGGTCAGATTGGCCTTATAGAAGGCGTTCGCAAACTGGTATCCCTCCAAAATGAAATTGGAAATTCCAATGACGAGGAGTTTCTGGTTTTTAAGGGAGTGGAGTCTGAAACAGACACTTTTCCTATAGGGGACGCCAGGAAAAATTGGAGCGAAGCAGTACTAGAGGAAAAGGACGCCGAGGCCGAGGAATATGAGGGCCAAGTGAGGGAGGCTGTTGCCAAAGCTTGCCGCCGTTTTATTCAGAAGTACGGCGGGTAGCCCCTCCTTTCCACTTAAACCGTTTTAGGTAAGTATTGTGGCACAGGCCCTCACATGGATGGGGCGGTGTAGCCGAAAATTAAACAGCATTCTACCTTTTTTAATTGTGATCCACGATAAGCTAAAAGCCCAGTCCTTCCCCTTCTGTTTCAACTAGGTTACCAATATTCTGTATAGGCAAATTCCCCATTTATATCATCCAATGACACTAATAAATACTTGCATTTCTCGTCTATTTTTAGGTTGATTCTGGAACCGTTATGCAAATATTCCAAAGGAATTCGTCACCCCCAGCGTTCATATTCCTGTCATTATGGGTTTTCTTTGGCTGCATGGAAAACACTTCCGAAGTTCAACAATCCGAACCAATAATTGTTTATCAAGATGTAGCTGATTCGATTGTGGTTGATTTGTTCACGCTTGCCTATATCGCCTCGAATTCAGATTCAATTTCGGAAAGTGGGCGCCAGCTATTGAAGCCCATGGAGTGGGTGAATCTATACGAGGGTGACTTGGCTATCCGGATGGTGGGTGTACCGTATTCTGGTGACGGATCTAAATTTCTCGCATTTGCAACTATTGAGGCTGAAATATTTTGTGCACCTCAAGCCAAGGAGCCTAACGATGAGTTCCTTTTTTCCATTATTGTTAGCGATCATGGTGTTGAAATCCCGCGGCACCTCTGTAAAACGTACCATTACCCCTATTACCCTTATACCAGTTACCCATCTATAAGTACCTACCCGGCCCGGTATGTAGAAGGGTTCGGTTTTTTCTTGCCTAATTGGAGAAGTTATACGGGAACTCTAAAAATTTTCATTCTCCATTAAAATGAAAGGGTGTGGTTGAGAATAAATATGGGAAAGCGAGCGGGTATGCTTATACAAAGTGCTTTTGTCGCTGCATCGCTGGTTCTATTGTTGGGATGTGACGATGGCAATTCAATAGGGAATGCCCAACCAGAAGAAAGAGACAGGCTTCCAAACGATTCGGTCATCATTGAATTGCTTGCGGCTGCTATTTTTATTAATAACGCGGATACAATTTATGAGTATGGTCGAACTCGGATGAATCCCGCTGAATTCGAAAGGGATACGAATGGGCCACGTAGCGTTATCCTGGTGCCTTATTTGGATGATGTGGAATATTTCCGTGAATTCGCCAGAATTACCGGAAATTTCAAATGTGACCCATGGAATCAATATGATTCTTCCGCTTCACTTTTCACCTATTTGGATCCTCGAACAAATGGAATTAATCGGGTACGCTGTAACGAAGTTTTCAGCGATTTCCAGAAACAGGTGTGGGTCTCTGCTGAGCAACGCGTCTCCTTTTATCCTGGAAAGGGATTTATCATAAGATTGGGCGACGATTATCAGCGCATCGGGCAGCAGAAAATTTATATCTATCGATAGATTGGGTAGTTCGAAAATGCGCTTTGGAAACATAAAGTTTATATCTGAAAGCAGACTTCTGAAGGGTTTGTATTTTTTCCTGGTTCTTTGCATATGGGGATGTGAACAAGGTATAGGCGAAAAATCAATCGGAGTTTCTGAATCGGAAATTTTGGATTCCATATCGATAGATCTGCTTGCAGTTACAACCGGATTTTTGAATGACAGTCTCATTACTCCGGAAGGAGGGTTATACTCAGTACCATCGGATTTGGTTCGACACAATTCAAGAAGACCCATGTATCCCTATGAAGGGGAAGTCCGCCGCTTTGAGGTATTTATAATACTGGAAGGGGTAATTAACTGCGATGCCCAAGACTCTACCCCGTATTTGTTTTCCAGGGGCCCTTCTTTTTCGCGAAAGTACTGCAGGTCCAGCACAACACCGGATTACTATTATTCGATAGCGCAATTCCCGGCGTTATTCAAGGGAAATGCTGAGTATGAATACGGAACCGGGTTCTTGCTGTCATTTATTCCCCAAATAGAAATGGGAATAGGGCGACTTGTCATTTACATTTTTCGGTAGAACTCATTTTTACCGTGGGCGGTAATACTGCCCAATATTTTGAATGTATTTATGTGCAAGTAAAATTCTCCCATGTCCGAATTCAACAAACTCACCGGAGTAGGCCCCAAACGCCGCAAGGTATTGGAGGACGCAGGCATTCATACCCTGCGCGAATTGGTGTATTACCTGCCGCGCAAATATCTGGATCGCACCCGCCTCAAACGTATCGAAGAGCTGAGGGTAGGGGAGGATGCCCTCTTCACCGCCGAAATCGTGCGGGTGGAGGAAGCTTTCAACCGCTTGGTTGTTTATGTCACCGACGACTCGGGCATGA
>CAYNXV010000268.1:0-3619 GCA_964401245.1 uncultured Bifidobacteriales bacterium | reverse complement strand
TGACCATTGCCGGTGAGGCTCAGAATCTGTTCTCCGAATTCACGGGTCCAGATTATCCTGCGTCGATTTTTGTCCAATGCGGCAATGGTGCCGTGGCTGTATCCCACATAAACCGCAGCGGCGGTGGCATGGATTTCGGTGAGGGTACCTTCGGGCAATGGAATACTCCAGAGTACCCGGCCTGTTTGGGAATCTACGGCATGATAAGTGCCGGTAATATCAACGACATCAAGGGGCAGGCCTTTTTGCGGTGGCGCAATGAGTAATCCGCTTTCACCCAACTTCCGGTTCCAAAGATTGGTTTTCCGCGAAAGGTCTACCCGGGTGAGTCCACCTTGCCAATCGCTGAATACCACCCCCCCTCCAATAGCCTGGCTATGGCAAACCGGGTTATCAAGGGGAATTTGTCCGGATTGGGCCGGATAGGCGCCCGGTTTCAGGAAATAAATTCGGGATGGGCTGCTGACACACAAGGTGTCCCCTCGAAAAAGGGCTATTTTCAAGTCGAGATCTTCGGAAAAATGGAAGGCGCCGCGCATATCGCCGCGGGTTTTGTTGAGCAGAACCAGGGTGCGGGTGTCGTTCTCCAAATAGAGTACCCCCCCTGTTCCATCGATCAATTCCGGGTGCGCTTCGGGACCGGTTTGCCTTTTCCAAATCCAAGCCGCCCCGAGCCGGCTCCCCAGCTTGTGAAGCATTCCCTCGGAAGTCCAGGCCGGAGTGAGTTTGGAGCGTGAGGCCTGGACGAGGCTGCGCACGGCATCCGGACCGGTAATGCCGGACATCTCCTGGATTTGGTATCTGAGCCTCCACGCTTCCCCGTTTCCGGGTTCCAGGTTGAGGAGGCGGTCCACCTCCTGCAAACCGTCACGCCAATTCCTGCGGGCGAGGTGGTCATGGAGACGGCGAAAATGCATGTCCGGAGAAGTGGACGAAATCCGCATCAAATCCGGGTTCAACCTTACCCTTTTTCCATTATGGAATTGCACGGCCACATGGGATTTGGCGGGGAGCACGGTGAATTCATCGTCCCAGCCGAGTTCATACTCCCATAGAATCCGTCCCGAGTCGTCGACGGATTGCAAGGTTTTCGAAAAGGTTTCGACCAATAATGTGCTTCCGTGCGGATGCAAGGAGCGGGCTTGCAAGTCCTTCTGCCAATCCAGCTCCCCCGTGGATGGGTCATAGGCTTTTACCACGCCCTGTGGCGTCAACAGGTAAACCATTTCGGCGGCGGGATAAAACCGCTCCTGCATGGCGGAGGGCAAAGTCCAGGCGATTTCCGCAAAGGACTTTTTACGGCGAATTTCAAGGCGGTCGGGATACTTGAGGGCGAGTACCCCGTCTTGTACCGTAAGAGACAGGAAATGGGACTGGACGCCCGCGAGCTGATTGATTTCCCTTCGTGAGGGATCCACGAGATGCAAACGCCCTTCGGGGCATTGCAACAAGCCCTTGGTCGGACCTTTTGACAGGGTATGCCAAACGCAGCCCGGCGTATTCAGGGGCTGAATCCAGGCGGAAAGGCGACTGTGGTGGTACTCCAGATGGGAGGCGAAAACCAGCAGCACCGACCCTTCTTGGCTGTCGATGATTTTCGCCTGCTCGAGCTTATCGGAAGCTACGTCCCATTGTCGATTCCGGGAGGAATCGAGGGAGCGTAACCGGATTACTCTTTCGGCAGGGCTCCATGCCAAGTGCAAATCATGAGCGACATCCAAAAGTTCTTCTCCGGGTTGAAGCGAAAGCGGAGCGGCTTGGAGCTCTCCCGCCGAATTCTGCCATGCGTATTTGTTGCCGGAATGGATTTCCTGCCTTTTTCCGTCATTCCGATGGCTCCCTTCGGGAAAAAACAGCCCGAAGTACCGCTCTCCGCTTCGGTCATAAGGAAAAACCTTGGGCGCACCGGGAGGCGACGAACGGTCGAGGGAGGCCGGAACCAGCACCGAGGGATCCAAGGCAAGTAGACGACGATGGAGAAGATTTTTTTCTCCATGCAGGAGGCCCGGTAATTTCAATGCTTCGGAATAATGCTTGAGCGGATCATCGGAACGCATGAGCATTTCACTGACGTATCCCAGTAAAAATCTCGCCCTGCCCTGCATTTCTTCGTCATGGGCCTCCTCCAGCACCCTGCCAAGCAGGGATTCGGCGGCGGGGAAATCGGCCTCGATATCACACAGATATCGCGCCTTTTCAAGCGCCTGCAAATGGGAATGTTTGCCGGGGGATGGGGGTTGCGCCCATGCTTGCATCGCCGCCATTGCCAATGCCGGCAGAAGGAGTCGCGCCCATATGCCATAGGTTGTAAAAATATTCATGCGGGTGGATCGAATTTATAACCCACACCCCTTACGCTTTTGATTATGGCGGGGTTGGCGATGTCCAGTTCGATTTTCTGCCTTAATTTTACGATTTGATTGTCGACCGTGCGGGTGGTGGGCATGTTGTCGACGGAATAACCCCAGATATTCTGGAGCAAGTCTTCGCGCGAAACCACCTCGCCCTTATGTTGATTGAAATACCGCATGATTTGGTATTCCTTTGGGGTCAAATCGAGAGGTTGCCCCATTTTTTCGGCCTCATAGCGCTTGAAATCCAGGCGGATTCCGTCGAATTCCATGATATCGGCCGGTGGAGCCGCCGGCCCTCTGTCGACCACGCGACGGAGCATGCTTTTGACCCGGGCCATAAGCTCGAAAACGCTGAAAGGCTTGGTCACGTAATCGTCGGCTCCCATTTCCAGACCGGCGATTTTGTTTATCTCTTCCGTTTTCGCGGTGAGCATGAGAATGAACACCTGAGGATGCTCCTTCCGGATATACCGGCAGACTTCGTAACCGCTTTTTTTCGGAAGCATGAGATCGAGAATGACCAACTCGGGCGACCATTCATCCACTTTGGCTATTCCCAATTCGCCGTCCGCCGCCGTTTCCACCTGGAAACCTTCCATTTCCAGCAAGTCCACCAAGCCCAATCTTATGGTCTCTTCGTCTTCGACTACCAGAATCCTATGCACTTTTCCTCTTTCCCTTGCCGAATGTGATGATCATCTCGGTGCCTTCGTTCAACTTGCTGTTCACCTTGATTTCCGCGTAGTGAGCGTCGAGTATCTGCTTGACTATGGCCAACCCCAATCCGCTGCCTTTCGTTTTGCGGGTCATTTCATCGCCGCCGCGGTAGAACTTGTCGAATATATGCTTTTCATCGGCGCCGGATATTCCGATTCCCTGATCCTTGACGCTGAGAATCACCTCTTCGACCCGGTTTTGCAGGCGCACGATTACCGTGCCGGTAGAGCGGGAATACTTGAGGGCGTTTTCCAGGAGGTTTTGGATTACCGAACGCAACGCGTCCCTGTCTCCCGATACCGTCGCATCCGAGTCGAGACGGAGTTCGAGCCTTATGCCGGCCTTTTCGAAACCGCCGGTCATCAAACCCGCCACCTCGCGCACCAGGGTGGTGAGATTCACATCGCCGAAACTCCACTGCGCCCGCTTTTCTTCGAGCCGGGTGAAATTGAGGATGTCTTCGATCATTCCGTGGAGACGCATGCTTTCTTCGCCTATCATTTGCGCGTAACGCTTGCGCTTTTCTTCCGCGGGCTGCTTTCCGCTCT
>CAYNXV010000267.1:2083-3672 GCA_964401245.1 uncultured Bifidobacteriales bacterium | reverse complement strand
GATTGTCCGCTGTTTTAGCTGAAAAACCGCATCTCCATGGGTTTGCGAGGCAAAGGTTTCCCTTTTTGGCTGTGGCTCGGCAGTTGCCCGGCAGTTCTTTCCGGACAAAGGTTTTAGTCTACCTCTCGACAAATTCGCAAAAGACTTGTCGAAAAGGCCATCGGCATTGCGAGGGTCCGTTCCATTCTGAAACGAAAAAGTTCCAATCGTGTCTCCTAATCATGGGGCGCTTGCTTTTCTGTCCCCAAAGGCTCGTTTTTTAAAGAATAGCGCCGATTTTCGAAACTCCGAATTCGGGCACCGGCTTTGCTTTGGGAGTAGACCATGAATGATTTTACCCATTTGGCCCAACTGAGTTTACAAAAGGCGCAGGAAATCAAATCTTCCCACGGAAGTCTCGAATTGACCTCGCTGCACTTGGCCGCCGGAATTCTGCAAGGCGCTTTGGATTTTACCGAGCCCATTCTTTCCGGGGCGGGCATTCATGCCGACGCCTTATCCGCGGATTTGGAAAGCGCGGTGGCCAAGCTTCCCAAGGCCCAGGAAAACCAGGCGGAGGATTTGGTCGCGTCCGATTTGCATCGGGTGCTGCGCGGCGCCAAAAAAATCGCCACCGATATGGGGGACAGCTTCGTCACGGTCGAGCACATGCTCCTGGCCCTGACGGAAAAGTCGGAAATGTTCGACTTGAAGTCCGTATTCGCGAAACACCAGGTACAATCCGCAAAATTGAAGGAATCCATCATGAAAAATAGAGAGTCGGGAGAAGGTCGGGGGCCAGGCGCGGCGCATAGCGCCAATGCCGAGAACGAATACCGCGTCCTGGAAAAATACGGTACCGAACTGGTGGCCCAGGCCCGCGAAGGGAAGCTCGACCCCGTTATCGGGCGCGAGGAGGAAATCCGGCGCGTAATCCGGATTCTCTCGCGTAAAACCAAAAACAATCCCGTGCTGGTGGGAGAGCCGGGCGTGGGGAAAACGGCCATTGTCGAAGGCTTGGCCCAGCGCATCGTGCGGGGAGACGTGCCCGAATCCTTGAAGGGGAAGAAGGTTTACAGCCTCGACATGGGCAGCCTTATCGCCGGGGCCAAATACCGCGGCGAATTCGAGGAGCGGCTCAAGGCGGTATTGAACGAATTGGAGAAAGACAAGGGAAACACCCTGCTCTTCATCGATGAAATCCACAATATAGTCGGAGCCGGCAAGGCCGAAGGTTCGATGGACGTGGGCAATTTGCTCAAGCCCAAATTGGCTCGCGGTGAATTGCATTGCATCGGCGCCACCACCCTGAACGAATACAAGCAAAACATCGAAAAGGACGCGGCCCTGGAGCGGCGCTTTCAGCCCGTGCATGTGCACGAGCCAAGCGTCGCCGACACCGTTTCCATCCTGCGCGGCATCAAGGAAAGGTTCGACCGCCACCACGGGGTGCGCATCCAGGACAATGCCATCGTGGCGGCCGCCAAACTTTCGCATCGCTATATCGCCGACCGCTTTCTTCCGGACAAGGCCATAGATCTTATCGACGAGGCCGCGGCCATGGTGAAAACCCAATTGGATACCATGCCCGAAGAGCTGGATTCACTCAG
>CAYNXV010000267.1:0-1983 GCA_964401245.1 uncultured Bifidobacteriales bacterium | reverse complement strand
GATATGAGCGAATACATGGAAAAGCATGCGGTGGCCCGCCTCATCGGCGCGCCTCCGGGGTATATCGGATACGAAGAGGGCGGGCAACTCACCGAAGCCGTGCGGCGTCAGCCCTATTCGGTCATTCTATTCGACGAAGTCGAAAAGGCCCATCCCGACGTATTCAATATTCTCCTGCAGGTTTTGGACGACGGCAGACTTACCGATTCGCAGGGCCGTACCGTGAGCTTCAGGAATACCATCATCGTCATGACGTCCAATATCGGTTCGCGGAAATTCCAGCAAGGCGTGCATGTGAGTCCGGATGAATTGATGCCCGAAATCCAGCAGTATTTCCGGCCGGAGTTCATCAACCGTATCGACGAAATCATCACCTTCCAGTCCCTGACCATGGAGGAATTGGTTCCCATCGCCCGGCTCCGGTTCGAGGATTTGTCTAAGCGTTTGCGCGAAAGGAATATTTCCTCCGAAATCACGGTAAAGGCGGCCGAAGCCTTGGCGCGGCTTTCGTACAACCCGCAATTCGGAGCGCGCCCCATCAACCGGTTCATCCAGACCCGGCTCGAAAACCCCCTTAGCAAGCTGATCATTTCGGGGCAGCTGAAGGGCGGGTATCACCTGACCATCGACTTCGCCGGTGAAGAGTTCACCTTCCATGCGGTGCCGGTGGTCGAGGAGGGCGGTACCACGGCGGAAAGGGAACCCGAACCGGAAAACTTCAGCGAAGGCGAGGTGGAGGACGCGGTTTTCCATGATTTACAGGATTCCGATTAGGGGAGATTGGGAGTAAGCCGAAGAATGGGAGGTGCGGGAGTAAAGTGAGTGGATTATATTCTCAACGGGCCTTGGCCCGGCGGGATGGTAGTCCAGGAGGATGGGATATGGTGGGTCGGGACGTATCGAAGCGGAGCGGCGTGTTATGCGCCGCGGTGATTTGGGGATTGGCGGCTAACCTTTTTCCAGTCTATGCGGCTTTCAAGATCGAGACTCCCCAATATACCCTGGAATTCTCCGACTCCTGGGAGTGGGATGCATCGGAAACCGTGTTATTGAAAGGACAGGGGCTGCTGGGTACGGCTTATATCGGGCTTTATCCGGCTGCCGGAAATGCACCCGGATTGGCGGACTCGATAACAACGGCTATCCTCGCCGACTTCGGCGGCACCGTCGTACCCGGGGAAACATCCGAAAAAACCCTGGGCGCCCACATTGTCGCGATTCAGAAGTATACCTATGATTCACTACCCTTATTAGAAGCAAAAGTGAAGGAACGTTCCGGGATTGATGTCCCCATCCGCAACGGCTCCTTCCAGGTTTATTCGGTACGGCATCAGAGTTCCATTTTTACCTTGTTGGCTTTGCCTCTGACCCAACTTTCCGTGTCGAGCCTCTACCGGGATGCGGAATCCGCCATGGCAACCCTCCTGTTTACCGAGGGTACTAGTTTGTACCAGCCTATTCGAAGCCGCGCGTTCGACCGGGAAACGGCGGCAGTCCGCATCGATTTGATGGGACGGCAGATTTCCCATGCGAGGATATCGCCGGGTGCAAGGAATAAGCTGGAAATGACCTATTCCGCCCCCCTTGGCCGTTAGCCGCCTCTGTTGACTCATACTTTTCCAATAAACTAAATTCACGTATCCCATGGCTTACCCGAAACAAGGAGTACCATTTCATGGCCGTTAAGAATTTCGATCCCAAATTCATGAAACTGGGCGTGTTGACCGCGGCTCTGCAGGAGCTCACGCCGCGGAAAAAAAGAGACGAGGATCCCGATTTGGCCGTTGAGGAATGGCTGGGGTTCGCCCGTGACGTCGGCGCCGATTACATTCAATTGTCCGCGGCCCTGCATCCCACCGAAACCGACATCCCGGTGGAGGCGATGTTGGATCCGGTGGCCAATACCCTGGATTTACGCAAGCCGTTCAACAAAGACCGCGCGGCTCGCGTGCTCAAGGCCATGGATGCCACCAAGGTGGGGCT
>CAYNXV010000266.1:0-3679 GCA_964401245.1 uncultured Bifidobacteriales bacterium | reverse complement strand
ATCCGATCTGCGGGGTCGCATGGCGGAACAAGTCGCTGCCCAACAATTGCGCCTAGGGAAAGCCGGTGGAACCGGCGATGGCGATTTGTATTACTGGCAGCGGGAAGGTGGGCGTCCCGGTGAAATCGATTATCTGGTTGCATGGAGAGACCGGATCATTCCGGTGGAGCTCAAATCGGGGGCGGCGGGGGCCATGAAAAGCCTGCACCAATTCATGTTCGACAAGGGGATGAAGCTGGCCGTGCGTTGCGATACCAATCCGCCGGGAGAGATGGAGGTCAAAGTGACAACCACCCAAGGAAACCTCGTTAACTATCGATTGCTCAATGTGCCGTTATATCTCTTGTGGAACCTGGACAAAATCCTGGAGGCAGGGATAGAGGAGACAATCTGAAAAATCAGCCTCGAATATCCCTAATTATAAATTTTATATACATTGAATATAAGGTTTATATAATTTATAATTAGGGAATTGGAATTCGGAGAGTGGAATTTCGGCAATGCGATATCAACCTTGGTTAATGTTTCCTGATTGGGAAAAGCGCGATTTCAAGCTGACGGAGGCCCAAGGTCAGCCACTTTACCTCCCCCACACGCAGCAATTGGTCCAGTCGCTGGACTCTCGGACTCCCGGAATTCTTTTATTACGAGGTCCCCGGCAAATCGGGAAAAGCACCTTCCTCAGACAATTTGCCGCACGTTGCCTGAACCAAGGAGTTGCACCGGAAAACATCGTCCTCTTCGATGCCGAGCGCTTTGCGGACCGACACCAACTTCTGGGAGAAATGGACGCATTTATCGGGGAACAATCCGGATTTACGGTGCTCCTCATTGACGAGATTACGGCCTTGGATGAATGGTGGCTGGCATTGAAGGTACTGGCCGATTCGGGTAAAGCCTCCAATAGCTTATTATTGGGCACGGGTTCCTCGGCTGTAGACCTTCACAACGGCGAGGATCGCCTTCCCGGCAGGAGGGGGCGCCGTCATCCCGTTGACTTTGAATTGCTTCCCATCCCCTACTCCATGGTGAAAGAGCGCCTGCAGTTCGACGAGTACCTTCTCACAGGCGGATTTCCTTGGAGCATCAATGAATACTTGCGGCTAAAGGCGATTCCTTCTCACGTTTACGAAATCCATGCGGCCGCCATTCAAGGAGCCTTTCAAAAAGAGAATCACAGAGGGCATCTCCTGAATCACATCCTTCCTTATCTCGCCAGTCATCAGGGGACGCCGACAAGCGTGCTCAAATTATCGCGGGACTGTGGAGTGGGAAGCAACCGGACCGCCGAGGACTATCTTGCCTTGTTGGAACAAATTTTCATGGTGGCGCCCTGCTATTGGACCGACCCCCATGGCGGCCCCCCCGCACCGCGCAAGAATCGGAAGTTCTACGCAAGGGACCCTTTCCTGTTCCACCTTTTCAACGATTTCGGCAAGGGTTGGGAATTCTCTTTCACCGCCGC
Source organism: uncultured Bifidobacteriales bacterium (assembly GCA_964401245.1). GTDB lineage: Bacteria > Fibrobacterota > Fibrobacteria > UBA11236 > UBA11236 > JBGTHM01. The sequence continues at coordinate 2,214 of CAYNXV010000266.1, read as the reverse complement.
GCAAAATCGAATCCAGGATCCGGCCATCGTCGGCATCATAGTGGAAGGAATCGTCGCAGCGGAATTGCTCCGGCAGAACAAAGGCCCTGGACTTTCGTATTGGCTGGGCGCTCGGGAAATCGACTTTGTGGGCGATTCGCTGATCGAAGTGAAATATCAGCACCATGTATCGGTTGAAGAGTTCGCCTGGGCCGAAAAAATCATTCCGCCCGGCAAGGAGTTGCTGGTTTTGACCCGAAAGGATTCCGCGTTCAAAGGCAGGATTCGCCTCATGCCCTTGGGCAAGTGGCTTGGGTAATATCAACCGCACATTCCGAAAAACAGCCGCAATTCAAGGCTTTCCGAGGAAAGTGACCGGAAATACGGTTGAATCATATGATTGATTCGATTGAGCAATCCGGTAATCAATTTCACTTCGCCGAGGCCTTGACGATCACGCTCATGGAAAGGAACATAGGCACCGGCTGCGGCCGGGCATCCGACGCTCCTTCGAGGGTCGCCAAGGGGATGAAGCCATAATCCGAATAGAAGGCTTCCGCGCCGGGCTTGGCATCGACGAGAACTCCCAGGCATCCGAAATCCTGCGCCATATGCACGGCGAGCCGAAGCGCATGTCGAAGCAACTCCTTTCCCAAACCCCGCCCTCGCGCCGAATGATCCACGGCCAAGCGAGCCAAACGCAGCACCGGCAAGGGGTATACCGGCAGTTTCTTGCGCATGGAAGCCGGCAAATCCTCTATTTCAATATGGCCCGGAGCGACCGTCAGATAGCCGACAATCCGGCTACTCGCGACGGCGACATAGGTCGTGCCGATATGCAGTTTGAACTGGTTCTGTCCCGCGAATTGATGGAAAAATCGGTGTCCGGATCCGATTGGCCGAATTGGAATTGCATAAGGTCGTCTCCGGCTTCGAGACGCCTAATCTCCATCGCGCATCAAATCGCGGAGCCTGGCATTGGGCTTGCCGGTTTCGATCTGGGACAGGATGGTTTTGCCGGAATCGGCCGTCACAACCAGCCGGGGGTGGATAATGGCGTCGGGGGGCAGCGCTTCCAAGGCTAGCAGGTGATGGCGCAAAGCGTCTTCGACCAAACGCCCTTTCTTGATGCCGCTGGCGCGCGCATGTTGTTCCAGCATCGATTTGGTGGTCCTGGAAACCACCGCGGAGATTTGGATTTCCTTTTCCATGGCTATTGTAGATAATACTACATTTTTCTAGAAAAGTCCATATTCACGATTCATGAATCGTGAATCCTCAAAACCGCACCGTCACCCCCGCCATCGGCAGCAGCCCCATCCCGGGAAAGGTCATGTCGCCGCCGTCCAGCGGATCCCAGATGCGCTCGAAGCGGTTTTCGCGGTTCATCACATTGGCCACTTCGGTAAAGGTGCGCACGTCCGCATGTGCGAAGGCGTGGCGGTATTCCACCCGGAAATCCAACCGCGCGAAATGCGGCTCCGTCACCCGATACGATTCGCGGTAATCGTATACCCCCGTGCCCATACGGTGGGACAGCGTGCTGTCGAAGGGCACATAGGGTTGGCCCGCCGCGAAGCTGTATCTGCCGCTTATGTTCAAATTCGCGAGCAAGTCATAGCCCAGCGCGATATTGAAGCGATGGGGTACGCTGTAGGGAGTGCGAATCCAGGCGGACTCCGCGGATTTTTCGCGATGCCACATATAACTGTACGAGGTCGAGCCGGATAGTCGTTTCAGTTGGGTCTTTTTGGCGTAAATCTCGAAACCCCGGCTCGAAGTGCGGCCCGTGTCGACGAAAGTGGAGCGATAATTTTCTCCGGCCTGGTAATATCGTTGCCGGGGGAGGTTGAAGGCCTGCTTGTCGAAGGCTTCCAGCGAAACAAGCAGGCCGGCCGGAGCCTTCCATTCATAGCCCGCGACGACTTGATGGTTATAAGGCAGCTCAGCCGCATGCGGATTTTCGCGCAGGGCCAAATCAGCGAAGCTATGCGCCTGGGTGTGGCGGCCCACGGCTGCCTTCAGAGAATGTTGTGGGGCAAAAAAAAACTTCGCGCCCAGGCGAGGGCCGAAGCCGTGCTTGTCAGTGTACTCTTCGTAGAAATGACGATAGCCCGCGTAGAGCTCCCAGTAATCGAGGCTGAGCGCCGCCTCGCCGTACACGGCCGTATTCGAATACCAGTCGCTGTGAACCGACCGGCTTTGGTTGTAATTGACGACGGTATCGCGGAGCGG
>CAYNXV010000265.1:0-3698 GCA_964401245.1 uncultured Bifidobacteriales bacterium | reverse complement strand
CGGAAAGTCGCCGTGCTCCATCCGACGGGATTCGCCTACCAATGGAACGGCAAAATCCAGGGCGGAAGCGATGCGCCCAAAGGCGTGTACTTCGTTCATGCTAGGGGCGGTATTCTCGGAAAGTTCTTTTATGCGCCGGTGAATTGAAGCCTATTTGCGGGGGAAGTGGTTAATGACATAGGGTTGTTCTTAATCATCCGAAAGTCAGCCATTGGGGAATATCGCCCAATGGAACCGCATCCACCTTTTCCTCCAACGGGTAGGCTCTGTTCCCCGGATAAACCACGGCCAGCCTATCTAATTCCAATTCCTTCATGGCAATGCGCATGGAACGGGTAATACCGGGCGCATCGGAATATTTGAATTCGAATCCGACACGTCCGCCTCTCAGTGGCAAAAGCAAATCCAATTCGGCGCCTCCGTGCGATGCCCAGAAAAAGGCGTTGCGATCCTCCCCCGTCATCCGTAGTACTTGCTCCAAGGCGAATCCTTCCCACGATGCTCCCAGGCGAGGATATCTTTGCAACGCTTCGAAGTCTTCCAGGCCCAACAGTCTGTGTTGTATGCCCGAATCCCGGAAATAGAACTTCGGTTTTTTGACCAGGCGTTTTCCCATATTGTTGAACCATGGCGGCAAAAGTCGGATCATGAAAGTTTGGCTGAGGATGTCGGCATAGTGGCGCATCGTCTTGTCCGACTGCCCCAAAGCGCGGGCAATTTCCGACGTGTTCCAGATTTGGCCGTGATAATGCGCAGCCATTTGCCAAAAGCGCCGAAGTTGGGGAGGCGGGATGCGGATGCCGAGATTGGGAATATCCCTTTCCAGGAAAGTCTGGATGAATTGGTCGCGCCATTCGGAACTGATTTTTTCATTGGGCGCCAAAAAGGAACGGGGAAAACCGCCTCGGCTCCAAAGGGGTCTCCAGGAATCGTAGCCCACCTCTTCCAAACCAAAGCCGGGGAGCTCCAGGAAGCGGATCCTGCCCGCCAACGATTCCGAGCCTTGACGCAACAAATCTCCGGAGGCGCTGCCCAGCACCAGGAATTTTGCAGGGGCCGACTCCCTGTCAGCGAGCACCCTTAAAAGGGGGAAAAGATCCGGAATCCATTGGATTTCATCCAATACAATCAGACCTTCCAAATTTTCCAACGCCAATCGGGGCGCGGCCGTAAGCCTAGCCCGGTCGGGGGGATCTTCCAAATCGAAGAAATGGGCTTGAGCGGATTGATTTCGAAGATAAGATCGGGCCAGAGTGGTTTTCCCGGACTGCCTTGGACCGACCAAGGCTACGACTGGAAAATTGTCCAGGGACTCCTGAAGCTCGCTTATAAAATGGCTGCGGGTAATCATATACCTTGAAATATCGGATATAGGCTCCGAGATTTCAAGGTATTATTGCAGGTGATGGCGCTATTTCGCCAAAAATGGGGGAAATGCCAGGGCTGCATGGGATTTTGGGAAATACCGAAAGCAATGGCCATGACCGGTTAAAAATGCTTATTTGCCCCCATGATCACCTTACCCACCTCCGAATCCGCCTAAAAACTGGATGACATTTCTCCATGGTTTTCGCTCGCTCCGCCCGCCTTATCGGATTTCCCATTCGGCTGCGGTCGATTGGCTGGCGCAGGCGCATGCACGGGCGGAAAAAACCCGCACGGCAGATCCGGATTTTTCGGAGCAGGTCTTTGTCGAAAAAATTCGCCGCCAGCTCCTTCGCTTCGGCCCCGCGCAAGAAAGTCTGAGCGGCCGGGGGCACCACCTGGAGGATTACACTCATACCGACTGGGCGCGGATGGAAATCCATCGCCTGGATGCGAATCCGCAAGGCGCGGACATCGGACAGCGCATGCGCAAGTTTGCCGACATCGCCGACGCGGTCCTGGAGGATTTCTACGGCCCGGGGCAAGAGGCGCCCGATGATATCATCCATGTTACCTGTACCGGCTATGCGGCTCCCGGCGCCGCGCAAAAGCTGGCGGTGAAACGGGGCTGGCAATCGCAAACGCGCGTTTTGCATGCCTATCACATGGGTTGCTTCGCCGCGCTGCCCGCGGTGCGGATGGCCGCCGGTCTTTTGGCCGCCGGCGAGCCCGGTATCGCTTCGGGGCGCGTGGATATCGTCCACAACGAGGTTTGCACTTTGCACCTCGATCCCTCCCGACACGAGCCCGAACAATTGGTGGTGCAAAGCCTTTTCGGTGACGGGCATATCCGCTACTCGGCGGTTCATTCTGAAAATCGTGACGGCGTAAAGAGCTCGGTAGTCCCCACAGGCATAGTCGGTCTGCGCGTCCTGTCGGTGCACGAAGCCTTGATACCCGGCACCGAGAACTCGATGAGTTGGGCGCCGGGGCCGCACGGGATGCTGATGACCCTGGCGCGCGACGTGCCGGATCGAATAGCCGCAATGCTGAGGGATTTCGTGAAAACCCTGTGTTTGAAAGCCGGAATCGATTTCGCTTCGGTTTGGCGGCAGTCGCTATTCGCCGTGCATCCGGGAGGACCGCGAATCATCGACGGCGTGGCGGAAATCATGGAATTGCGCCCGGAACAGACGGAGGCCAGCCGAAGGGTGCTGCGGAATTTCGGGAACATGTCGTCGGCCACCCTCCCGCATATCTGGATGGATATGCTGGAAGACCCGCAAGTCGCCGACGATACCCCCATCATCAGTCTCGCCTTCGGACCGGGGCTCACGGTGCATGGCTGCCTGCTCAGGAAATCGGGATGATGGGCATCGCGGCCGTGGGGATCTTTCTGGGCCATTCGCTGCTTATGCTCGTGGACGAATTCCATTTCCACCGGCGGCGCGGCCTTCCCCGCTGGGAAAGGTGGGGTCATCCGCTGGATACCCTATCCGTAATTGCCTGCTATGCCTTCGCCCTGTTCATGCCGTTTTCTCCGGGTGCCGCCGCAGCCTATATCCTCCTGGCCCTGTTTTCGTGCCTATGGATTACCAAGGACGAGTGGGTGCATGCGGAGCTATGCGGCCCCGGCGAGCAATGGGTGCATTCCGTGCTTTTCGTTTTGCACCCCGTGTTGCTGGGGCTGGCCGGTTGGTATTGGGTCGTATCCCGGACCTCCCCGACATCGCATGCAGAAGCCATTTTTACGGAACCGGGAATCTTCGCGGTCTTTTTCCCCGTGCATGCGGCAATCACGTTTCTCTTCCTCATTTACCAAATAATATGGTGGAATATCCTATGCAGACAGAAACCGGAGCCCATCCCCTCGAAGCGCAAGGTCCCGGCTTCGAAACCAAGGGAGATTTCGGCGCGGCTCGAGAAGGCGGAAGCGGTCGCCGCGCCGTAGATTTTCCCGGAGGCGTGAACAATGCCTTCTACGAAAATCTGGGCCGCCGTTGGTACGAAGCCAAGGACGATCCCGTGGCGCTGCTCAGGGCGGAAGGGCGGCTCAAGCATGCCTGGATAAGCCGGCAATTGGACCGTCTGCTTCCCGGAGGCGAAAGGTCCATTCTCGATATCGGTTGTGGGGCGGGTTTCGCCCTCAAGCATTTGACGGGCCAAGGCCATAGCGGCTATGGCATCGATCGATCCCCTGCGAGCCTAAGGTTGGCCCGGGAGTTCGCTTCTCCCCATCCCTTGCGTCTGCAGGTCGCAGACGCCTACTCCGCGCCCTATGCAGACGCATCCTTCGACGTGGTGCTGGCGCTCGACTTTCTGGAACATGTAGA
>CAYNXV010000264.1:0-3726 GCA_964401245.1 uncultured Bifidobacteriales bacterium | reverse complement strand
AGCCACTTTGCGCCAGGGACCCGCATCGGTGCTCACCAACGGCGTGCTCATCACCGAAAAGCTCGCGCGCGAACTCAAGGAATTGTCCGAGGCTTCCGATTACAGCCTCGACATACGCATCTCGGTGGACGGCTACGACGCAGAAACCAACGATGCCGTGCGCGGCCGGGGAACCTGGGAACGTATTCTGAAAGGCATACGGAATCTCGCCGAAGCGGGATTGACGCCGGTCATCACCGTCACGGAAGCCTGCGACGGCGCGGGTTCGCAGGCGGGGCGCAAAAAATTCCTGGATTTGCTGGCCACACTAGGCCTTCATCATCCCCGGCTTAAAATATTACCCCTGCTGCGGCTGGGAGCCGAAACCCAACGCTCACGCGCCTACGCCGGTTGGGAAACCCTTCTGGGCCGCCCGCTGACTCTCGAAGAAGCCGAAATGCTGCAATGCAGTTCCTGCCGCATGGTGTCTTCGAAAGGCGTCTACGTTTGTCCCATACTCATCGACTCTCCCGATGCGCGCATGGGCGCCCGCCTCAAAGACACGCTGCGCCCCTTCGGTCTTAAACACCAGGCCTGTTTCACCTGTTACGAAGATGGCTTCTCATGCCGGACCTGAATAGTTCCCAGGCATCCGATGGGGAATCCCAATATTCCCGCGTCGGCTTTATCGGAGGAATCTACTCCAATTATCTGGCCCTCGAAGCGGCCATTGCGAAGCTGAATACCCTGGGCGTCGATGCCATCCATGCTCTCGGCGATTTCGGGGCCTTCGGTCCCCATCCCAACCGGACTTTGGATTTGCTGCGCAAGCACGACATCCCCTGCATCCAGGGAAATTACGAAGAGTCCTTAAGCTCGGGCGCCGAAGACTGCCATTGCGGCTATACTGATCCCCGCGACAACCATTTCGCCCGCCTCTCCTACGATTACACGAATGCCCATACTTCCGCCGATCATAAGCGCTGGATGGCCACCCTGCCGCTTTCCCGCCGCATCCGTATCGGCTCCCACCGGGTGCTGCTTTCCCATGGTTCGCCCCGCCGCATCAATGAATTCCTCTGGCAAAGCGCCACGCCATCGCCCTTCATCCATAAACTGCTCCGCGACTTCGACACCGACGCCATCGTATGCACGCATACGGGTTTGCATTGGCATCGCTTCGTGGAGCCGGGCAAAGGCCTTATCAATGTCGGCTCTCTGGGCCGCCCGGCCAACGACGGCACGACCCGGGTTTGGACCGCCATCGTGGAAGCCGCCGGTTCCGACCTCAAGGTAGAGCATGTTCCAATAGAATATGACTTCGAACGCCTGGCCCGCGAAATGGCTAGCGAAGGCCTCCCTCCCGAATTCATCGAAACCATCACCACCGGATGGTGGACCAGCTGCCTGGAAATCCTGCCCGCCAAGGAAAGGGCCCTGGGCAGGTATTGATTGCAGTTCGGCATCTCCAAGGCTTTCTTAATAATAAGTGAGCCAAGGGGTAATCCAGTGAGCAGAAGATGCGGCCCCTTGCCCATATGAAACGGTCTGAACTCAATCACGAAAGGAGAGAGTATGGCAGACTTGGATGTCCAAAGAAGTGGTACGAATATGTGGGCCTGGATAATCGGAATCATCCTAGCGGTGGTTTTGATTTGGGTGCTTTTCGCGGCAGTGGGCGGAGCGGATCGTCAAGTAGGCGCTCCGGACGAAGGTGAAACCTACGGCCAACAAACGCCCGGAGAGATCCAGGAACCAGGAACCGGCCTTTACGGTGAGGAACAAAGAGGCGGCGGCGTCGCGGGAGCGACCGGCGACACCCTTTGGGATGACCGGACGGGTAACGGCGTGCTGGAAGACGAAGGTGAAGGTATGGCGGGAACTCCCGGGGCCACCACCCAGGAAGGTCAAGCCGAAATCACCGACGAAGTCGCTGAATTCCGCGCATTCGCATTGCAGGACCCGACTCAAGTCGAGATAGGTTCGGAGCATGAATTCACAGGCGATGGCCTGGAACACCTGGCTTCGGCGCTCAACTCTCTGGCTGATGAAGTAGACGTCAATGACGGCGCTTTTGAGGCTTTGACGGCTCAGTTGGGAGAGAATGCGGATCAACTACGGAATGAAGAAACCTCGGAGCAGCATGCGATGGTGATTCAGCAATCGTTCACGGCAGCCGCCCAGGCTCTGGAGAGACTTCAGGCGCAGGCGGGTTCCCAGCCGGATGCGGACCAGATTGAGCAATTACGCCAGGCGGCCATGGAAATCCAACCCAACGAATTGCTTCTCAATCAAAGGGAGCAGGTGATGGGGGCTTTCCAACAGGCCAGCGAATCCCTGACGTCGTTCAATCAAAACCTGATGCGAACGGGGGCGGGGGCCAGCTAGGCCCCCCTTTCTTTCTGGAAAGGAGAACAAAGATGGAAAGTCAAAAATTGTTTCGCCTCAACGATCTCTCGGATTACGAAATAGCCGACAATCAACCGGACATTCGCGGATGGAAGCTAATCGGATCGGACGGAGTCCGCTTCGGCAAGGTGCGCGATCTGCTTATCGAAAAGGAATTCGAGAAGGTTCGGTATGTCGATGTGGAATTGGAAAATGAATTCCGGGGAGAGGCGCATAACAGCCATATCCTGGTTCCCATCGGCATGGTGGCGCTTCGTGAGCACGAAAACGAACTCTTCGTCGACAATCTGACCCGCGGTACCATCCGCGATTGGCCGGCTTACGGCGGAGATAAAATCGATAGAAGCTACGAAGACTCCATCCGTACCAGGCTCTTTGCCGGGCAAAAGGATTGGACCCCGGTAGGTTCCCAGAGCTATTACGATTACGATTATTACGACGACACCGGATTCCGCGGCCGACGCTCCAAAGTCTGACCGACCCGGGTCGAAATAAAGTGGGACAGGGCCTAGGCCCTGTCCCTTTCGCGTTGCTTCCTTTCACGCCTCCCTTTTACGGGAGAGAAGCTCCGCTCAGGAAACTCCCCGGATGAATTGGCTCGCATTGTATGCCGTGGCTACTTGATTCAGGCTTTGCAATGCATCCTGGAGGCTTTGGGAAAGCTCCTGGATTTGCCCTGCGAATTCACCACCCAGTTGAGCGTCTTGCGCGGATTGGACGATCTGCTGGGCCGTCTGGCTGGCTTCCTGCAATTGCGTCAGGGTTTCATCAATGGACGAAACCGCTTCGGGATTGGTTTGCTGGGCGTCGGCCTGCAGTGATTCCAGGCTGTTGATGGAGCGGTCCAGCGAGCTATGCAGAAATTGAGCCTGGTTGCCGATGATTTCGGCGGCATGTTGCTCCAATCCCGCTTCCTGTTCCAGCACATCCGCCGTCAGTATCGCGCTTTGGAGGAAAATGGAGGCATCCGCAACCCAGTATTCGGGAGTGGGCGCCTGCAATTCTCCGATTTGTCCTACCGACGGGCTCCCCATTCCCTGTTGTTGCCCGGTTGGGGCTCCATTCATTTGTCCATGGTATTGACCGGTGGTATCCTCCGCGCCGCCCATGCCACCCATGCCACCCATGCCGCCCATTCCTCCAGTGCCGGGTGTTTGCGCCGGTTGGGCCTGGCCCACGGCCAACACGAGTCCCAGAGCCGAACCTGCTATGATCTTGGATATACGCATATCTATCTCCTTTGCTTGCATGATGGGAATAGCTTCCCGGAAATGGAACCGTCGCTCCATCCCCACTAGGGAAGATATTCCAATCGCAAAGCACCCACAAGTTTGGTGG
>CAYNXV010000263.1:0-3823 GCA_964401245.1 uncultured Bifidobacteriales bacterium | reverse complement strand
TCCGCTCCCTCCTCCCGCATCTGGTATTGGCCTTTATCCTGGTCTCCGGGGGAGCCTACGGATCCGTTGTCGTTTTCGCTGAGAACAAAGATTTCGCCACCCGGGAATTTCCCGTCAAGGAATTGAGGACTGCGATTCCATCGCCCGCGTTCTCCCTGGTCGATCAAAATGGGGAAACCGTTACGGACCGGGATATGGCAGGAAGCGTCACGGTACTCACTTCTTTTTACGCCCATTGCGTGCATACCTGCCCGGCCATTTTTACCCAATTGCGTAGCGTAGTAGGTAAACTTGAACCCGGTTTGGCTGCCAACCTCAAAGTGGTGGCCGTCAGTATGGACCCGGTCCGCGACACACCTGAGGTTTTGCGCACGGCATCCGAAATGCATGGCTTGAGCACCCCGCTCTATCGGCTTGCCACCGGACAACCGGACAGCGTTGAGACCTTGTTGAACCGCATGGGAATCCAACGGGAAAAAAATCCCGATACCGATGACATCGCCCATAACAATCTCTTCCTATTGGTGGATTCACAAGGTCGCATCGCCTACCGCTTTTCCTTGGGAGAATTGCAGGAGGAGTGGATGGTCAGCGGGCTGGAAACGCTTCTGAATGAGCTATACAAAGAAAACCGGCACGCAGAGGCGGCGGTTGATGCGCCATGATCCGACTAATGGGAAGGCCATCCGAATCCCAGGCCGCCCCTAAGGCAGCCCTACCGCTGCTCTCCCGGGCGACAGGTTCTGTCCATTCCCTGTTCCTCCGTCTTAGCAATCTTGCCGATAGGCGGTTGGGGCCGGAAAACAATTTCCTGGCCCATACCGGAGCCCTGGCCAATTTCTTCTTTCTTATCGCCTTGGTAACCGGAATCCTTCTGCTTTTCTGGTACCGGCCTAGTCTGCATGCCGCCCATGCTTCCATGCTGGCCATGGAAGCCGATCCCTGGCTCTCCGGATTCATTCGGACCCTGCACCGATACAGCTCCGACGCCTGCATGATTTTCGTGATATTGCACGCGCTGGAAGCCCTGGTGGCCGGGCGCTTCGATAAACCCCGCCGGCTTGCCTGGGTCACCGGGTTTCTCATCACCCTCTTCCTGTGGCTCGAAGGTTGGCTCGGATACTGGTTGGTATGGGATGAACCGGCGCGCCTCGTGGCCGTAGTCTCCGCCCGGGCCCTGGACTACCTCCCCGTTTTCGCTGATCCCATCGCCCGCTCGTTTCTGGTGCCCGAAGCCCTCAATTCACTTTTCTTCTTCGTGGTCTTTTTCATTCATATGCTGATTCCGTTGGCTTTCGGCATCGGCCTATGGCTGCATATCGCCAAACTCAATCGAGCCTCCTTCCTTCCGGGAAAAGCCCTCGGTATCGCGTCGCTGGCGGCGGTATCGATGCTCTCTCTGGCACTGCCGGCTCGGGCCGGAGCCGCGGCCGATTTATTGAACATGGCACCGGTTGTGAATCTTGATCTCTTCTATCTGTTGCCTCTCCGGTTTTCGCAATGGATGGGTCCCTGGACCTGGGTGACATTGGTCCTAGTCCTGGTTTTGCTCATGGCATTGCCGTTCCTGCGACGGAACCGGGTGGTAAAACCCCATGTAATCGCAGAAAGGTGCAACGCCTGCACCCAATGTTACGAAGACTGCCCATACAATGCCATTACCATGACCACCGATTCCCAAGGACGCGTCAAGGCTCTGATAAACGAAATGGACTGCATGAGCTGCGGAGCATGCGTGGGTTCCTGCAACTCCAAGGGCATCGACTTCCCCGGGTATTCACCGGACATAGCACATAAACGCATTCGGGAATGGTATAGCGACGGCTCTCCCGCCTTACCCCTGGCTTTTGTGTGCGATAAGGCCTCCGGAGGAAAATTGCACATCGACGGTTCGGAAGGTTTTTCCCCACAACTTCCCGGTTACCGTGTGATAGGCATGCCCTGCACGAGTTGGCTGAATCCCCTGATGGCGGAATTCGCCGGCCGGTCGGGAACACCCGGTATTCTGGTGGGAGGCTGCGGAACTCTCAGTCCCAGCTACCGGCAAGGCACGCAATTGACGGAGGAAAGATTGTCGGGTAAACGCGAACCCATGCTACGCCCCGAAAAGTTGGGGAAGACTCCTCTGCGATACCTGCACTTCTCTTCGATGGAATGGAAATCGTTTCTTGCAGACGCTCACCGGTTTCGTTCGGAATTGCCGGCGTCGGGCTTGTCAATTCCCTCCAAAGAGGAAGCCTCGCGGAATAAAAACCTATTCGGTCCCATCCTAGCGGGTATGCTACTGTTTGTCCTGCTCTATGCCGCCATTCGCGCGGGAGAGGGCCGTAATTTCGTTGCCGGCGATCCTCAGGCCACGGAAATGGTCATATCCCTGAAACACGGAGGCCGATTCGTGGAATCCGCGCCTTCCCCTGCGGAACTATCGAGCGAAGGGGACCTGTTGCCCCACATGCGCGGTGCGGCATCCGGGGGTAAACGCGAGCGTTACCCCGTCCGTATAAGGGTGATGATGGACGGGAAAACCGTGCTGGAGAAATCCTATCCCGCCGGAGGACTGTTCAAGGACGGCGTAAGCGTGGCCATGGAAACTTTCCCCCTGGATCCCGGAACCTATCGCATGGAGGTCCGTATCACCGACGGGCCGGAAAACGATGGCTGGCGATTTACCCAGGAACAATCGGTGGTTTTCGAAGCCGGTAGGCGCAGGGTTTTATTCTTCGAAAGCGATGGAGGTTTCCGATGGTATTGAAGGATTGCATTGTCCTGACCAAGCCCTTGATTTCCTGCCTGTCCGGAGTCTGCGCCGTAGCGGGTTTCTTGTTGGCCGACGCGGATGCTTCCGCCGGCACGTTGACGATGGCCTTTTCCGGCACGGCCCTGGCCGTTGCCGCCGCCTCCATACTGAATATGTATCTGGAACGCGATACGGATGCCCGGATGCTTCGCACGCGGAAGCGCCCGCTGGCCGATGGCCGCCTGCATCCCTGGGGCGCTTTGGCGTTGGGAGCCGGAGCCGCCGCCCTCGGCCTGTTCCTGATGGCCCAACTATCCTGGATGGCCTTCTGGCTCACCGCCGCTTCGTTGTTCCTGTATGATTTCGTTTATACCCCTCTCAAGCGGAGGACCCCCTATGCCTTCGTGGTAGGCGTGCTACCGGGAGCGGCGCCTCCGCTCATGGGTTGGTCGGCGGCCACCGGAACCATAACGGGCGGGGGATTGTGGCTGTTTGTCCTGTTCCTGATTTGGCAAATCCCCCATATCATCGCCATCTATATCTATCTGGGTCCCGATTACCGGAGGGCTGGGATTCCGGTATTCCCCTACCGGGTGGGAATGGGACAGGCGTTATGGATTTCCCTGGCATTTTCGGTAGCGTTGCTGGCGGCGAGCGTGGTTTTCGCCTGGAATTACATTCCCCATCCCGCCGCTACGACCCTGGCAGTTGTGGCGGGAGCATGGCTGCTATGGCAGAATGCCCGCTGCCTCCGCGCCATAGACCTGGAAAGTTGGGCCCGATCGTTCATGCGGTCGACCCTGGTTTACATCGCCCTTGTTGTGACATCCCTCACGTTGTTTCTGGGTAGAAATTTTTTATAAGGGTGGATTCAAGCCTCAGGCAGCCAAATTTAATATGACTCATACCACATAAACACGTATTCAGATTCATGGTCACACCCAACCTTTGTCATAACGGCATCCCTAGGGGATTCGGCCATCCAAAGTTGAAATCGCCATGTCAAATTGGCGATACGTCCCACCTGACATCCCGCCTCAATTTTTAGCAAACTTCCCATATATTGACGGCTAAAAACCATCCACC
>CAYNXV010000262.1:0-3894 GCA_964401245.1 uncultured Bifidobacteriales bacterium | reverse complement strand
ATCGCCAAGAATTACCTCAATGAGGAGGAACTTGCGGCCCTCAACAATCTGGCGGAGCAATACCTGATTTTCGCCCAGGGCCAGGCCATGCGGCGCATCCCTATGCACATGAGTGATTGGATATCCAAATTGGATGGTTTCCTAGCGCTTAACGATCGTGATATACTTACCCATGCAGGACGAGTCTCACATGAAGTGGCTCAGCTCAAGGCGGAGTCCGAATACGATAAATTCAGGATGCTTGCATCGGCCAATCCACAGCCTGTGGACCAGGACTTTGAAAATGCCGTCAAGGACCTGGAAAAGCTTCCTAGACCGAAAAGGGCGAAGCGTAAGAAACCATGAACGAAGCGGAAACCCGAGCCGAACATATCGACCCCGCCCTCAAGGCGGCCGGTTGGGGCGTGGTAGAAGGCAGCCGGGTGTTGCGCGAATATCCCATCACTCCAGGCCGCATCGAAGGACTGGGCCGCCGGGGAAAAGCGGCCATCGCCGATTATGTGCTGGTTTATCGCAATACCAAGCTCGCGGTGATTGAGGCCAAGGCTTGGGATTTTCCCTTGACCGAGGGTGTTGCGCAGGCCAAGGACTACGCGGGTAAGCTGGCTATTCGTTTCACCTATTCCTCCAATGGGCAGGGCCTGTACGGCATCGACATGGATACCGGAAAGGAGGGCGAGGAAGTCGCCTATCCGACACCCGATGAGTTGTGGTCAAAGACCTTTGCTAAAGCCAATGCCTGGCGCGACCGCCTTAAATCCGTACCTTTCGAGGACAAAGGTGGCAGCCATCCCTCGCGTTATTATCAAGATATTGCCGTGGAGCGGGTGATGGATGCCGTTGCTGCCGGTAATCAGCGCATTCTTTTGACGTTGGCCACAGGTACGGGCAAAACCTTTATCGCTTTTCAAATCGCCTGGAAGTTGTTTCACAGCCGGTGGAATTTGACGGATTGGAAACGCGAAGGCGAACCGACTAGAAGGCCTCGAATTCTGTTTCTGGCCGACCGGAATATTTTGGCCAATCAGGCCTTCAATGCTTTCTCAGCCTTTCCGGAAGATGCTCTGGTGCGTATCGCGCCCGACGACATTCGTAAAAAGGGGAAGGTTCCGAAGAACGGCAGTGTGTTTTTCACCATTTTCCAGACCTTTATGAGCGGTCCTCCCAAGGATGGGGTGGCTTCCCCTTATTTTGGGGAGTATTCACCGGATTTCTTCGACTTTATCGTTATCGACGAATGCCATCGCGGTGGGGCCAATGATGAGAGCAATTGGCGGGGGATTCTGGAATATTTTTCTCCTGCCGTACAACTGGGGCTGACCGCTACTCCCAAGCGGAGAGACAATGCCGATACTTACCGGTATTTCGGTGAGCCGGTGTATATGTATTCCCTGAAGGACGGCATCAACGACGGGTTTCTCACGCCTTTTCGGGTGAAGCAGATTTCCACCACCCTGGACGAGTATGTCTATACCCCCGATGACAACCTTATTGAAGGTGAAATTGAAACTGGGCGGCGTTATACCGAAAGCGACTTCAATCGGATTATCGAAATTAAAGCCAGGGAGCAGAAGCGCGTCTCCATTTTCATGGAGCAAATCAATCAGAAGGAGAAAACCCTGGTTTTTTGCGCCACGCAACAACATGCCCTGGCCGTGCGGGATCTCATCAACCAGATGGCGACCAGCAGCGACCCAAATTATTGTCATCGGGTTACCGCCGCGGACGCAGGATTGGGTGAAGAGCATTTGCGGGATTTTCAGGATAATGAAAAGAACATTCCCACCATTTTGACCACTTCGCAAAAGCTTTCCACCGGCGTGGATGCCCGCAACGTGCGCAATATCGTGCTGATGCGGCCGGTGTATTCCATGATCGAGTTCAAACAGATTATCGGGCGCGGGACCCGCTTGTTCGACGGCAAGGATTATTTCACGATTTATGACTTCGTGAAAGCCCACCACCATTTCAATGATCCGGAATGGGATGGAGAGCCCTTGGAACCCGAGCCCAAGGGTCCGCAATATCCGATTCCACAACCGAATCCCGGGGATGTCATAGATGAACCACCTCGGGATAAACCCACCCGACGTCCAAAAATCAAGGTGAAGCTCGCGGATGGCAAGGAACGCGCGATACAGCACATGGTTTGCACCACTTTTTGGCATCCAGATGGCACGCCCATGTCTTCCAAGCAATTCATGGAAATGCTGTTCGGAAAGCTACCGGGCTTTTTCAAGGATGAATCGGAACTACGCACACTTTGGAGCAATCCGGAAACTCGGCAAAAGCTCCTGCAAGGCTTGACCGAAGCGGGGTTCGGCGCAGCCCAACTAACCGAGATGCAGAAAATCATCGATGCGGAAAATAGCGACTTGTTCGACGTACTGGCTCATGTGGCCTATGCCCTCGCCCCGGTTACACGGGCTGAACGCGCTACGCATGCGAAGACCGATATTGCCGCCCATTATGACGACAAGCAACGGGGCTTTCTCGATTTCGTGCTTTCCCACTATGTTCAGGATGGAGTAGAGGAACTTGGCTTGGATAAGCTTCCCCCTTTGCTCAGGCTGAAGTACCACGATTCCATTGCCGATGCTTTCGCCGACTTGGGTAGGCCGGAGGAAGTAGGAAAGGCTTTTTCGGACTTCCAGAAATACCTATATCTCTCCCGAGCCGTGGCCTGAGTACTTCGGTCCAGGGATCCTCTAACCCATGCCGCCGCTCATCCTCCTTGACACCAACGTTTTCATCTCCTCCCGCTTCGGCCACGCATCCCGCGCCATCGTTTCCGCTTGGGAGGAGGGGCGCCTGGTAATCGGACTATCCACTCCCATCTTCCGCGAGTATGAGCATATCCTGGGCACCGTTCCCTTTCTGCGGGGAGGAACTTGGGAGCGCTGGCGTCAGAGGTTTCAAGATGCTGACAAATGCATCTGGATCGAACCCACGGAAAAGCTGACGTTATCCGAAGATCCTGCCGACAATAAATTTCTCGAAGCGGCGTCGGCGCTGGGTGCCCGGGCCATAGTCTCCAGCGACCATCATCTGCTCGATTTGGCCGAGGAATTTTTCATTCCCATTGTGAAACCGGGGGATTTTTTGCTGCGTTTTCCGGAGATATTTGCGCAGTAGGCGCAGTAGATGCCGAAACAGCGCGGACGGGAGGTTACTGCATCCCTACGAGCCTGGGAAAGAATCCCATCGTCAGGGTGAGAATCACCACGATGGCCAGAACCGCGGCATAGTTCCACATGACGTGACGCTTTAGCTTCAACGCCGCGGGTGCTCCGCTTCCATCCGGTTGGGTGAACCACATGGCGCGCACGATTTGGAAATAGTAATAGAACGAAACCAAACTGCTAATCACCAGCAGAACCAACACGGAAACGGTTCCCGGCGGCAACGAGGGCAGCGCATGCACCGCCGCGTAGATTACGCCGAACTTGGCGGCGAATCCCACGGTAAGCGGAATTCCGGCGAAGGAGAACAATATCACGGTAAGGCCCAAGGCCAGCCAGCGATGCGAAGCGCCCATGCCTACCAAATCATCCAGCTCATCCACATCGGCGGTTTTGGTGCCCATGGCCATCAAAGCCGCCCAGGCGCCCAAGGTCATGAGTCCGTAGGCCGATAAATACAACATGAGGGCGTTGGGCGACTTCGACAGGATGCCGACCAGGATGAAGGCGCCGTTCACCACCGCCGAATACGCGATGAGTCGCTTGAGGCTCATCTGGGTCAAAGCCTGGAGATTGCCGGCTACGAGCGAAACCACTATGCCGGCCAATAGAGCCATTTGCCACAGGGTGCCCAGAGGGGCCAGCGGTCCCCACAGTAACATGGCCAGCACGCCGAACACCGCCACTTTGACGGGCGAGGATATGAAGGCCA
>CAYNXV010000261.1:2842-3898 GCA_964401245.1 uncultured Bifidobacteriales bacterium | reverse complement strand
TATTTCCATATACGCCGGGAGAATCCCAGTTCATATCATCTACCGTTATGAACAGGAAGTTGACGGGAGTATCCGCTGCCTGCGGCAGATTCATTAAAATGGCTATGGTCCAAAGGAATGGTTTTTTCATAAGGTGTCCTGGTTTTTTCCTTGCGTTATGAGGTTTATTGATTCGGCAGGATGAAAATCATCTTTCCCGGCCATTTCTACGTCAGTGTCCATGAACCTTACCATTCAGTCGAGGAAGAACTTTCCCCGGGTCACCTTGCCGTCACCCTTCGCCAGCGCATGGTAAATCCCCATCGGCCAGGAAGAAGCATCGAAAGAAACCCGGCCGTCGCTGGATTTAAGGCTCAGGACTTTTTTGCCCTGGTGATTGAACACCTGGTACTCCACCAAGCCCTGCGGATGCGTATTGAGTCCGATGGTGACGACGGATTGGGATGGGCCGCCGTACCTGATGAGCCGGTCCGGATTGTTCGGTTTCGTGCCGGAATTACCATCCAGGCTTACAGGAATGTTGGCCGGACCGATGACAACGGCTTCCTTTACCGGATCCTGAAGAACTACCTTCGGATCCATATTGACCTCATTGGGAATGGACGCGGTCCAGCTCTTAATCAGGCCATCCAGTTTGGTGGTGATTTCGGGGTATTCCGTTGATACGTCGTGACGCTCCCCCGGATCGACGGAAAGATCGAACAGCTGCGGCTTTCCGCTCTGGGCGGTCAACTTCCAGTTACCCTGGATCACGGTGAGCCCGCCCCATTTATAGAAAATGGGGTTTCCCGGGGATCGGTCGGATCCCTTCCAGATGTCACTGATATCCTGCCCTTCAAACATCTTTGGGTTGATGCTCGCTCCGGCGATGGAGCTCAAGGTGGGCAGCCAGTCCAAACCGGAGAATACCGAGGTGGTGTTCACCTTGCCTGCCGGTACCTGGCCGGGCCAGCGGATGATGAAGGGTTCGCGGATGCCGCCCTCCCAGTTGGTATGCTTGTAACCTCTCAATCCGCCGGAGTATCCCACCATGTTTTTCGAGTATTCGGAGGTGGC
>CAYNXV010000261.1:0-2832 GCA_964401245.1 uncultured Bifidobacteriales bacterium | reverse complement strand
TTTCAGAATCACCGGAGCCGGACCGTTATCGCTGGCGAACACGACAATGGTATTTTCACGGAGCCCCAGGTCGTCGATTTTTTTAAGCAATCGTCCCACCGAAAGATCGAGTCCGTAAAGATCACCCAGGTATTTGCGCATGCTCTCATTGATGTCCCCACCCAACGATATGGCATCGTCGAATTGGGACTTCATGTGATCACTGAAATCGGACCGTTTGACCACCACGTCCTGAAATTGGTTTTCCAGGGAGGCGGCCGGACTAATCCAGGCATGGGTCGAATGCCCCCAGACATTGACATAGAACGGCACGTCTTTGTTGGCTTCCATGAAATCCATCGCAGCCGTGTAGATGGGCGCGTCGCGGCCATCAGGACCATTCATGGGTCCGCCCATGATCTTGATATCATGGATGCCGTAGGTGCCGGGGGTTTGCTCGGGGCCGATATGCCATTTTCCGAAATGCCCGACCCGATAACCGGTATTTCTCAGGATTTCGGTGATGGTGACGCGATCCTGAAAACCGTGTTGGATGGTATTATTCGCGAAGCTGTTGGGATGCCGGCTGGTCATGAACCCGGTCCGGGCGGGATTGCAGGTATTGCCGTTCACGTAAAATCGCATGAACTGGGTGCCTTCCTTGGCCAGCTTGTCGATGTTCGGCGTTTTTGCGTAGGGATGCCCATAGGAGGCCAGGTCGCCATAACCCAGGTCATCCGCAAAGAGAAACACGATGTTCGGCAATCGGGCCATTACCGGAAAGCAGAAGAAAATGCCCATGAGGCCGATAAGTAATTTCATAATTCCCCTCCTTGATACATTAAGCTGGTATGTCTTACTTGAGCGTCCATGAACCTTACCATTCAGTCGAGGAAGAACTTTCCCCGGGTCACTTTGCCGTCACTTTTCGCCAGCGCATGGTAAATCCCCATCGGCCAGGAAGACACATCGAAAGACACCCGGCTGTCGCTGGATTTAAGGTTCAGGACTTTTTTGCCCAGGTGATTGAACACCTGGTACTCAATCATCCCCCGCGGATGCGTATTGAGTCCGATGGTGACGGATTGAGATGGGCCGCCGTATCTGATGATCCGGTCCGGATTGTTCGGTTTGGTGCCGGAATAACCGTCCAGGCTTACGGGAATGTCTGCCGGACCGATGACAACGGCCTCCTTTACCGGATCCGGAATAAAGACATTCGGGTCCATGTTGGATTCATTGGGAGTGGACGCCGTCCAGCTCTTAATCAGACCATCCAGCTTGGTGGTGATATCGGGATACTCCTTGGATACGTCGTGAAGCTCCCCCGGATCGACGGAAAGATCGAACAACTGCTGTTTTCCGCTCTGGGCGGTCAACTTCCAGTTACTCTGGATCACGGTGAGCCCGCCCCGTTGGTAGAAAATGGGGTTTCCCGGGGACCGGTCGGATCCCTTCCAGATGTCGCTGACATCCTGGCCTTCGAACATCTTTTTATTGATTTTCGCACCGGCGATGGAACTCAAGGTGG
Source organism: uncultured Bifidobacteriales bacterium (assembly GCA_964401245.1). Lineage (GTDB taxonomy): Bacteria > Fibrobacterota > Fibrobacteria > UBA11236 > UBA11236 > JBGTHM01. The sequence goes on along the minus strand of CAYNXV010000261.1, from coordinate 1,322 downwards.
GAAGCCAGTCCAGACCGGAGAAAACCGAGGTCGTATTCACCTTACCTGCCGGGACCTGGCCTGGCCAGCGGATAATGAAGGGTTCGCGTATGCCTCCCTCCCAATTGGTATGTTTGTGGCCTCTCAAACCGCCGGCGTATCCCAGCATGTTTTTCGAGTATTCGGAAGTGGAGCTGCCTGACACCTTCACCGGAGCCGGACCGTTATCGCTGGCAAACACGACAATGGTGTTTTCACGAAGCCCCAGGTCGTCGATTTTTTTGAGCAGCCGCCCCACCGAGAGGTCCAGTCCATAGAGATCGCCCAGGTATTTGCGCATGCTTTGGTTGATGTTTCCACCTAAGGAAATTGCATCGTCGAATTGGATCTGCATGTGCTGACTGAAATCGGACCGTTTGACCACCACGTCCTTGAATTCGTTTTCCAGGGAGGCGGCCGGATTAATCCAGGCATGGGTCGAGTGTCCCCAGACATTGACATAGAACGGCACGTCTTTGTTGGCTTCCATGAAATCCATCGCGGCCTTGTAGACGGGCGCGTCGCGGCCGTCAAGACCATCCATGGGCCCGCCCATGATTTTGACATCATGGATGCCGTAGGTGCCCGGCGTCTCCTTCGGGCCGATATGCCATTTTCCGAAGTGCCCAACCCGATAACCGGCGTCTCGAAGGATCTCGGTGATGGTAGCGCGATCCTGAAAACCGTGTTGGATGGTATTATTCGCGTAGCTGTTGGGATGCCGGCTGGTCATGAGACCGGTGCGGGCGGGATTGCAAACATTGCCGTTCACGTAGAATCGCATGAACCGGGTGCCTTCCTTGGCCAGGTTATCGATATTCGGTGTTTTCGCGTAGGGATGCCCATAGGAGGCCAGGTCGCCATAACCCAGGTCATCGGCAAGGAGAAACACGATGTTCGGCAATCGGGCCATTACCGGTAAGCAGACGAATATTCCCATGAGGCCGATAAACAGTTTCATAATTCCCCTTGTTGATAGACCATTAATACTATTGGTCAAAGGCGGAGCTTGAGGAATTCCCTTTTGCCCGCTACCTCCAGTTCCGCAATGTAGACGCCGGGACGGACCGCGGAAACGTCCCAGCGGAATTGGGCGCCGTCTCCGACCAGGGTTTCGAGAAGCGAGCCGTTCGTCCGATGGATTGAAGCCTTTGCCTTCCCGGTCTTGACGCCGGCTACGGTGAAAAGAACGATTCCTCCTCCTTTTGAGTAGGTCACCTGGATGTTCTTTGCCTTGCTCGCATCCTTGCCCGAAAGCGCCAAAGTGACTTTACAAGCCCCAGGCAGGCTTTCGGTCGCTTCGG
>CAYNXV010000260.1:0-3909 GCA_964401245.1 uncultured Bifidobacteriales bacterium | reverse complement strand
GCTCTTTTCGTGCGAGGAGCATTGCTGGGCGCGCGGCACAAGCTGCCCGATCATTTCCATTTACTTAGCGCTGAAGACTTTCCACATCTCATTGCTAAGATAACACCCGAACTTCTTCCGTCATCCGGAACCGACCGCGACAATCCGATCCAGTCACCACCAACGCACAATCCCCTGCCCACTGAGAAAGCCGACTTCTCCTCCCGACGCATGGTGCTGGAATCCTATTCGCATCTCGCTTACCGGCTGGACAAGTGGGTGGGTTCACAAACCGAAGGCCGCTATGAAAAAGAAGAGGCGCCGCCCGAATTCGACAATCCCGAAACGGACAACGACAAGGAAAACCAGGAGGAGTTGAAGCGGGAGACCTCCGGGGCCCTTTCCGGGTCCCATTCACAGGGCCCTCAAGCCGCCCAGCGTCTTCCCCGCGGCACCCATATCGGAAATGCCCTGCACAACCTTTTCGAGAAAGTCGATTTTTCCCTGGCGGCGCGCTGCGACTCTCCGCAGGCTCTGGGTGAAGTTCCCCAGGTTCGCGATCTCATAGCCACCTCCCTGGAGCAGCACAAGCTCCCGCCGGAATGCCGCGAAGGAATGGAACAAATCCTGTGGCATACCTTGCGCGCCACCCTGCCGGCATTGGGTTCGGCCCCGACCTTGCGCCTTTGCGACGTAAAGGAAATGCGCCCGGAGTTGGAATTCCTATTCCCCTACGGCGGTGACGATACGGACGCGGTCCCGGAAATCAAAAGCAAGCACGGATACCTATGGGGCTTCATCGATTTGGTTTTCCGTTATCAAGGGCGCTATTACGTGCTCGATTGGAAATCCAATTACCTGGAGGATTATTCTCCCGATAATCTGGCGGCGAATATGCGCGAAAGCCGCTATGATTTGCAATACACCCTCTATACGGTGGCCGTCATCAAATGGCTGCAAAGCGTGAACCCGGATTTCAATTACCTGCGCGACTTCGGCGGCGTCTACTATATCTATTTACGCGGCATGCGCGCCGAGGGGGCCCCGGGAGCCTCCGGGGTATTCGCCCACCTGCCTACCGGCGAAGAAGCCATGCGGGATTATCCGCTCTGGTTGGAAGAGGCGCTCCGTGCGCCGTCGGCACTGCGAAAGGGTAAAAACCATGGCTGAATCCCCGCTACCCACCGACGCCTGGGCCACCGAGCCGCGCTTTGCCTCGTTGGGCCACCTTTTTACCACGCTTTGGCCCGAAACCAGCTCTTTACCCTGGCGTCAACTTTGCCTTTCCGCGCTCGAACGCGATGTTCTCGATGCCGTCGACATCAGTCTCATCCGCACCCTTGCGAATCTGTGTGAAAACGGACAGGAAAAAAACCAGGAAGACGAACGGAATCTGCCCCTGCTGGTTATCTTGGGCTGCCTGTGTACCAAGGTCAAATCCGGCGCGTTGCGAATGGTGGCCCGGCCTGCGCCGCTTGCGGAAGCCCTTTTGGAATGGCTGGTCATCGATTTGGAAAAAAATCCGAATGAAAGCCTATTCGATAATCAAACTCCCGCCGCGCTTTGCCAAGATTGGGCGCAAGCGTTTCTGGATGCCGCGCAAGCGGGGCGCTATGCGCGCATACTTGGCGATGCTCCCGAATACAAACCGCTGATCTTACACGACAATGCCCTTTATTTTCAAAAACATTATGCCTCCGAGGCGTCCGTAGGCAATGCCCTGCGTCGACGTCTGCATCCCTGGGAAAACTCCGCCATCACTTTCAAGGATATCACGGCTCCGCAGGCCCGTGCGGCCCTGGAAGATACCCTGCAAAAAAATCCCCTGTTGCACTTCCCTCGCACCGGCGACTCCGCTCGGACCGAACCCCTGGTTCTGGCCCCTGAGCAACAGGCGGCCGTGGCCCTTGCCCTGCGTGGCCGCCTGTTGGTGGTTTCCGGCGGACCGGGCACCGGCAAGACCACCCTCATCGCGGCGCTTCTGCGCACGCTCGCACGCGCCGCCTCCCTGGACGCGGCGCGAAGCCTGGCCGGAGGTATCCGCCTGGCGGCCCCCACCGGGCGCGCCGCGCATCGCCTCGGCGAATCCCTGCGGCAAAGCTTCGCGGCGCTGGAAGCCGCCGGTACCGCGACCGAACAGGACAAGGCTCTCGCCGCGCTTCCCTGTTCCACACTGCACCGGCTGCTCGGCTACAACCCCGTAACCGGAAGGTTTCGGCATACCCAGGCCAACCCCATCGATGCCGACCTGGTGGTGGTGGACGAAGTTTCCATGGTCGACATTTTCATGCTGGCGAAACTGCTGGAAGCCTTGCGTCCGGAAACCCGCCTGGTTCTCGTGGGCGACCGCCATCAGCTCCCCTCCGTGGAGGCGGGCGCCGTGCTGGCCGATATGCTTCCGGATACGGATTCAGATTGCCAATCCAACGGACAGTCCAATAGTGAACCTGCGACGGCCGCGCATCAATGGCTGCGAGACTGCGGATTGGCGCCGCCCGCCTCGCCCCAATCCCTACCGAATGGATTCTCCGTAATCCTCTCGCGCAGCCACCGCTCCACCCAGGGAATTCTGGAAGCCGCGCAGCATATCAATCTGGGTAACTTCCAGGGTACGCTTGCCGTGCTGGCACCGCAATTCTTCGATACCCTGGGTGGCCCGGCGGGAACCGGCAAGGAACCAAGCGAGTCCGCCACCCAAGGCTGCCGCCTCCTTTTGGCTCCTGATGGAAATTTCCGCACACACCGCGATCAACTCCTCGCCCATTGGACCGCCTTCCACTACCCCGACAAAACCGGCTTTGGCGCCTGCATCCGTAGAATCGCCGCTTTGCAAACCGACTCCCCCGCCCTGCAGGTTGAATTGGAAGAGGCTTTTCGCGGTGTGGATCAGGCCCGCATACTCACGCTGACACGCAAGGGCCCTTTCGGATGCGAAACCGTAAACCATCGCATACGCGAACGCTTTCTCGGTTCTCTCGGCAATAAAAGAGCGCGCCACGATAACGCCTTCCCGGGCGCTCCCATATTGATCCTGGAAAACGACTACCAGAAACAGCTTTTCAACGGAGACGTCGGCCTCATCATCGCTCTGGACGGACGGCAATGCGCGGTTTTTCGTGGTCCCGAAGGTTTCAAGTTCTTTCCCGTCACCTTTCTGCCCCGCTTCGAATTGGCCTTCGCCACCACGGTGCACAAAAGCCAGGGATCCGAGTATGCCCACGTCCTCCTCCTCTTGCCGGAAAAGGACGGAAGGCTGTGCTATCGCGAAGCCGTATACACTGCGGTTACCCGCGCAAAAACCTTCGCAGGAATTTACGGAACGCCGGAAGTCCTGGAAAAGGCGTTGGCTCGCGAAATCCGGCGCAATTCGGGCCTGCCAAGCTATTTATCGGGTTTCTGAGGACGACGGCTCTGGCCGCTCCAATCCGCTCTGTAGGCGGGACGATTTGCCTGCAGCAGTCTAAAGCCTTACCGGACAAAAACCCATCGATTTGTTGCGCCCAGGTTACCCCGAACCTATATTGGGTCGAATAGGAAAAACTTAATGGCGCCAATCCGGTCCCTTCTCCCGAATACGACGAATTGGATCAGTTTTTCCTTTCTGGTCCTGGCCCCTCTGGTGGTGGCGGTGGTGGCCGTCTTTTCGATGGTATCCATGGAAAAGATGGATGTCCTTGTCCGCGATCCCCTGTCCGCCCGTCTGGCGGAAGTCAAGCGGATCCATTTGCTCGCCCGTAATCAATCCGTGCTGACGCGGGGATATTTCCTGACCGGCGAATCCCGCCTTTTCACCGAAGCCAAATCCGAGGGCGATTCCCTGGTGGCGGCGGTGACCCGTTTCATGGAGACTGCCACATCGGATGAAGAAAAGGAGGCCGCGTTTAAGCTCATCCAATCGGAAAGAGAATACATAGCCTGGATTAACAAGGA
>CAYNXV010000259.1:0-3922 GCA_964401245.1 uncultured Bifidobacteriales bacterium | reverse complement strand
CCCGGTCCACCCACGGCATTTTCGATGGTTGTGCCGTAAGCAATGGCGGTGCGGCGACCACTGCCGATTACTTCGCTAAATGCGCCGGGCCTCAGGTCTATCAAAGTCGAAACCGCAGGGAAAGTGGGTGCGCGGATCGTGTCGACCCCCCCGGCATCCCAAATGACGTTGCTTGCAAAAGAAGTTGCTTCCGAGTGTCCCAGAAGGAAATATCCGTCATCACCCGTCATGTAAGACAAGTTGGGGCCATAGATATGCTGGATCGCAAGAATGTCCAGCAGCATGGGTGTGAGTGGATAGGGGCCCTCTGCAGGAACCGTATCCCCCATGATTGTGTAATCGATAGAGTTGTAGGCGTTGATGCCCAACTGGGAAAATGTTGGCCGCCCGTTGCCGCCATCGTCGGTCGGGTGCTTGAGTCCCAGCGCATGACCGATTTCGTGCATCATCACGAAGCCGAACTCGCTTCCCGGATTGAAGCCGTCAAGTGCCAGGTTGTCGAGAAAAATGTCTCCTTCAGGCCGCGGGTAGGCGGTGCGATTTTCCCCGGATTCCAGCAACAAAGAATTCACGAAATTCGGGTCAGGGAATAAAGAAAGACCAACAACCGCCCCCCCGGACAATACTGACAACTCATTTCCCGTCAATGTGACAGCGATATCCGCGGTGATGGCCGGATAAGTTTGCCATCCGACGGTGGGGCTGTTTACAAACGTAATATTGGCGACATTCGACCAGGCGGCCAGCGCCTGATTGAAGCCGTCCATAGTTAACGTGGTCCAGGAATTTGATGAAAACGGTGGATTTGCGCCTTCATCAATGGCAAACGAGTAAGTAATGACCCCGCCGCTGCCGGTCCACGAGCCGCCCTGCACCAGCCCGCTGATGAATTCGTCGGTAAGTGTGCCGTTGTTGTTGTTGATGCCTGTCAGCAAGGGCACTGAATTCGAGACGGGAGTGGCCATTTTTATGTTCGCGTCAGTAGTTCCCACAGTTATGGGCAAAACCAATTTATTGGCAAGTCGGCATTGCGTCAACAGCAAAAGATGGAAGAGTTCCTGATAATTCCATTATGCGTCGCCAGTATAGGAGAACCATAATAACTATTTGTATTAATTGATAAAATTACTACATTGCGCGTGTGATTCCTGTGCAGGCCAGTGAAGATTGAGGCGAATAATTAATCATTATTTTCGTTGGAAGTCAGGCTTGTGGATCAAGTTACATCCTGTCCGCATCCCGGCCGCGCTCCTGCGAACGGTCTTACGATTGGTTGCACGAGTACTATCGATGCTTCTTTGTTCAGGTGCAATATGGGGATGGGGTGTCATGGTCTTCGTCGGATAGGAAAGTCGAGAAAGGTGATTGTTCGCGTGTCCTGACGGCTTGATCATGATTGCGATAGTCGAGCAAGTTACCCCGCACGAGGCCGATCATGTTGTTTATGTCATAAAATACATTGCCGTAAAACGGGTGCCTTGCGAACTACGTCGACCCTATTCGCTGGCGCGAATGTTCTAGGACATTTTGCGTAGCGCGGCAGACTTGTTATCGACGACAGGTGATTCAGGTGAAAAGCTGAATTGATTAAGCGGGCGTTTTGCATAACTGTTAGCTGCATGATGTGCAGGGACTCAATTCATCGATTCAGAGTGCCCGGTGCTGCCGTTCCAAAAGGGGTGGGTCGGAAACGTGGATTCCTTTTCTGCAGCAACGTTTTTGTGGGGATTGCAGGGGATGGCGCAACTGCAGCGGATTCCGTTTGCGCCAGCGCTGCTCCTCCAGAATTTCCCTCCACCACACCACTTGTCGACGCTGCAGCGCGCAGCCGAGGCGCTGGGCCTGAAGGCGGGATACCGAAAAGTCCTGGCCACAGATTTGCAACGCGTGGCGTTGCCTTGCCTGGCAGTAATAGGGCCGGCGCGGCCTGCAGAAACCAGTGCGCAGCAGGACTCCGGGGCCGCCGGTGGCGAAGAGCCCCCACCCCCAAGCGCAATGTGCGGCCTTGCTCTGGTTCTTCGCGCAGACAATGACCGGGTACTCCTGCTTGAGGAAAATCGGCAAACCCCGGTGACGCTGTCAATTCAGGAGTTCGTTTCCCGCTACGCTGGAACAGTGCTGTTGTTTGCGGCAGGCCCCGATACGCCCCTTGGCGAAGATGGCTCCCGCCGGATTACCCGGGAATTCGGCTTTCGCTGGTTTATTCCGGAGTTGCTCAAACACAAGCCAATCTGGCGCGATGTCTTGCTCGCTTCGTTTGCCATCCAGTTGATGGCCCTTGCGACGCCCTTGTTCACGCAGGTCATGATCGACAAAGTCATCGTGCATCACACGTTCAATACATTGATCGTGATTGGCGTGGCATTGGCAATCATCATGCTGTTTAGTGCGGTCATGGCATGGCTCCGACATTACCTGGTACTGCACACCGGGAACCGGATCGATGCCGTGCTAGGCACGCGGGTGGTGGAGCGGGCGCTGGAGTTGCCGGTGCGTTATTACGATGTGCGGCCGACTGGCACGACGGTAGCCCGACTCCAGGGAGTCGAAACCATCCGCGAGTTCATCAGCGGGGCGGCCGTGATGCTGATTCTTGATCTGCCGTTCCTGCTCATTTTTCTGGCCATCATGTATTACTACAGTCCATTGCTGACGCTAGTGGCGGTCGTGATGCTTACCCTGATAGTCACAGTAAGTGCAATAGTGACTCCGGTGCTGCGACGAAGGCTCAATGAGCAATTTTTGAGGGGTGCGAGAACACAGGCGTTGCTTACCGAATATTTTTCCGGCATTGAAACGGTGAAATCGTTGCAAATGGAACCCCAGGTCAAGGCTCGCTACGGCGGCTATCTCGCGAGCTATCTTCGCGCCAGTTTCGATGCGCGGCTCTTGGCGAATACCAACAACGTGGCGGCGAATGCCCTGGAACAACTGCTTACACTGCTGATTCTCTGCGTTGGCGCCTGGCTGGTGATGACCTCTGACGGCTTTACCATCGGCATGCTGGTCGCGTTCCAGATGTTCGCAGGGAGGCTTTCCCAGCCCGTGTTGCGTCTTGTGGGGCTTTGGTTGCAGTTCCAGCAGGCAGTAATCGCAGTAAGGCGGCTCGGCGATATCATGAATGCGCCCGCTGAACCCTACTCGGTCGTGTCTGCCAGAGAGGTCGTCGGGAATGGAGGCATCGAGATTGCAGGCCTGAGTTTCCGTTACGGGGACAATCTGCCATACATCATTCGCAATCTGGATCTCCGCATCAGGTTTGGGTCATGCGTTGCTTTGACCGGGCCGTCCGGTTGCGGCAAAAGCACGCTGGCGAAGCTGTTGCAGGGATTTTATTCGGCAACGGACGGGCGAATCCTGATTGATAACCGGGATATCCGCAATCTTTCCGCGAACGAACTACGCCAGAATTTTGGCGTAGTCCCCCAGGAAACCGTGCTTTTTTCCGGAACCATTTATGACAACCTGATTCTGGCCAATCCGCTGGCATCGTTTGAGCAAATCATCCAGGCGTGCAGGATGGCGGAAGTGCATGACACGATCGAGCAGTTGCCTGACGGGTACAGGACCGAAATCGGCGAACATGGCGCCGGCTTGTCTGGCGGGCAAAAACAGCGTATTGCCATTGCCCGGGCACTGCTCAAGCAGCCCAAGATATTGATTTTTGACGAGGCGACCAGCAGCCTTGATGACGAGACCGCCAGGCAGTTCGCACAGACTGTCAACCAGCTTCGCGGGCGAATAACGATGTTGTTCATTACCCACAAGATTCCGGATGGTCTTGCGGTGGATGAAGTGGTATGTATGGCAGGCAGCCGCATTGATGCGAATGCGAGGTCTGTTGATAACCATGTGGACAATGGCCCAGGGCGGGACGGGGCTTTCAGAAATTGACCGACAAGCAGGTTCATAACGCCGGGCT
>CAYNXV010000258.1:0-4005 GCA_964401245.1 uncultured Bifidobacteriales bacterium | reverse complement strand
AATTGTTCCGGCGGCAAGCAACCCAATCGTTGGTATTCGGGGGGTACGATGATATGGAAACCCCGGAATGGCATGGCTATCTCTTTTCGAAACGACATGCGCCGCAAGGAAGCTCGGACAGCAGCTCCGGATTTTCCTAAGGCGATTTGGGCTTCGCTCGTGGTGAAATGGTAGCGGCCATCTGCAGCCAGTCCCGACACGAATTCACGCAAAGAACGAGGCCTTTTTTCCGGATTCATTCTCTAAATGTCACATAAATCGTAACTTTAGGCAAATTTCATGGGCAATAAAGGGGTGCGGCCAATTCCTGTGCGGACTGGGTTGCAATTCATTTGGGATTGTTAGCATTTATGCTAATTATTCTGAACGTTTGTGCATCCCCTGACGGTGCCGATGGGCGTTTAGACCAGCATTAAAATTCCGGCAACTGACCGGGAATCCAATTGCCCCATATCTCCGAAATCACCATCTTTGGTGCCGACGACAAAGCATTAGGAATGGGCAACAGAAGCAAGGTAGTCAGCACATTATAAACTGTACTAGATGAACTTTTCGAGAGGAACCTTGAAGACCTCAGAAAATTTCTTTGCTGCTTCCTTAGGGATGGCTCGGCTTCCCTTTTCCCAATCGCAAATTCTCGAGGCGGAAACAGGTGTTGTTTCACCGACTATGGCCCCCAATTGCGCCTGTTTTAAACCCTGCGCTTTCCGCAATGTCTTAAGCCAATGACCGGGACTCATACGAGCCTCTATTTTCTTGCTAACCAGGGTTTTTGAATACTCAATGGTTTCTTCATCGGTTTCCAACCAACACCCGTACTTCTCGAAAATCTCGGAAGCCACACTCGATGGAGTACCCGGCCTGAATCGCAAGGTTGCGGCAAGAAGTCGATTACGTTTTCTATGCTTCATACGCGGGGAACATGATTATGGCAGGGTGAACATTAAACGCTTTGGCTAATTGTTCCGCTCTTCGCTTCCCAATTTCCACCCTGTTATTTTCCAACAAACTGATATTGGTAGTTTTTATCCCACAGCGTTCAGCCAATTCTTTTTGCGTCCAATTTTTCAATTCACGAAGCATTCGAATTACCTCTCCGGTATCCACATTGGCCATAGGCTTTGCCGGCGCAAAATTCTTTCTTATTATGGTCATACTTTTCCTCGATATTTACCTAGCGTAATTTCCAAAACATACACCAACATTTCTTCTTGTTCTATGTAAAATATTACACGATAAATTTAATAAGTAAATAGACTCCTTTAAATTGAGCAAATTTCGGAGTAAAAAGGATGTTTTTGGCGATTCCGGCTTATTTGGGGCATGCTCAAATTGAGAATAGCAGTGAAAAGGCTGGAAGCCACGCCGAATGTACTTAAGCGGTTAAACAATATGCTCCCGATCAGCTGCATAGCCAAGGCAGGCCAGGATATCTGCTTCGATAAGATCAGGAAAATCCTCCAAAATTTCCTGATGAGACATTCCTGAAGCAAGGCACGTCAGCAGATCATAAACAGTTATGCGTAATCCACGGATACAGGGCTTTCCGCCTCCCTTTTGCCTCGATACCAGGCAATTTGCGATGAAAAAAGTGATGCTCGTTTGCGGCGCCCGACCCATTTTCATGTGGGCGGTGGGCAAAGCCCGCTTTATTTCACCATGGCGACTAGTGGTTCAATAGCATCTTGTAGCAAACGCTTTCCTGTAACTTCCAATATTTCCAAGGTAGGCGAACGCGATGCCAACAGGCCGAATTCGCATGTATGCCGGGCCTCCTCCAGATCCGGTTCGTTCTCCGGTCTCAGTAATTCCCGCAATCCTGCCCCGGCCCTAACGGCCAAGGCCGGCCACGTTGTGGGGAAACGGTTTTTCAGGGCTTTGACCCAAAGCCCCGGCCATTCCGAAAGAGAATTTTCATCTCTTGCTTCACTAAGATAAGCAAGAGCAAGCACCCGCCCGAGATCTTTGTTACTGCGCTTGATATTTCGGCCACCAATTGAACCACTCATCGTCTCGGGACCGATTCGAGGATGATGCAGCAGGTTGGATAAGGCCATCATTTCTGGACGGGCAATGACTATTCCGAATTCGGTTTCAATAGGTTCATACGCTGCGAGCGATAAAAATCCAAAGCTGCATAATGCGAAGCGGCCTTTAGCAGTCTCAATTGGAACAAATTTTTGACCAGTATCCGCTTCCGACTCCGGTACCGTAAGTAATTCGATAAACCAGTCTTTTTCATCAGGGGGGTGAAGCCTCACCACGGGAAGCCGGTCTGCCGACGTGGAAACACCACCCGGCTTACCCCAGGCGCCCTCGGTCCGCAACTCCCATCGACTTTGGAACAGACTATCGGCTATAGCTTGTCCTGCAGGGATGGCTTTTATTCGCGGCGAAAGGAGGCAATCAACGTCCTTTGTACGGACCTGAATCCTTGGGTCGCTCCCGAAGAAGTGGTAGCCCGCCGCCAAGCTGCCGATTACGATTATGTTCTCGCGACATTCCTCCGGGATAGCATGGGCGATTCTCTCCAACACGGCGTGAGGCGAGATAAGCTTCACGGTTCCGTCACTACTCATATAGCGCGTCCTTTCATCGAAGATAAAGTTTGCAGAAACTCCAACGCTTGCCCCTCAAGCCTAGCTTCGTGCAGGTCCAGAAGGCATTCCAGCGGGGCCGCCCAGGCGAGGCCGGCTTCACGCGGCTGGTAAAACGGGTCAACGCGGCGAACGGCGTGCACGGCGACTTGAAAGGGGGAGAATGGATTTTCGACCGGTTTCAGCGCTGGGTCCAGTTTCCCAATGAATTCCAAGTCCATTTCCCGACCGGGGGTATGTAGGCTAAGATCCAAAAGCGGAGATCCCGTGAGATCGAGGCTTGGATGATAGTGCCTCGCCCCGAGGACTCCCCCAATGGCGAGACCGGGGATATTCATTTTGGCCAATCGCCGGAGGTGCGCGTCAGGAGAGCGCGGTATACCGGATGCATCAACAAATCGGACAGTGTTACGAACTTGGCTGGAGATGGCCAACAGGCGCGCCCACTCCTCCTTCGGAAAGAATCGAAGCTCCACTCTACGGTCGGAATGACGACTTAAACAATGGTCCAATTTTCCAAGCGCTCCGGCAACGGTCGGGTAACTGCAACCCGCAGTTTTCATGAGCCAATCGGTCGTCATGGGACCTTTGCCCATCAACCATTGGTGTAAAAGGATCTGAAGAACGACATAAAAGGAGTCCCGAGTTCTTCCTCCATGCGTTTCTTTGTGAACAAGCTGCTCCAGCCAGTGGTGAAAATCCTGACCCAGATTCCTTGGGAGGCCTCGGAATTGACCCTCTTTGAAGTTTGCTATCGACACCCGGTCCATGATGCCCGGGTGAAGGATTTCTGCCGCCAGCTTTATCTCTCTTTTTAGGCTTTCCTCGGTAATCCGCGAATCCACCAGCACGAGCAATCCATGAGTTTCAGGTTCTTTTACCAACCAATAGGCCATTCCAAACAGGGCGGCGCGTAGGTTCCGGAACCCATGAGTGTTGGATTTTACTTCCACCACTATGTTTTGCCACCGGCCATCAGGTCTGTAACCGATGGCCGTTTTCTCCTCCTTTAATTTTCTTTCTTGCATAGAAGTTAGTTGCAACCTTCAATTATAAGTTGCTACTAAATATTAAAGTAGCAACTAATTTTAGTCAAGGCCTTTTTAGACAATTTCCACGGCATGGGCTGAAAATCGCGCCAGAACCTGCGCAGTCGCCTCCACCGATGAGATAAGGACTCGCCCACGGGGGGTAAAGGGGTGCAGCCCATTCCAGGGCAGAATGGGTATCAATTCATTTGGGATTGTTAGCATTTATGCTAATTATCCCAAACGTTTGTGCATTCCCTGAGCCTGCCGGTCGGGGAATCAACGGGTGTTTAGACCAGCATTAAAATTCCGGCAACTGACCGAAAATCCAATTGCCCCATATTTCATACATGAGCTGCCAAAACAATATGCTCCCGATC
>CAYNXV010000257.1:0-4094 GCA_964401245.1 uncultured Bifidobacteriales bacterium | reverse complement strand
GTGATGGGAGTTTCCGGCCTGTTCACCCGGAAGGAAGTGTCAGCGAAGGCAAATATGCGGGCTCTTCCGTTCACGGCTTCCAGATCTTGCGCTTCGGTGAAAACTTCTCCGATGGGGAAAAGCCCTCCGATATTTTTCATGCCGGTATAATCGCCTATATTCAATTTGGCCGACTCGAAAGCGGAAGCGAACTCCAGCCTGTCGTTCCCGCAAACCACCGACCCGTATCGGGCGCGGTCGATTTTTTCCTTCAGTGACCGGCCCACGCCCCGATAATAGCCGGCGTCATACGCCAGCGAATCGACGTACCATGCCGTTTCCTTCCCCACCATCGACTGGAGATGCGGATGTTCGATCACCTTGAAGCCCCGCCTGAACAATTCGATGCGGATGCGGAAAACCTCCAGACGGAAACTGGTCGATTGGATGAGAACCACCAGGTCGGAAGCGTTCAAGGTGGAGAAAGCGGCGAGAACGTCTTCGGGAGAAACCGCGTCGAAATCCATGAATTCCGCCCCGGGCAGGCATCTCCTATACGCCTCGGCCAGGAGCACGGCCAGTCCGCAGCGGCCGTCCGCAACGATTAGGGACTTATGCACGGCGGAGTGCCCCATGGCGATACGGAGAATATCACCGATATTCTTCTCCGCCGCTTCAATCAATTCTCCCGGCATTTCCGAACCGGAAACCGTAGTGATGGGATTATCCATTTATCTTTTCCGGGTCTTTCGCCCCCGGCTTCCTTTACCCGATCCAAAATTGCATTTTTTTGGCCCGGAATGTTTATCCGCCGAGGGACCGGGAGATTAATCCACATGCCGGTCAGGGGAATTGGAATGAGCGAAGATATCACCCAGAAGCAACTCACCCGCTCGGAAATCCTGCGTCTGATGCACGAAGAACGCTATGCGGACATCATTGCCGATTTCGAGGACTCGCCGGTAGCCGACATCGCGGAAATGGTGCGCAACCTACCGGATGAGGATCAAGCCGACCTGCTTACCCGCCTTCCCCTGGACATGGCCACCGAAATTTTCGAATACCTCGACGTCGATGGGCAGAAAGCCCTCATCCTCTCGCTTACCCAGAACAAACTGGCGGAAATCTTCAACAACATGGAACCCGACAACCGCACCTCGCTGCTGTCAGGGCTTCCACCCGAGGCCAATCGCCGTCTCCTCAGCTTTCTGAGACCGCAGGAGCGGGCTCTCGCCCAATCCCTGCTCAATTATCCCAAACATACCATCGGGCGGCTCGTCACCTCCAATTTCATGGCCGTAAGCGAAACCACTACCGTGGAGCAATTGCTGCTCCATATCCGGCGCAGCGGTGAGGATAAGGAAACCCTGGATCACATGTATGTAATCGACCGGGCGGGCAAACTCCTCGACGACATAGACATCAAGGAGATTCTCGTCGCGAATCCCGAAACCCCCATGGGCGAATTGATGGATAGACGCTTCACTCCGCTGGTGGCGCATGAGGATCAGGAAGAGGCGGTGCGGGCTTTCAAACGCTACGATGTGACGTCCCTCCCGGTGGTGGACGACGAGGGTCTCCTCATCGGCATCGTTACCGTAGACGATATCCTGGACGTATCGGAAAAGGAAAATACCGAAGACATGCACAAAATGGGTGGCATGGAAACCCTGGACTCACCCTATTTGCAGACCTCCCTGGGCAGCATGCTGTTCAAGCGGGGAGTGTGGCTCGTGATTCTGTTTTTGGGAGCCATGTTCACGCCCACGATCATGGGATTTTACGAAAACGCCATCGCCCAGGCGGTTTTCCTGGCGTTGTTCATCCCTCTCATCATATCCAGCGGAGGTAATTCCGGAGCGCAGGCGGCCACCTTGATTACGCGCGCCCTGGCCCTCGACGAAATCCGCATGCGGCATTGGAAGCGGGTATTCCGGCGCGAATTGGCTTCCGGTCTGCTCCTGGGGGGTATTTTGGGGTTGATGGGATTTCTTCGCGTGGTAGTCGGCGCCGAATTCGGAGGCGGCTTCGGCCCCAACCCCGGCCTGGTGGCCATGGCCGTGGGAATCACGCTGGTAGGAATCGTGCTATGGGGCACCCTTATCGGTTCGATGCTGCCCTTCGTCTTGAAAAGGGTGGGAATAGACCCGGCCACCTGTTCCGCTCCTTTCGTGGCGACGATCATCGATTTAACCGGCATCGTCATCTTTTTCCACATTTCGCTGCTGTTCCTCCGCGACCTGACCCTGTAAGGCCGAAGGAATCCCATCCCGAGACGAAACCCGGTTCACAAGACAACGGGAGGGGCCCGCTTTCCAGGCCCCGTCCCGGATCCGGTGGAATTAGATTCTCCCCCTTACATCTTCATACTGGCGTTGCAACGCCGTCATGGCCGTATCCACCTCGTTTTGAAACGATTGCCATTGTTCCACGCTGTATCCTTCGGCTTCTTCGATGCGGCTTTCCAATTCCGAAGCCCGTTGCTGCAATGAATCCATGGTGGCGGCCACTTCGGAACGCACCTGTTCCGGCGCCTGCTCCAATCGGGAGCCCAGGTTCTCCATGCCTTGCTCCAGAGAATCCAACCTGGTTTGCCATTGCGCCAGCATTTCTTCCCTTTGTTGGGACAAAACCGCGCTGGTATCTTCCATCATCGCCCCGGTATCTCCCGGTACCGTACCCGGCGTCATACCCGGCTGTTGACCGGGTTCTTCCTGCTGCTGTTGCCCGCAACCCGCCAGCAACAATCCCATTCCTCCCGTAAGAACCGCCATTGCTATCCAAGATTTCATATCCGCTCCTCATCTGCATGCGGGCGTTTCCCAGCCGGGTCACACCCATCGGTTTAACAAGTCCGGTTATAAGGACTGCGTCGAAGATAAATTTCCTGTCCACACGCCAAAATCTTTTTCTCGATTCCCAAAGCTCCTGACGGAATGGTTTGTTCTCGCCGCCGACTGCGGAACCTCCGCGGCAAAGTTGGTATTCTATGGAAATGGCCCACCCACAGCGCAAACGCCGTGAAAATGCACCCGGGGACGTTTATGTGGACGAAACCTGCATCGATTGCGATACCTGTCGCTGGCTCGCCCCGGAAATCTTCGTACGCGCGGGCGATCAATCGGCTGTGGGCCGGCAACCCTCCACTCCCTCGGAACGAGAATCCGCGCTGATAGCCGCGGTCGCCTGTCCCACGGCCTCCATCGGAACTTCGACTCCCGCGGCGGAGCTGCCGGCCATCCGGCGCTCCTTTCCCCTGCTTTTGGCCGACAACGTGTATTATTGCGGCTACCATTCGCGCAAATCCTTCGGCGCGGCCAGTTATTTCATCTTGCGCGACCAGGGCAATGTGCTGGTGGACTCCCCTCGCTATTCGCCTGTGCTGGGCGATCGGCTCGAGGCGATGGGAGGCGTGCGCCATCTCTATCTCACCCATGGCGACGATGTGGCCGACCACCAGGCCTGGCGCGACCGCTTCGGCTGCGAACGCATCATGCACGAAGGCGACGCAGGGCACGATACCCTCGATCCGGAAGTATCCCTCCGCGGCCGCCACCCATACTCCCTGGCCGAAGATCTGCTTATCCTCCCCGTTCCCGGCCATACCCGGGGAAGCACCGTCCTGCTTTACCGCGATAAATTTCTGTTCACGGGAGACCATTTGGCTTATTCGGTTCGCCTAGAAAACCTTTACGCCTTTCGCAGCGCCTGTTGGTATTCGTGGGAGGAGCAAATCCTGTCGATGGAAACCCTTTTGCCTTATCGGTTCGAGTGGATTCTGCCGGGCCATGGAAGGCGCTTTCATGCCGATGCCGAAGAAACGGCGCGCCGGCTTAAGGAATGCGTCGCCTGGATGAAAACCAGGGACAAGTGATTTTCACTTTCCCGCGTCCAAAACTATCTTAAGAATTTCCCCGCAATGCCCGGGCCCGGAGAACGATAACATGTCGGCCACCCCTGTCAAAGTCGTCGCCCCCTTCGGAACCTGGGCCACTCCGCTTACAGCCGAAATGCCGGCGCGCGCCTCGCAGGGGCTCGGCCAAATCCACTTGGGAGACGATTGCGTCTACTGGCTGGAAAGCCGCCCTTCGGAAGGAGGACGGCAAGTCATCGTA
>CAYNXV010000256.1:0-4116 GCA_964401245.1 uncultured Bifidobacteriales bacterium | reverse complement strand
GCGTATCCATTTCCCAAGGCCTTGGAAAATACCGCCATATCCGGTTCAAGCCCCAGGACCAAATGGGCTCCTCCGGAGTTGAGGCGGAAACCGGCGGAAATCTCATCCACAATCAGAACCGCTCCGCAAGAGGCTGCAAGACGCTTGACGCTATTCAGAAAACCTTCTGCGGGATCCTCATTTCGGATAGGTTCCATTACAATGGCAGCGAGGGATTTTCCATGACTGGCAATAATATTTTCCAATTCCTCCAGACGGTTATAGCGAAAGGGATGCGCCGTCCCGGCCAAACCTTTGGGAACTCCTGCCGGATCCAGGCCCTCCAAAAGGTGACCACCCAATGCATCGGTATGGCCGACATTCGCGGCCAGATACCAATCATGCCAGCCATGATAACCACAAAAGGCGACTTGGTCCCGTCCCGTGGCAGCCCTCGCAATACGAACCGCCACCGCCATCGATTCTCCGCCCGTGCGCGTAAAGCGGACCTTATCCGCCCAAGGATGAATTTCACACAATAGCTCGGCTAGCTCCACTTCTTCAGAGCAATTGAGCGAGGAGCTCACTCCGCCTGCGATGGCTTTGCGAACCGCCTCATCGACCTCGGGGTCTGCATAACCCAATACGGTGGCGCCGATACCCCCGATACTCATGTCGATATATCGGTTTCCATCCAAATCCCACACTTCCACTCCCTCGGCACGGGAGTAGTATCCGGGCCAAACACCCAGTGAAAATTGATCGGGTCGTTTGGACAATAACTGTGTCATACCCGGAATGCGCTTTTTGGCGCGCTCCTGCATTTCCAGCGATTTTTCAATTCCAGCCACCAGTATCTTCCTATCCTCTGCGAGGGACTTCACAAGCCCTTCATTTCTATCAAACTGCATATTCACTTCCATCAACCCAGGTACACGCTCCAACAGATTCAAGATATCCTCCGTTGTAAAAGCCTCCTTGTTCGGATATAAGGCCTCGTATACGCGCCTCACAAAATCCATATCTTCGGGTTCATCCACCGTCCACCGCATTTTGGAAAGGTCCACCGAGCTTATCAGATGTTCAATGCGATAACGCTGAGGTTGCCGATTTATGAAGGGGGTAACATGCTCCCTTTGGGAAGGAAGCTTGGCTTCCTTCCAGGCCTCCTCCAGGCATTCGAATCGGAAGACTTCGACGTCCAGACCATCGGGCCAGGTCGCCTCCAAGCAATTGGATGTATAGTCCGCATAATTGGATAAATGAAATTCGATGGCCATATCAATTACATCGGGGTCGGCCAAGGGACAATCTCCGGTAAGCCTTACCACATGTTCGGGCGCATAGTGGGATGCAGCTTGATAGAATCGGTCCAAGACATCGTGCAAAGAACCGCGGTAGCAATCCAGCTTCATTTCTTCAGCCAATTTAGCTACTGCATCGTCTGCACTCTCCGTACTGGTAGCTACTACCAGGCGGTCGATTCTTCGACTACGGAGAATACGGCGAATCTGATGCGAGAGCATGGGGGCGCCCAGTATCGGCAGCAATACCTTGCCCGGCAATCGGGTCGAGCCGCTTCGAGCCTGCAAAAGGCCAAGTATCATGGTTTCGACTCCGAGTAATATCCCTCAAGGGATTTATATAATAAACTGCAAGCGGCGCGTTCATCCGAAGCCACAGGAACCAACGCCTTATCCTTTGCACCGTGTGAGTGGGTGATGCGAACCACTTCGGAGTATATCCCCATTGCGGTAAAAACACGTGGGTAGTCCTGTTTGAATGTGAAAACCCTTTCGTTTTGCAAGTGGTGGTACGGACGCTTAGCCGGAGAATCAGGCAGGAAATCACCAATCAGCAAATATCCTCCATCTGCAACCAACCTGTCGATTTCAGCTAGACTTTTTGAAAGCAGATTTCTATCCACCCAATGCAAAACGAAATTGACGATGACCAGATCGAACGTTTCCTGCAAGGGCACATCGGATAAATTCCCTATATGAAGCTCCAATCCCGGAAAAGCCGACCGACCGTGGGCCAAGGCCCCCGAACCGGGATCCACTCCCACGTAACGGTTTTGCTCGCCCAGGCTTTCCCGAAGCCTGGCCAACCTCCAACCATTGCTGCATCCCAATTCCAGAACCTGGGTAAATGATTGGGCTTGAGGCATATCGGCGATGATTCGCAAAGGCCAATCCGGCCTATCCGGTTGTGCAAGCGCCTCCTTGTTCCTTATAAACCATTGATCCGCTTCACCGCGCTGGAAAATATCTTCTTGGCTCATATCGTCAGTTTCCATTTTGATGGATTAAGCAGTATGGAATCACTCACCGTAAGGTGCGAGAACCTATCGGACGCCATGGGATATGTGGCCTCCAGAATCGAGTTTAATTGCGAAACATCATTGACTCCGCACAAAACCACATCCACTTCGGGAAGTCCCGTCACAAATCCCAATGCAGCCTGCAATGGGGTAATTCCATTCCCAGCAGCGAACTGATGAAATGCCTGCAATGGAATTCTTGCACCGTCCAATCCCGCCGGAAGCGATCCCGGGTCCATCACCAAGAGGCCTTGGAGAAAGACGGAACGGGCATGCAATTCAACGCCCCCATTTTTCAGGGCAGCCAATCGGCCTGTAATCAGTAGTCTCTGGTCGAAAACATTCACCGGAACCTGCACGATATCCATGTGAAATCTCTCCATAACGGCATCGACTTCCCAACCTTCATAAATGGAAACTCCGATTTTTTCCACCAAATCGAGTTCCTTGAATTCTGCAGCCTTTTCCATCAGCGCATTTCCATAAGGGCCCAACAGATCTGAAGGTTGGTGGAAAAGTAGTGCGTACACACCGGGAACGCCCAAATTCCGCAACGACCCCCTCAGGCTTTTCTCCAATGCATCGACCGAATCACCAATCGCCGCTCCCTCGGCGCATTTGGGAGTTTTCGTCACAATGCGGAAATCCGAACGACCCCGTAATAATCCGCCGATTACCGCTTCGCTGTTACCATATACCGGCGCCGTATCAAGAACACGCACACCCTTGCCGTATGCCAAATCAAGAATACGCCCGGCTTCATCCCCGGGCGTTCGGCCTGAAGTGTTCGACACGCCGTAATCCAGCCCCCATTGCACCGTGCCCAGCCCGATTTTCATGTAGACTGCCTCAATATCCCAGCACATTCCGAATCGCATTCACGACAATGTCTTGATCCGTTTCGGTAAGATCATAATACAGCGGAAGGGTTATAGCCTCGGCGGAATGACGTTCCGCTTCGGGAAAGTCACCAACGCGAAAACCCAGCCTTCGATAGTAAGGTTGCAGGTGGACTGGCAGGTAATGAAGGTTAACCCCTATACCCTTTTCTCGCAAACCCTCCAGCACTTCCACCTGCGTCTTTCCCGATTTCACAGCATCAAGCCGGACAACATAAAGGTGGTAGGAGGAGCGAGCAAAGGACCTTTCTGTCAGAGGCGTGACGGGTAAACCTTCCAATAAACGATCATATCGGGCTGCAAGCTCCCGCCTTTTGTTTACGAAGGCGTCCACACGCCCAAGCTGGCTTCGCCCCAATGCCGCCTGAATGTCGTTCATCCGATAGTTATACCCCAGTTCCTGTTGCTCATAATACCAGGGTCCGGGATAAGGCATTTCCATACGCCCGGAATCGCGGGTGATTCCATGGCTCCGTAGCAAGGCAAGCCTTTCGCGAAGTTCAGGATCGTTTGTAAGTACCATCCCCCCCTCACCGGAGGTGGCTATCTTGGCCGGGTGATAACTGAATATCGCCAATTGAGAAAATCGGCAATCGCCTACCGGACCATTCCTATAACCAGCTCCCAGCGCATGAGACGCGTCCTCCATCACCGAAAAGCCATATTCTCGCGAAAGTCGGTGAATCGCTTCCATGTCGCAGGATTGCCCCCCGAAATGAACGGGAACCACAATTTGAGGTATCTCTCCCCTTTCCGCGGCCACGGCCAGCTTTACGGACAGAGCCTGCATATCCATGTTTCCCGTATCCCCTTCGATATCCACGAAATCGGGGAAGGCCCCACAATAAAGCGCGCAGTTGGCGGAAGCGACGAAGGTGTTCGGCGTTGTCCACAAACGACCTCCCTTCGGCAACC
>CAYNXV010000255.1:2371-4134 GCA_964401245.1 uncultured Bifidobacteriales bacterium | reverse complement strand
TGCCCGGACTCGCGAAATGATTCTCGAAGAACCCCACGCCTCCTGGTTCGACGCCATCCATACGCCCGAAACGGAAACCCTCGATATTCTCATCCGCAAAGCTTTCGTGGAAACCGGCAGGGATATGCGCCGACGTTTTGGGCCTATGGGCGAAAAATGGAATTGGGGCCGTTACCGGCCCGTGGAGATAAGGCATCTGGCCCGCATACCAGGGCTGGGCAGCGGACCCCTGCGGGCGGGTGGTTGCGGCGAATGCGTTAACCGGGTGCAAGAACGGCATGGCCCATCCTGGCGCATGATGGTTTCGCTGGGAGTCAAGCCCCGCGCCTTCGGAATCTATCCCGGCGGACAATCGGGGCATCCCGGCTCGGCGCATTACCTCGATTTTCTGCCGACTTGGAACCGGGGCGAAATGCACGAATTGCATTACTGGGAGGGGCCGCAGGATATCCATCCCGACAGTGTTCGCTTCGGGTTGGAGCTATCGCGCCGGGTGGAAGAGGATAAATGATGCCGGACCGCATATGTTGATGGCCGTTTCGCTCCTGCTGATAGCCGGAGGATTGCAATGGTTCGCGCCTTGGTGGTTCGGCGCCGTACCGGCATTCATCCTGGGATTCGCTTTGGGCGGCGGGCCGGTGCGGGCTTTCGTCGGAGGGTTTTGCGGATTGGGCGGGGCCTGGTTGGTGGTTGCGGGATTTTTCGATTGGCAAAACCAGGGGGTGTTGTCGGCCCGGATGGCGGAAATGTTCCGGCTTCCGCATCCTGCGTTGCTTCTGGCGATGACCGCGCTGCTGGGCGCATTGATAGGCGCCTTTGCATGTTGGGCCGGTTATGGCTTGAAGGCGGCACTTCTCGACGCTAGGGAATTGCGGAAAGAGGGGTGGGGGTGAAGGGGGATTTTCTATTACGTCTGCGCCATGCTGTGAGTTCAGGCTCAGGGCCAGCAGACTTAGACCTTTGTGAAGTTTCCGCCACCTCAAATGGGTATACCCGCTTTCCGCTCCCGGTTCAGAAAAAGCAGTACTGATTTTTCCTTTCCCATTTTCGCTTCCTTGATTGAACTGGCTAAGCATGCGTAATCGGAGACTCCACAAGGCCACCGGAATGGGCTGAGAAATGTCCAGATACGAACGAAGCCGAGGTGGTTTCATAAGACATCATTTATTGCGGAAGCGCAGACCCGTTTTGGTTCCTCAGGGTTTCTGTTCTGAGGAAACACTGGAATCAGGAAAAGTTGTTGTCTTTGAGGTTCTCAATCAAGAACCGGGAAGGGTCCGCGAAGCCTTAGGTACCTTACCCGTTACCTGCTCCCGATCCTGGTCTGCCGCAAAGGAAATGGTTTTCACAGGTTGAACGCCTATACCCAATGCCCGTTCAATCACCACATCGGTCCCGGCTTTGGCAAGTTGCGCCTTCATTTTCGTAAACTCCGAGCACCAAATCGTCTCCATGTCGGTATCCCGTCGAGTATCCCTAGGATTTGCCGGCCGATCGGAGCCGACCAATCTGACCTGCATTTTGCTCGCATCCGCCGGAGCCCCAATCTCTACGCCATAATCCGTGGAGCCGGGCTTACTGACCACAATACGCCCGTCCTTTACCCAAGCCGTCGCCATCTGCTCTTTGACTTCATACCCGAGCTTTGACAAACCTTCCAGCACGGCACGGCGTCTGGCGGCAGCTTCAAATGCTTTGGTTTCAGACTCCAAAACCATTTTGGCTTCCGCCAAAAGCGCCTTTCCCCTTTCGAGACTGAAATT
>CAYNXV010000255.1:0-2361 GCA_964401245.1 uncultured Bifidobacteriales bacterium | reverse complement strand
AGCTGCGATCTTCCCAGCAAATTGTGAATCAAATCCCAATAAGGAAGACCGGACATCGCCAAGCATGCCAACCACGTCCTCCTTTTCCCTACGGAGTCTACAATGGCCACCAAGCTCCAGTACGAGGGAGTCCGTAAGCAACGCACGTCGATTGATGGACGTTTCCAAGTCAATCGCATTGGCCAGGCCCATGAAATGCCGAATCGTTACCGCATCATCCAAAGCCTCGATTTCAGCCATGAGGGAGGTCAACCGGGGATCCTCACTCCGAATTGTTCCCTGGGGATTCGAGGCAAGCCAGTCCCCGAAACTTTCACCCTTTTCCCCTGCTCCCACCAGAGCCGCCAACTCGCGCTGCTTTTCGGAAGGGTCTGTCCCTATGGAGGCGGAATTCAATCCCCTGAATGCCTTATTCAGTATGGTTTGGAAAGAAGCCAAATCCTTTTCATCGGCCAATTCCACCCCTGCCACCGTAGTATGAAGCTCTGCCGGCGCATCAACCCCAGCTGCCTCATAAGCGGAAATCATCGACAACGCAGCATCCCTGATATGACTCCTTTTGCTCCGTTTCAGCCTGGCATTGGATATTGCGTTTAAGCGGATACGATCCGCCTCACCTTTCAAAAATCCAGCCAGCATCGTCGATTGGGATTTCAACTCGCGCCAATCGTCCTTCTCGAACAATGAAATCAGGACGTCCCGTCTTTTCGTCAATTCCTTGGCCAAGGTATCCGTATATTCATCATGGCGCTTCGCTGTTTTTACCAAGGACTCAATCGCATCCTCGGCCTTCCGAAGGTCCGCTCTTCCGATGGCCTGCCGTTCTTCGCGAGTAACAATCCGTACGACTTTCGGTCCGCTCATGTTCCTTCTTTCAACCTATAGCGGCAAGGATGGCTTCATGCAATCTTTTCCGTTCCTCATCGCCATTTTGATACCAGCTTTGGGAGGAAACCCTGTGCACACGCGGAATCGCGCGCGACAAAACCTTCGGACGCCAAATTTCCCTGGCCCGGGCAGTCTCCAAAAGGTCATGACGAGGAGAATCACATTCGATTCCGATTCCGAACAGGCCGGATTCCTTGTTTTCAATCGCAAAGTCCAGTCCGAATGCGTCCCCTTCATTGGCCGTTTCGGGACAATAGCCAAGCTTGCGGATAAAGTCGGCCACGGAATCGGCAAAGCCGTCGTTCATGACATTCTCAATGGCAATTGGGCGACTGGTTCCTGAAAGCCTGGATGCCCCGCCACGAGCCAAGGACAAATTTCCGGCGCTGAGTTTTTGCGCATAATCCAGATAGGATTGCAGGAAATCCCTGGGCTTGCCTGGAGACCTTCCGCTCACGTACATATCGGAAATATCCGCGACAGGCATTGAGGTAACCAGAATGACCCTTTCACGGGCCCTGGTGACGGCGACATTCAGTCTCCGCTCCCCACCGACCTGTCCGAGCACGCCGAAGTTCCGCCTGAAGGCGCCATGCTTATCCCTACCGAAAGTCGTGCTGAAGATGATGAAGTCCCGCTCGTCCCCCTGGACATTTTCGACGTTTTTCACGAAAAATCCCATGTCCTCTTGCGCCTGCTTGCGCTCGCGCTCAGTCTGGTAGGCAAGGAGGAAACCGGAATCAGCCATTCCCCTTTTCTCGACGGCCTCTTCTATCAAATCCGCTTGTTTCCGATTGAAGGTGACCACCCCGATACTGGGCCTCGATTCCGGATTCACGGCCCAAATGTCCGCAAGGAGGTCGACAACCCTTAGCGCTTCCGCCTGGTTCGTCTGGTTTTCATAAATCCCATCCACACGGATGACTTCGATCGGCTTGATGCGAAGGATCTCTCCATCGGGATGGCGGACGGGCACGCTCAGCTTCCCATGGTAGAAAGCATGATTGGAAAACCCGATCAACTCACGATATTTCGACCTGTAATGGATTTGAAGCGTCGTGTTGGGAATTACCCCCCTCGCCAACTGGAGCAGGTCAGGGCAATCCTTCACTTCCCGCCGGTTCCAACTCTCTTCATGAGCAGATTTTTCGGCCTCGGTGGCTCCATCATCGGGACCATCCCCATCAGCTTCCTCGTCCTCATCGCCATCGATGCGGCTTGAAAAAAAGCTGGTGGGCGGCATTTGCTTTTCATCTCCGCTAATGACGATGCGGCTTCCACGAAAAAGGGTGGGGATGGCATGCTCCACCGGCATTTGGGATGCCTCATCATAGATGACCACATTGAAGAATCGCCCCTTCAAGGGAAGGACGCGGCTGGCCACTTCCGGATTCATCAGCCAGATGGGACGCAAATGGAAAAGGCCGAGAGGGGCGCCCACGGCTTCCGCGGCAGGCGCGGAAACAGCCCCCG
>CAYNXV010000254.1:0-4140 GCA_964401245.1 uncultured Bifidobacteriales bacterium | reverse complement strand
ACGATTGACGAACATGGACAATAATATACTTTATAGTATAGTATTTTCAAGTATACTAAGTCAGGCCTGCCGACTCCCTTAGGCATGCAGCTATACTCAATTTGAGCATAGCCAAAACGGGTAAATTTCGGCAATTATTGTACCTATTTGGCGCTTCCTGCTTATTTTCGGCATACTCAAATTGAGTATAGCCACGAAAAGGAATCCCCTCCGCGAAAGCCCTCCTCCTTACTTTACCAGCGCCTGCAATTCCTTGAACTCAGGCGTCCCGGCCACTTCCATCCACTCGAACAAGGCCATCTCGGCGCTTATCACCTCCACCCCGCCTTTATCCAGGCGCCGGAGGGCGAGCTTACGATCCATATCCTTGCGCGAAGCCATGGCGTCGGCCACCACATAAGACTGCACCTGCATATTGGCCATCAAATCAACTGCCGTTTGCAAAACGCATACATGCGCCTCCACTCCCGCCACCACGATTTGCCTCCGTCCCAACCCGCGGATATGCTCCACGATTTCAGCCTTCCCCGCCCCGCTGAAACACATCTTGTCGAAAACCCGATGGTCCGGCAACCGATACTGAATCAACTCGGGCACAGTATCCCCCAAAGCCTTGGGGTATTGCTCCGAAAACACCACGGGAATCTCCAACCGGTTGGCGGATTGGAGTAGAATGGCCGCATTTTTGACCACGTCTGCAAAACCGGGAATAGCCGTTCTGAATCGCTCCTGGATATCGACCAGAAACAATACCGAATCTGTTTTGTCGAGCAGCAAATCGCTACGCTTCACGTCTTTATGCTTGGAAATAGAGACCATGGGGGCTTCCTCCTTGGGGTTTAGGTAGGGGAATCGGGGAGGGTGCTTGCGAAATACAAACAAAAAAGCGCCGGCTGAATAGAATTCAACCGACGCTCCTTAAAGTACCAATCCTATTAAAGGGGTCAAACCTCTTTCGAGTCGATCCACTTCATGTTCTTGCGGAGACGACGACCCACCACTTCGACGGGATGCTTCTTCTCCTTCTCCTCCCAGGCGCGGAAATTCTTGCCCCCGCTTTGCAACTCGCCCAAAAAGGACTTGGCGAACTTGCCGTTCTGGATTTCCTTCAGGATCTTCTTCATCTCCTGCTTGGTCTTGTCGGTGACGATGCGCGGTCCGCTTACCATATCGCCGTATTCCGCGGTGTTCGAAACCGAATAGCGCATATAGCTGAGGCCGCCCTGATAGAACAAATCGACGATGAGCTTGAGCTCATGCATGCATTCGAAATAAGCCAGCTCTTCGGGATACCCGGCTTCGGTCAAGGTCTCGAAACCCGCCTTCACCAGATGCGCAACGCCGCCGCACAAAACCGCCTGCTCGCCGAACAAATCGGTTTCGGTTTCGTCCTTGAAATTCGTCTCGATGGCGCCGGCTTTGAGGCCGCCCACTCCCCGCGCATGGGCGAGAGCGATTTGCATGGCTTTGCCCGTGGCGTTTTGTTTTACGGCTATGAGGCAGGGCACGCCGCCGCCCTTGACGAATTCGCTGCGCACCAGATGGCCCGGGCCCTTGGGCGCCACCATCAGCACGTCCACGTCCTTGGGCGGTTTGATGATTCCGAAATGGATATTGAAGCCATGCGAAAAGATAAGCGCCTTGCCCGGTTTGAGATGCGGCTGGATTTCGCTCTCATAAACTTTCAATTGCACCTCATCCGGAAGCAGAATCTGGATGATGTCGGCTTTTTGCGCGGCTTCGGCGGCGCTAACGGGCTTGAAGCCATGCTTGATGGCCAGCTTGTAATTGGCCGATCCCTTGCGTTGGCCGATGATCACGTTCACGCCGCTGTCGCGGAGATTCTGCGCCTGGGCATGGCCCTGACTGCCGTATCCGATCACGGCCAGGGTTTTGCCCTTCAAGGGGGCCATCGATCCGTCTTTGGAGGTATATACTTTGAGCATGGAATAAGCCTTTCCGCGAGTTTGCCGGGAAAAAGTTGCTAATTTAGAAAAAATGTTCGAACAATTAACCGACAAACTTGAAGGCGTCTTCAAAAAGCTCAGCGGCCAGGGAAAACTCACCGAAGCCAATGTCTCCGACGCCTTGCGTGAAGTCCGGGTAGCCCTCCTCTCCGCCGACGTCAATTTCAAGACCGCCAAGGAATTCATCGCCAAGGTCAAGGAAGAGGCCCTGGGGCGCGAAGTGCTCACGGCCGTTTCCCCCGGTCAGCTCATGGTCAAGGTCATTTATGACCAGATGGTCGAGCTATTGGGAGGTGACTTGCGGGAGCCCCTCTATCAGGGTTCCCCTCCGGTACAAATCGTTCTCATGGGGTTGCAAGGCTCGGGAAAAACCACCGCTTGCGGCAAATTGGCGCTTTACCTGCGCAATCAGAAGAAGAAGAACCCCCTGATGGTGGCTTGCGACGTTTATCGTCCCGCCGCCATCAAGCAGCTGCAAACCGTCGGCAAACAGCTGGGAATCCCGGTATTCGAAGAGGGCGAAGGCGACCCGGTGCAAATCGCCCTGAACGGCAAACGCTTCGCTCGCGATAACGGACACGACCTGGTGATATACGATACCGCCGGCCGCACCCAAATCGACGACGCCTTGATGGCCGAACTCGAAAAGATTTGCGCCGAGGTGAAACCCACCGAAAAATTCTTCGTGGCCGATGCCATGACGGGGCAGGAAGCCGTCAACGTCGCCAAAACCTTCGACGAACGCCTCGATTTCACCGGTGTCATTCTCACCAAGATGGACGGCGATTCGCGTGGAGGCGCCGCCCTCAGCATCAAGCATATTTCCGGCAAACCCATACACTATGTGGGCGTAGGCGAAAAAATGGACGCCTTCGAGCTGTTCCATCCCGATCGCATGGCCTCCCGCATTTTGGGGATGGGCGATGTCCTCACCCTGGTAGAAAAAGCCCAGGCGGTGGTCGACGAGAAGCAGGCCAAGCAATTCGAAAAGAAATTCCGTCAGAATAAATTCGATTTGGACGACTTTTTGCAGCAATTGCGGCAAATCAAAAAAATGGGTTCCATGACGGAGATATTGGGGATGATTCCCGGCCTCAACAAGCTTTCCACCGGCGACATCAACGAAAAAGAGCTGGTCCACGTCGAGGCCATTTTGAGTTCCATGACCGTTTACGAACGGAAAACGCCCAAAATAATCGACGGCTCGCGTCGCAAACGGGTGGCCATGGGCAGCGGAACCTCGGTTCAACAGGTCAACAAAGTTCTCAAACAATTCGAACAAATGCAGAAAATGATGAAGCAATTCATGGGAAAACCCGGGAAAATGCGCGAAATGGCCCGGATGATGCAGCAAGGCGGAGGGATGCCCGGAATGTAAATTTCCGGTTTCTTGGGCAGAAAAGCTCCCACCCCCTTTGAATCGACGGCAATTTTATTAATTTAACCGCTCTCATAATTTACCGGAGGAACCTCTTTGTCCGTAGTCATAAGACTGTCCAGACAGGGCCGCAAGCACCTTCCGATTTATCGGATCGCCGTGGCGGACTCGCGTAACAAGCCGCAGGGAAAATTCCTGCAGCATATCGGTCATTACGACCCCAATCAAAACCCCCCGCTTTTGAAGGTCGACGAACCCGCCGCCATCAAGTGGATGCAAACCGGCGCCAAGCCGTCCGAAACGGTGCATACCCTGTTTCGCCGCGCAGGCCTCATGGATAAGTTGATCCAGGTCAAAGCCGGAAAAACCTTGGAAGAAGCCGCCGGAGTCGTCCGTACCTGGAAGCCCCGCACCAAGGTCCATAAGAAGGCCAAGGAAGCCATGGCCAAAGAGCGCGAAGAAGCCGAGAAAGCCGAAGCGGCAAAAGTTGCTGAAGCAGCCAAGGCTGAAGCTGCCGCGAAAGCGGAAGCCGCTGCCAAGGCCGAGGCTGCCAAAGCGGAAGCCGCCGCCAAAGCCGCTGAAGCTGAAAAGCCCGCCGAAGCTGCTCCGGAAGCCTAAGCCTTCCGATGTAACTCCGCCCTGCTCCAGCAGGGCATTCTTTTGTTTATGATAAGTGGCGCGCTCCTTAAAAGCGCCCACTCCCATCCCAACACTTCCCATGAGCGATACCCAACCATCTTCTCCCCAGCCGAATGACTTCGTTCTAGTCGGCTATTTCCAAAAACCCTTCGGTTT
>CAYNXV010000253.1:0-4149 GCA_964401245.1 uncultured Bifidobacteriales bacterium | reverse complement strand
GCGGAATCGTACCGATTTGTCCTACGGCAAGCGGGAAACCTTCCTTGCCTTGTCCTTGGGGGCGGCCTTGACCCTGGGATTTCCTTCCTGGACATTCGCGCAAGGTGAGGATGAAGGAGTGAAACGCGTGCGGCATGAAGGCCTGCATGCCTCCGAAGCCTCCTCCACCGCGGGTGCGCAGAACCTGCATTTGAGCGGCTATGGTAGAAGTTTCCTGTGGGACAATGAAGCGGCCACCCGCATCCCGCCCACCTTGCCTCATTTGGAGGTATTGTACGGAATTTATGATTTCCTGGATGTCGCGGCGGGCAGCAGATTGATAAGCTACAGCCTGGAACCCGGAAACCTCTATTTGCGTCTGAAGGTAACCACGCCCAACAATAAAAAACTCCGCATGGTGGGAGTCGGGCAGTCCCTGGAATTCACCCGCAGTCTGATGAAATTTTTTCCATCCAACGGATACCGCATCCGCAACGAAGGATTCGGACCGGAAGGCTTCAACTTCGGGAACGATGGGATCATTACTTCCATGAAGGCCATGACATTGGTGGATGTGGAATTGATCACTCTGTCATCGTACCTGCCTTTCAAAGTGTACGCGAATGCGGGTTGGGAAAATGGATTGGGTTCGTGGATAGGGGAAAGCAACGAAAAGGCGTCCAAAAATCCCAGGAGCAAATCGGGTTCCAGTGATTTTTCCAAAATCCCGTTTTCATTCGGGCTTGAACTCAAGACCTACTCCAGTGATTTTTTCCTGGAATTGGAAGGGGAGCCTTTCACTGCCAGTCTGCTTCCCATGCTCGGCAATTGGACAGGCATGTCGAAAAACCGGCCTTGGAGTCGCTTTCAAGTCGGAGAAAAAGCCTTCGATCTCCATTTCCTGGAAAATCCGTTTTATCTGCACGCGGGGTCGCGATTGAAATACGGAAACGGACTCACCGTTTTGGGTGGATTCTCCTGGCTTTTGAGCCGCGAACGGGGAGCGGATTTCGGACCGTGCCACCCTGTCGACAACCCCTGTCGCGATGCGAAGACAAGCGACGGTTTCAATCCCTTTTATCCCCAGTGGAAGGTGTTCGGAAGCCTGCAATACCCGCTTCGTTTTTCCCAACCTTCCAGCGAGCTTTACCGTTCGTTCTTGCTCAAACGCTACCAGTCCCGACGGAAAATCGTGGATATCGAACAGGCGTTGGAAGACACCCGCTCGGATGCGGAAGCCATAGACGGCATGGAAAGGCGCAGGCAATTGGACGAAAGACGTCGGCAGGCGGAGGAGATCGATGTCGACCTCAATTAAAGCCCTCCTGGCGATATTCGTCTTAAGCCTGCCTTCGTGGGCCCAGCCTGAAGGTCAGGTCGGGAACAATGCATGGAAGCAAGCGGGCCAAGTGGTGGACAGGCTGCAGGAGGAGAAACGGACCCTGCTCCTGATAGAGGAGGAGGTGGGACGGCTGCGTTACCTTGTGGAGGATTTGCGCGGATTGCAATTGTATCCCGCCGCCGTGACGCGCCTTCGCGGTGAGGATGAGATATGGCTAGACAAGCGCATTGAAAGATTGGAGCGGAATCATGAGGCCGCGCGGAAATTTATCGAAGAAGGCAATCGGCCTTTGATGGAAGCCTTGATGATATCCCGAGAAATGCTTCGTATCGAACCCAATGGAGATATGATGGAAATCCTCCGCAGGGATAACATAGCGCGGGTGGAGAGGCTGCTTAACACGCAAAAGCGCATCAACGGATATTGGGATGAGGCGTCGGAAGTCTTGGATGGGGTTTGGAGCAAGTCGGGCCTGCTTATCCGCGATTCTGAGGATCCGGTTTTCGATCAGGCCTTCCTGAAGGTATTGATGGCCAATCTGGGGAGGGCATCCGAACGGTTTTACGCGACCTTTAACGATTACAAGGATTCGCTCGTACTGCGCAGCGACGAAAAAGGCTGGGCACTGATGGCCAAAGTCGATTTGGACCGATTGGGCCAGCGTCTGGGCAGTTCCAATGCGAATTGGGTGCAATCCGAACTGGAAAGGCTATCCAACCGGTTCCGGGATAAAATCGCCATCGGAGCCATTCATTACCATTTGTCGCGCAGCTATATGCTGGGGGGCAAACCCCTGGAGTCGGCGCGCATGTTCCGGGAAATAGATTCCGACAGCCGCTTCTACCGCGAGGGCCGTCTCGGCATTCTTCAGGCTTTTTTCGAAGCGGGATTGGACGATTCGGTGGGAGTGCACTATGCCCGCATGGTTGCGGCGGGAGAATTGGATTCCGCGAGTCTCCCTTCGGCCCGATACCTTGCGGTTCAATCGCATTACGCCCTGGGCGCGGATTCGCTGCTGGAACGGGAAATCCTGAGTTCGCGTCAAAAGGATGCTTATCACCATAAAAGCCTTCTCGTATATGCGAGATCCTTGGTACGGCAGAACCGCAACGGCGAGGCGCGCAAGGTGCTGGAAGGCCTGGCTTCCCAAGCGCAGCTGTCGGAAAACTTCCTCGGCAAGGCCCAAATGCTGTTGACCCATCAGAACTACGAAGAGGGACATTGGAGCCGGGCTTTAAGCGGTTATCGGGCGCTGCTGAATCGTCCCGGGTTCCAGGCGGAGGCGATGTACGGCATGGTGTGGTGCAGCATTCGCATGCAGGATCTCGACGGCGGCGAATTCATCCTTAAAAAACTCATATCCCAACATCCGGATAATCCCTGGGGCATGGAGGCCTTCAATGTCCTTATCCGCCGACTGGCCCTTAAAGCCGAAGAGGAATGGAAATTTCTTCTTCAGGTCGAAGAGGGGCGCGATCGGCTGGCCGAATATCATGTGAAATTGAAACAGAGGGTCAAGGACGGATTGCTTCCGGAGACTTTGGCGAAGAAAGTACGAGCGCAGCTTGAGGGGATGGAAGAACAACTGTCCAAACAAAATCCGATGCGCGCCGATCAAATCGGCGGATTATACCGCCAAGCATTGGGATTGGCGGAATTCGTGGAGCAAAGGTATCGTACGGGTAAATATTCCGAGACGGCTTACAACGACGAGCGGGAAAAGTTGTTGTGGCGCCTGGAAAAAGTGGCGCGTGCCCGGGCCGCCGAACGATTCGAGGGTTTCGAAGAGCAGGACGACGAATTGGATTCCCGTCCGCAAATCCGAAAAAAACTTTTTGAAAGCCGTATTTTGGCCATGGACTTGCATGTCAAGCACAAGGCCTGGTTGAAGGATTTCCTGAAATATTCCCAGAAGCATCTCGGCGATAAAATGTCCCGACTCGCCGGCGAATCTACCCACTCGGAATCGGAAAGGAATATGCTCGAGGATAAATCGTATCAGTTGGCCGATGACATATCCGAAAGGTTGGTACGCAAAGGGGAAAGGATACTGGGGCAAATCGACAGGATTGCGGGAGAATCCCACGCGGGAGGCCGGGAGGATTGGTTGTTGTTCCAACGGGGAATGCAGCGCTATGATTTGGAGGAACATGATTTGCGCAAGCGCTGGATGAACTACCAATGGTTGAACCAGCGGGCAGGGGTAGGCGAGGTAATCGAAGAGCCCACCATCCGGTTTCTGGGTTACGAAGAACCCTGGACGACATTGGTCGCATCCCATCCCGAATCGCCTTATGCTCCCGCGGCTCTGTATTTTCTGGGATTTTCCCAAACCGGCAGGGGGAAATCCTCCGAAGGACTGATTCATTTCCAAACCCTGGCCGAACGCTATCCGGAATCCCCCTATGCCCATCAAGCCTTGATCTTTATCGGGGAACATTATTTCAACCAGAACAAATTGGCCGAGGCCGAAGCGGCCTATGACCGTGTGCTCGATTTTCCGGAGTCCAAATATTTCGAACAGGCTTTGTACAAGCTGGCCTGGACGCGTTATCGCACCAACGAATACAAGGGGGCCATCAGTTCCTTTACCTATATTCTCGAAGAGGCGGGTAACCGCCGTAACACCTCTCGAAAGTCGGTTCTGACGGACGAAGCCCTGCAATTCGCTGCCTTGAGCATGGCCGAAAGCGATACCACCGGTGATGGCGGATTGGCGCAAACCGCCGCTTTCGCCGAGAAACTCGGAGATTCCACCCTTGCCGCCCGCCTCATCCATCGCATGGCCATGATTTTCGCGCAACAAGGGCGTTTGGATCGCGCCAGCC
>CAYNXV010000252.1:0-4150 GCA_964401245.1 uncultured Bifidobacteriales bacterium | reverse complement strand
CCGGGAAAATATCGCCCAACGCCTTTCCGACCGCCAAGCTGAGCGCGAAGGACTTACCGAATAGACTGCCGCCCCCCTGATAAAACGCCCTAACCCGAGAGCGGGAAGATGCCATTCTTCCCGCTCTCTTTTTTGCCGAATGAGATTATAATGGAAGATACGATGAAAAACGGTTACTTAGGAACAAGCGGTGCTTTGCTATTTGCCCTAGCCCTCGGCGTCAAGGCTCAAGACTCGTTAGGCGTCGGTTCCCTGCCCAAACAAAAGGAATTGCAAGCCTCCTATGAAAAGCTGTTCCAGGATATCCTCCAGCAAATGCCCGAAGAGGTAAAGCCCATGGTGGATTCGGCGCGCGCAGCGCGGGCTCCGGAAAGCAAAAACAAGCCGGAAATCGATTCCCGTCGGGTTTTGATGGAACAGAAACGGGAAGCCGCCTTGCAAAGGCTTTCTCCCGAATTGCGCGAAAAAGTTGCAAAAGAGCTCTCCAATCATGATAATCGAAGAAAGGAGCGGGAACTGGAGTTCAAGGAACTAGCCCCAAAAAAGTAGCCAGGTAGCCGAATTTTGTTAAATAAACGAGGTCCCGTTCCGTTCCACCTACGAGTCGTTCGATTCAATCAAGAATGGACCTTATGTTTGGAGACCCAACCAAGGCTGTTTACCTAGGCCTGACCGCCTGGTTTCTGTTTACAGCCGGCGCGCATGCGGAAACCATTTCCGATTCCGTCCTGGGATATTCCATCAACTTGCCCGGCGTTTGGAAGCAATATCCGGTAAAACCGGGCATCAAGCACGTTTTCAAAGATTCGACGGGGAGAAACAAGAGCCTTATCTCCGTTCAGAAATTTCCCATCGACAAGTCCGTCGACCCAACACCTTCCGATTGGGTGCGGTCCCAATTCATCGCCTACAAACTCTACGTGGATCATAGCGTTTACCCCTTCGGCGCGGTTCTGTATTACGACTCACTGGCTACCACCACCCTGGGCGGCCTCTGGTCACCGGAAATCTATGTGGAATATTATTTTCACGACGATAACCCCGCGCAAGCGGAATATTTACGTTACGCCGCACTGGGCGATCAGGGTTACGAAATCGCGGTCTACGGAGATTCCTCGGATATCGCGGCCAATATCGTTTATTACGCCGATTCTCTGATTGCCACCCTGCGATTTTCGGCCACCGGCACAGCGAATATTCATCGACCCCGTCACGATAAAGCCAGGGTGGGAGTGCCCGATGATGTGCGATGGAGAGACGCTTTGGGAAGAAACCCGCGCCGGTTCAAATCCACCACCTCCCGACCGCCGTTTCCCCTTTGGAACGACCCGGGATAAAGGCGCCGCCAACGCATTCCGTACGGCATTTACCATTGGATTCCCTCTCCGGCTCCCAACCTTTCTCC
The DNA here is from genome assembly GCA_964401245.1 of uncultured Bifidobacteriales bacterium. Lineage (GTDB taxonomy): Bacteria > Fibrobacterota > Fibrobacteria > UBA11236 > UBA11236 > JBGTHM01. The sequence goes on along the minus strand of CAYNXV010000252.1, from coordinate 2,745 downwards.
CTTTTCAAAATTCCCTTTTGGATCGTTATCATGCTTTTGGGAGTGTCTGCGTATTCCATGGAGCCCCATTCATCGCGACAATCCTCGCTTGTCCTGGCCCAACAGGCTCTTGAGGCCGAAAAATGGGATGAAGCCATAGCCCATTATATCACGGCCTCGCATCAGGGCTTGTCACGCGACAGCCTCTTGTACTTTCTGGCGGAAACCTCCCTGCAAAAAGGGGCGAGCGACACCGCGCTGGTATTCAATCTGGCCATTCAACCGAAGCCGGATTCCCCATTGCTCCCGGCCGTCATCGGCCAGCGGATGAAAATCTATGGTGGACTCGGTATGAACGAGGAAGTTACGAGACTGCGCGACAGCCTGCAGTCCCCCTTTCGTCGCGCCGTAAAACCCTGGTTGCCCCGAGGAAGCGCCCGTCTGGGCAGCGGTTATACGAGCGAAGGCATGCTGGAAGCCCGTCCCGAGGGAACAAGCGAATCGCTCTCCCAAGGCCCCTCACATCGCATGGACGCTTCCTTGGAGTGGTCGCTGGGCCTGGGAAATTTCGCCCAACTGGAAATTGAAGGAGGGTATAAGGTTTTCCAGGCTTATTATCGTGATTCGCTCAAAAGGGATTTGGGCGTCGACATGCGACTGGTCCGGCTCTGGGAAAGACTTCATGCGGGATATGGATTCAGAGTCATAGGCAATGAAACGGCGAATCCGCTGCAATCGCGGATAGGATCGCAGCTGCATCGGGGCGATCTCTCCCTGGTCTCCCCCACCGTATCGGGCTTGCATTTCGCCAATCTGGGTTACGAGCGCGAAGTCCACCGGAACGGCCGGCGCGATCATGAAATGTTTTGGCTGATGTATTATTGGGATGCGAGCATTTCCACGGGCCGGGGTTTGGCCCTGACTCTTATGTTCAACGGCTATTTCGCGGATCCCCAATACCTGGACATGTTCAAGGTCATCTTCGTCGAAAGCGGTTTATCCGGCCGAACCACCCACTATACCAGCCGCGAATTCGAAGACCTGGTTCCGGGTAACCGTTTCAACGTCGCGCAGAATTCCCTTAAAGATTATTCGGTAGGGGAAAACCAGGTTTCCACCTTTAACCATTATTCGGTAGGAATAGCACCCTCATACGCCTGGCCGCTAGGGACGAAATGGGATTTATCCGCCCAGATCGGCGTAGCAACTTTCTATTTTCCCAAAGCGTATGTCTGGTCCTCCGCATCGCCTGATGCGGTGCCCGTCACGGTGGCCTTCAGCCGGCTCGAGGAGAGCTATTTCAGGGTGGATGAAGCGGAGATAGGCGGTGACAATCCCTTCGGCGACTCACTTCAGGTGTTCAAGCGCAAACGCACCGACGTATCCACGGAGTTCAGAATGACCTTCACGCGTAAACTGGCCCGCTGGGGCGCACTTGAATTTCGCTCACAAGGCCGGTACACTATCTCCAACTTCGCCGCTTATGCTCCCGTGCGCATTCCCCGATGGGAAGTCGGCATCGGTATCGATTGGCGGAATAAATGGGAGTTCCTGTAAACGATGAAACCCGGTTTTCCCCCTTTAGCGGCCTTGCTCTCGATAAGTCTGATGCTGGCGGGATGCGGGCGCACCGAACTGGAGAAGGGCAATATCTGCCTAACCCTGGGAGACTATCCGCGGGCCATCACCTTTTTCGAATCGGCCCTGCAAAAACATCCCGACAACCCCGGAGCCCGCGTGGGGCTGGGAAAAGCCCTGTTGCAAAAAGCCGTGGCCGGAAAAGGCGAATCCGCCATATGGGACGAGGCGCTGCTCCACCTCGAAGCCTATCGCACCCTGGCACCGGATAAGGGCGCCCAATCGTTGCTGAGCCAAGCCTATACGGAACAGGCCCGCTACCTCCTGAACCGCTCCGATACTTTGGAAGCGCTGAAGTCGCTGGCCCGATCGCGCGAAATCGACTCCGAGGACCTGGCCGCCATCAATCTCGCCGGCATCGTATATTGTCGGCTCGGGCAGCCGGACAAAGGCGAAGTTCTGTTCCATTCCGCCCTCGCGCTGGACAGCGCCAATGCCTCGGCGAATTTCAATCTTGGCATGCTGAGTTGGCAACGCGAAGACTATGAGGGCGCCCGCGACTTTTGGCTCAAGGCGCTTGAAAACGCCCCTCAAGACGAAGACGTGCTGTACTGGTTCGCTCTCTCCGAGAAACACCTTCAGGATATTCCGTGATTCCCCGGCTCCCCAAAGGCTTCTCCCACCCCATGCGGATAGGCGAAGGAGCCTTTTCGGCCGTTTACCGCGTGCGCCAAAAAGCTTTGGACAGGTGGGTGGCCATAAAAATGCACAAGGAGAAATCCGAAACGGAGCGGACGGCGCTTTTGAAGGAAGCGCGCTTGCAGGCCCAAATGGCGATTCCCTGCATCCCGGCCGTATTCGACGCCTTCGAATGGCGCAATCAGGTTTGCATTGTCATGCAATGGGTGAAAGGCGTGCCGCTTACCCTGTTGATGGAAAGATTTACCTCCGACCATCAGCGTTTGGCGATGGCGGACGCCTTCATAACGGCCTTGGCGCATCTTCACCGCGCTGGTTATGTGCACCGCGACATCAAACCTGCCAACGTGTTGATTTCCCCCGACGATGGCTTGTTCCTGGTGGATTTCGGGTTCACCCGGGCTGCCTTCGGAAATGGAGCCGATTCCATGTCGGGCCATATCAAAGGCACTCCGGCCTTTATGGCTCCCGAAATATTCCAGGGCCGTC
>CAYNXV010000251.1:0-4192 GCA_964401245.1 uncultured Bifidobacteriales bacterium | reverse complement strand
CGTGAAATCGACAAATCCCAGGCTTTTCCCGAAATGGAAAAGCGCGTCCTCGACCTTTGGAGCCGCGAACATGCCTTCCAGAAAAGCATCGACCTGCGCCCCAAGGATAAAACCTTCGTTTTCAACGACGGACCGCCCTTCGCCACCGGGCTTCCACACTATGGGCATCTGCTCGCCGGCACCATCAAAGACATCGTCCCGCGTTATTGGACCATGAAGGGCTATCGCGTCGAGCGTCGCTTTGGTTGGGACTGCCATGGCCTCCCCATCGAAAGCCTTATCCAAGACCGGCTGAGCCTGACTACGGTCAAGGACATCCGCGAATACGGCGTGGATAAATTCAATGAGGCCTGCCGCGCGGGTGTGCTGCAATACACACGCGAATGGCGCGACACCGTGCGGAAAATGGGGCGCTGGGTCGACTTCGAGAACGAATACAAAACCATGGACCGCCCCTTCATGGAGTCGGTGTGGTGGGTATTCAAACAATGTTTCGACAAAGGCCTTATCTACCAGGGTTATCGCATCCAACCCTACAGTCCCGCATTGGCCACCTCGCTTTCCAATTTTGAGGTGAACCAAGGCTATCGTGACCGGCAGGACCCTTCCGTCACTTTGACCTTCCCGCTGGAGGGGGATGATACCAGCCTATTGGTGTGGACCACTACTCCGTGGACCTTGCCGAGCAATTTGGCTGTGGCTCTCAATCCCGAATTGGAATACAGCCTCGTTCATTCCGAAGGGAAAAAATATTGGATTGCCGAAGCGCGCCGCTCAGCGTATTTCGGCGAAGGTTGCCAGGTTCTGGAAACGAGGCTGGGCAGCAGCTTTGCGGGACGCAAGTATCGCCCTCTTTTCAACTTTGCCCCTGAGCTGTCCCCCAATCAATATTCTCTGCTGCTGGCCGACTTCGTCAGCGCCGAAGACGGTACGGGAGCTGTACATATCGCGCCCTCCTTTGGCGAAGAAGACTTTCAACTCGGGAATAAAGAAGGGCTTGGACTTTTCGATCCCCTGGATGCTGACGGCAAATTCACTGCCGTGACTCCGCCCTGGCAGGGCAAGGGCGCCAAGGAGGCCGACAAAGACATCATGCATGCCCTTAAAGCCGAGGGTCGGGTATTCAAACATGAAACCCTGGTGCATAGCTATCCCCATTGCTGGCGCACCGACGTGCCTTTGCTTTATCGCGCCTTGAAAACCTGGTTCCTCGATTTAAGCCGGGAAATCACGAGTGCCGAAGGTGAAACCAAAACGCTCAAAGAGTGGATGATTGCCTGCAATCAGGAAATCAACTGGGTGCCCGAACACATCAAAAACGGACGCTTCGGTAAATGGCTTGAGGGCGCGCGCGACTGGAACCTCTCCCGCAATCGTTTCTGGGGAACCTGTCTTCCCGTCTGGATAGCCGAAGACGGGGATATGCTATGCGTGGGAAGCGTCTCCGAATTGGAGGCCCTGACGGGCCAAAAGGTGGATGACCTCCACATGCATATCGTCGACGCGCTGGAAGTCAAAACCAGCGACAAGAAGGTTTTCGATCCGAAGGGAAAAGTCTATCGCCGTACACCCGAAGTTCTCGACTGCTGGTTTGAATCGGGAGCCATGCCTTATGCCCAGCCCCACTATCCTTTCGAGAACAAAGAAAAGTTTGAACATAACTTCCCCGCCGATTTTATAGCGGAGGGATTGGACCAGACCCGGGGATGGTTCTACACCCTGACGGTTTTGGGCGCGGCGCTTTTCCAAAAGCCCGCCTTTCGTAATGTCATTGTGAACGGCATCATTCTGGCCGAAGACGGTCAGAAAATGTCGAAGCGTCTCAAGAATTATCCCGATCCCAACCACCTTATTGAAAGTACTTCGGCCGATGCCATACGGCTTTTCATGATCGATTCGGCGGCGGTGAAAGGCGAAGAGTTACGCTTCAGCGAGGCCGGGGTCCGCAACATCATTCGCAGCGTGTTGTTGCCCTTATGGAACAGCCTAGCCCTGATGGTGACCTATGCCAACGCTGATAAGGCCAAAGGTCAGCTCACCTGGAAACCGGGCGAAACCGTGCCGGCCACCCATGAGCTCGACCAATGGATACTGTCGGATATGCAGCAATTGTTGGGGCGGGTGCGGACGGAAATGGACGCCTATCGCCTTTACAACGTGGTTCCGGCCGTGCTGGAATTCATCGATGACCTGACCAATTGGTATATACGCCGATCGCGCCGGCGGTTCTGGAAATCCGAAAACGACCAGGATAAAAATTCCGCCTATGCCACCCTGTATCGGGTGCTGGTGGATTTTTCCAAGGTGCTCGCCCCTTTTCTGCCGTTCTTGGCCGAGGAGATTTACCAAATCCTGGTTCGGGAACCGGGCGGCTCCGGGAATGCCCAGGCGGAAACTCCCGCCTCGGTGCATCACTGCCTTCTGCCGGAAGTGGATAATGAACTGCTCCGGCCCGAACTCAATGCCAAAATGCAATTGGTCAGAGGGGCCGTGATGTTGGGCCGGGCTTTGCGGGCTCAGCACAATTTGAAAAACCGGCAGCCCCTGGGAAATTTCACCGTGGTGGTTCGGAGTGCCGAGCAAAAGCGAGCTGTCGAGTCGATGGAAGATTTGATACGCGAAGAGCTTAATGTCAAACGGGTCGAGGTGTCCCTGGATGAATCCGATTTCGTCACCTATAAGGCCAAGGCCAATTTCAAAAACCTGGGTGCACGCCTGGGAAAAAGAATGAAAGAGGTGGCTCAGGGTATTTCGACTTTAACCCACGCTCAAATCCGGGAAATTTTAGAGGGTAAGGCCTTTTCCCTGGAATTGGAAGGGGGAGCCGTGGATATCGGGCCCGACGACCTGCAGGTGGTCCGGGAGGTGAAGGGCGGTTTGGTGGTGGAGGCCAATGCCGAGACCACGGTGGCCTTGGACACGGCGCTTACCGAAGATTTGCGCCAGGAAATGGTGGCGCGGGAATGCGTCAGTCGCATCCAGAATTTGCGCAAGGAAAGCGGTTTGGAGGTGATTGATCGCATCGAATTGGGCGTGGAAACCGATTCTACGTTGATTCGCAATGCCATGGAAGCCCATGCGACCTATATTACCAGCGAAGTTTTGGCGAATTCTTTGACTTTTGCACCATTAAAATTCGATAATGGCCCGAATATAGTGGTGGTTGAAGGCGAAAAAGCGGTTTTTTCACTTCGTAGAATAGCTTAGCATCAAGGCCATTTGGCGACCCTGAAAGGAAGTATCGGATGAAGAAGAACGGTCCAGATAAAGGCAAAGAAAGCGCCAAATCCGCCTGCATCGCCAAAAGGAAAGAAGGGGATCCCAATAGTTGGACCAAAAAGGATTTGGCCAATTTCGAGAAGCTTCTCAATGAGAAGAAAGAGGAGCTGATTCAGGAATTGGGGTATCTGGAAGCGAATTCCATGCGGCTCAACAGCCGCGAGGGCGCCGGCGATTTGTCGAGCCATGCCTACCATTTGGCCGATCATGCCACCGAAACCCAGGATAGGGAGCAGGCCTTTTACATGGCCAGCCGCGAAGGCAAATTCCTGTATTATATCGAAGAAGCGCTCGACCGCATCCGTAACGGAAAGTTTGGACTTTGCAAAGGGTGCGGTTTGGGCATTCCCCGTGCCCGTCTCGAAGCTGTTCCCACGGCCACCATGTGCGTGGAATACAAGCAATTGCTCGAAAAAGAAAAGCAAAGCAGCGAAAAGGCCTGAAAAGTCGTGCCTTTGTAGGGTGCCGATGGCTATTATCAGTCATCAAGGAGGGTAATATGCGCGCTGAAAACAGAGCGGCACCCCGCTGGCCATCCGCCGCGGGAGCCCGGGTGACCCTGAACAATCAGGTTTACAACTCCAATATCCTGAACGTGAATCTGGGAGGGTGTTTTTTCGAGGGAGCCTTTCCAGCGCGCGTTTCCGATATCGTGCTGATTTCCAGCGATCATAACCAGAACATCAACGGGTTGCGCGCCCAAGTGGTTTGGGTGGTCAATGAACCCGACCTTCAGGGTATCGGGGTGAAGTTCGAACCCATCAATGAGCAGCAGCAATTCGAACTCATCAAATGGTTCAACGCCATGGTGCCGGCATCTTACCAGGATCCTAATCGGCCCATGTCCTAGCGGGTTGTCCGCTGCGCGGCCTCAGACAAGGCGCCGGCGCCCTACGCAAAGCGGGGGCTCCGC
>CAYNXV010000250.1:0-4201 GCA_964401245.1 uncultured Bifidobacteriales bacterium | reverse complement strand
TCCATGAAAATCCGCAAAAAACCAGAATAAAATCAAATAAATCAACCAATAAACCGGTGATAATTGGAATTAATTCCAATTAATTGTATTATAACTTAGAATTAAATCCAAATTAAAAGGATGGCCGTTGCAAGAGCTCCGGGATACCTATTATCGCCTTCTGGGCCAATTGGCGCCGCTTCACAACCGATATCTCTTCAGCCGGTTCGATGCCTCCCGGCGTTTGGTGGGATTGGTCGGTCCTCGCGGAGTGGGGAAAACCACCTTGATGCTGCAATGGATTCGGCACAAGGAAAATCCCGAACGCTGCATGTATGCATCGCTCGATCACATTTATTTCTCCGGCCACCGCCTGTTGGACTTCGTCCGGGATATGCACCAAACGGATGGCAGGACGCTCTTCTTTTTGGACGAAGTGCATATGTATCCCGGATGGAACCGTGAACTCAAAAATATCTACGACTCCTTTCCGGAAATCAACATCGTGTTCTCGGGAAGCTCCAGCCTGGATCTGGTTAAGGGCCAATACGATTTATCCCGCCGCGGAGTGATTTACCGATTGAATGGACTGTCGCTGCGTGAGTTCATTCTCTTCAAAACAGGTAAATCCCAACAGGCGTTCACCCTTGAGGATTTACTGAAGCGAGGCGTGGAAATTTCCAGGGAGTTGTCGCTAATCCCGCGTATCCGAGGCTTGTTCGAGGAATATTTGCGCATAGGCTACTATCCCTTTTATTTCGAGGATCCGGAAACCTATTATCCCCGCATTCTCAATACCATCGACAAGACGATATTTGAGGACATCGCGAATTTCTTTTCGCTTAGCACATCGAAGTTGCCGCTTTTCAAAAGGCTTCTGGCATTTTTGGCTTCGAATCCGCCTGGGGAAATCAACGTCAATTCCTTAGCCCGTAACCTGGGGATAGATCACAAAACCGTCAATGCCTATCTGAATATGCTGCAGGAAACCGCTCTCACGCATAGTCTCAGGCTGGATAGCGGCGGTAATGCGGGATTGAGATCTCCGGATAAAATCCTGCTTGAGAACGCCAATCTTTATTTCGCGATTGCGACGGAATCCGGGTTTGCGCCGAATGCGGGAAGTCTCAGAGAGACATTTTTCGTCAATGCCTTGAAAGGAACGGGATTGCCGGTGCATTACAGTAAAGAAGGCGATTACCAAGTTTTGGGGAATGTATTTGAAATAGGAGGAAAGGGGAAAACCAGGCGTCAAATCCGTAATGTGCCGAAGGCTGTATTGGTCAAGGACGGCCCCATGACGGCGGCACCAGGAGAGATTCCGCTGTACCTATTCGGGTTCCTCTGGTAACTCACCGAGGGTTTTTGAACCTTAATCCACCCCGCCCAGGCAGCGTCCCAGCTCCAAATAAACCCTATCGCGCCCCATGCCCCGTGATGACCACCCACACCGTGCGCACGAGAATGAACAGGTCGAGCCCCAGCGACATGTTTTCGAAATACCAGAGATCGAACAGCACCTTGGTTTTCACATCGTCGATGCTGGCGTCGTATTTGTGCTTAACCTGCGCCCATCCCGTCAGGCCCGGCTTCATCTTCAGCCGCCGCAGATAAAGCGGAACTTCGTGTTTGAGCTGATCGATGAAATGTTGCCGCTCCGGCCGGGGACCCACCAGGCTCATGTCGCCCTTGAGCACGCACCACAGTTGCGGCAGCTCATCAATGCGCGCCCGACGGAGGAATCGCCCTATGGGAGTGATGCGCGGATCCTTGGCCGTCGCCCATTGCGGCCCCGCCAGTTCGGCGTCGGTGCGCATAGTCCTGAACTTGTGCACCCAGATGCGTTTGCCGTATTGCCCGATACGCTCCTGGCTATAAAAGACGGGGCCCTTCGAAGTGTATTTCACCGCCAAGGCGGTAAGCAGGGTTATCGGCAAGGTGGCCACCAATAAAATGGCGGAGATGAATATATCCATCAGCCGCTTTATTTGCGCCTGCCACACGGGCATATGCTCGGGAAAAAGCACCTTGAGCGTCATGCCGTGCACGGCATGGGTTTTGAAATGTCCGCTGGCGGCGTCGTACAGGTCGGGAACGATAAAGAGCGCCACGGGAAATTCCGCCACATAACTCAAGACGCGCAGGATTTCATTGTGGGAGGTGGAGTCATGGCTGATGATGATGGCAGCGATGCGATGCTGTCGGATGATATCGGGTAGGTCGGAGTATTTCCCCAGCACGGGCAGATCCCGGAATTGCGTGCCTTTCATGGAGCCATTTTCGTCCACAAAACCGAAAACGCGAAAACCCATTTCGGGGTTGTCCCGCACATCGTCGGCGATGCGCGCCCCGGTTTCATTGGCCCCGAGTATGAGCAGCGGTTCGAGTCCTACGCCTCTCCGTAATAATCGTAGGAGCAGGGCTTGGACCAACAGCCGAAAACCGCTGACGGAAACCAGGAAGACCAGCCAGTATGAAAGCGTGGAAATCGCCCGGGAAGCGGTGAAAAGCGAGGCCAGGCTTGCCGCATTGGGAAGCATGCCTTTATGGTAGGCATCGAGCATGTCGGAGCCGGTGATGACGAGAAAGAGCAGGAAGAACCCGAAGGTGATTTTCTTGGAAACCACCCAGACCTGCTCCGCGCGCGATTGCAGGTACCAGTCGCGGTACAGTCCGGTAAAGAAAAAATAGAGGATCCAGATGAGGCTGAGGACAAAGGCGATGGAGGTGAGCTGTCCGAAATCCTTATGGGGATTGTACGATGAGGCGAACAGGCCGCTTTGGTAGCGCAGCCAGAAAATGAACGCGAAGGACAGATTGAAGGAAACGATGTCCGACAAAAAGACGAGGTATTTTTCGACCCGGCGGGCCTGCATGCAAAGAATCTCCTCGGCTATTGGGCTTACCGGTAAAAACGCAGGATTTGGGTGGGAGCGCGCACGATATCGAGTTTGTCGATGCGCTCCAGGGCCCAGGCAATCTTGGCGTTTTTGGTGGTATGGGTCAGAAAAATTACGGGTACGTTTTCAGGGTCATGCTCGGGCTTTTGCATGAGCGCGCGGATGGAAATCCCCGCGTCTCCCAATATGGCGGTAACCTTGGCTAATACTCCGGGCTTGTCGACGGTGGTAAGGCGCAGGTAGAATTCGGTTTCGAGCTCGTTGATGGAAATGAATCCCGCTTCTTTCTCGCGGCAGAAAAATCCCATGGGCATGGGATGGGGATGGCCCGATTCCATTTGGCGGGCCAGACTCACAAGGTCTGAAATAACAGAGCTGGCGGTAGGCAATTTGCCCGCGCCGGCGCCGGTAATCAGCACGGGCCCCACGGCATCGCCTTTCAGATAAACGGCGTTGAGCACTCCATGGACGCTGGCCAATTGGTGGTTTTTTTGCAGGAGGGCCGGATAGACATTGGCCTGCACGCCGCCATTGGACGTTTGCGAGACGACTCCCAGCAATTTGATGACGAAACCCAGCTCCTCGGCCATTTGCATGTCGATGGGCTGAAGGGTGCTGAGGCCTTCCACGGACATTTTATGGTAATCGACGTAGCGGCCGTAGCATAGCGAGGCCAGGAGGGAGACTTTGTGGGCGGCATCCATGCCTTCGACGTCGAAGGAGGGATCGGCTTCGGCATAGCCCAGGCGCTGCGCGTCTTTAAGAGCCTCTCCGAAACCGATTTTCTTGTCGCGCATTTCGGTGAGTATGTAATTGCTGGTGCCGTTGATGATACAGGCCAGGCCCTGTATGTCGTTGGCGATGAAGCTTTCCTGCAGGGTACGGATGATGGGAATGCCTCCCCCTACGGCGGCTTCGAAAAGCAGGAAACGGTCATTTTCAGCTGCCAGGGGAAACAGCTCGGTGCCGTGATGGGCCAAGAGGGCCTTGTTGGCGGTGATGACATGCTTTTTGGCCTTGAGGGCGGTAATTATCCATTCCAAAGGGGCATCGGCGCCGCCGGCGACTTCGATTAAGACGTCGATGTCGGGATGGGAGGCGAGGTCCATGGGATTCTGGGTGAGCAGGAGGCCGGTTTTGCGATAGGGCTCCAGGGTGGCGGCGCTGCGGGCCGCCAGGGCGACGGGCTCGAAGTCGAAGCCGAGATCGCGGCGGAAGAATTCGCGGTTTTTTTCCAAGAGATGGAGTATGCCCGAGCCGACGGTGCCCAGGCCGATGATTCCGAGGCGTAGTTTCATGGAGGGTAAGGTAGCAAAATGGGG
>CAYNXV010000249.1:0-4202 GCA_964401245.1 uncultured Bifidobacteriales bacterium | reverse complement strand
AATGATCGGGCAGCTTGTGCCGCGCGCCCAGCAATGCTCCTCGCACGAAAAGAGCTAAGGGATTCGACTTGGTTTGCTTGGCAGGGCCTTTGTTTTCGTTGGGGGCAGCCACCAGCGGAAGGTAAAGCCGGAACTTGGCCCGCGTCAGCGCGACGTAATAGAGGCGTTTCAGTTCTTCGGTTTCCTGGCGGGTCTGTTCCGCTTCGGCTTGAGTGTCGCTTTTATCGAGATGATAAACCGTGCCGCCCGTCCGGCCGTCACCCGACGAAAATTCCCCGCGTCGCTTGAATTGCAAATAGCCCGAAGATTGAGGTGTGGAAAAGCCTCCGGCTATGAACACGACGGGAAACTCCAACCCTTTGCTGATATGCATGGTCATGATTTGCACGAGGTCACGATCGGATTCGAGGCGGAAATGATCCTTTTGCTCATCTGGATCGGTTTCGGTTTTCCTGCGGCGGTGGAACCAATCGAGCAGGGTGGCCAAATCGAAATGCCGGCTCATGGCCTCCTGGGTCAGAGTCTGGGTAAGCTGCAGATAATTCATTACGCGGCGGTCGCCGTCCGGAAGCGGGAGGATGCGGTACAACAGACCGGTGTCGTATAGCAAGGAATGGAAAAGCCGGCGCCAGCGGGATTGGGAGGCGCGTTCGTTCCATTTCTCGAAGAGAAAGGCGATTTCGGTGCCGGTGTGCTCCTCTCCCGCGCCGCCGCTGAATTGCGCCACTTTGTCGGGAGGTATCTGGAAAAATTCGGAAAGCAGGGCCCGCCGGAAAAGACGCTCATCGCCCGGATTTTCCATGGCTTCCAATAGGGATAGGAGATGCAGCGCCTCGTCGCTTTTGTACAGCCCTTCCTTCTTATAAACCGCGAAGGGGATGCCGGCTTCCTGGAATTGTTTTTCGACGCGCAGACGCTCGGCGCCGGAGCGAACCAGCACGCAAATGTCGGAGGCACGCAAGGGACGCATGGCCGGTCCATGCGATTCGGTGTCGGCTGCTGCCCCCGTATCGGGAATTTGCAAGGAGGTGGCGTCGTTGAGCAGCCGCTTTATTTCGCCGATCATCCATCCATTCCAGAGGCGCCTGGCGTCTTCCACTTTGACGGCGCCGTGCATATCGACAACCACTACGGGAGCGGAATCCTCGGCGGTGGTTCCCGTGCGGCAGAATTGATGCGGAGCGCCCCCGAAGGAAACGGGAGCATAGGCGACATCGTCTCCTGCGGGAAGTTGCCAATCTTCATCCGGAGGCAAAGGTTGCTTGGCGCCGAACCAGTCGGGTTCCGAAAACAGGGCGTTGAAGGCCCGCAACATTTTTTCGCTGGATCGGAAATTGGCCGCCAGGCCGTGACCCTGGGCATCTCCGGTCCGGGCCATCTCGCGTAACCGCTCGCGCGCTGCGAGATAGGTGTAAACGTCGGCGCCACGGAACCCGTATATGGCCTGTTTGGGATCGCCGATGAGGAACAACGGATTTTTTCCTCCACTTTCCAGAAAGAGGGTTTTGAAAATGTCCCATTGCGCCGAATCTGTGTCTTGAAACTCGTCCACGATGCAATATTTGTAGGCGCCCCGCAGCGATTGCACCAAATCGGGTTTGGTCATGACGGAACCGTGCACCCGCCGGATCATGTCGTTGAAGGTGATGAGGCCGCGCGTATGCTTGAGAGCGGCTACCCTTGCCTGCAGCGAGGCGATGGTGCGATGGTGGTGGGTATATTGAAGGTTGGCCTGCTGCCTATCCAGCTCCTGCAATTGGAGGCGGATGTCGTCCAATAGATGCAATACGTGGGGCAAGGCGGGAAAAGTCGGGCTTTCGGAAAGGGAAAGTGCCGCGAAGCCTTCGTTGTTGACCACTCGCAGGCTGATGCCGGCATAATAGGTTCGGACCCGTTCGATGATTTCCTCGGCCTCCATGCCGGGATGAACCGCAACCGCCAACTCGGCCGCCTGTTGCAAAAGGGCGGGAGCTTTTTCCTTTACGGTTTTGTTGGTCCAAGGCAGGGTCTTCAAGGAAGCGGGTAAACCGGAATCCTGGACGTCCTGACCTTTCGGAATCGCGAAGGCGCGATGCAATAAAATAAGGGTATCACTTATTTTCGCCTGCAATCTCCCGATGGATTCAGGATCAGGTCTGGGTAAGAGGAGGTCGCCGCTTTCGGCATCCAATCCCATGGCTACTTTGATAAGCACCTCGCTCCATTTTTCCCCGCCGTTCATGCCGATGGATTGGGCGAAGCGGGCAAAGGCCTCCTTGTCGTCTTCCGGCGAAAATTCCCGCAGCCAGGTGGATCGCATTTCTTCGGCCAGAGCCTCTTCGTACAGGGGCCGGTCTTCGACCAAGCGGGCGTCGAAAAGGGCGCGGTTCTCGAACGCGTAATGGCGCAGGACGCTATGGCAGAATCCGTGGATGGTGTGGATGGAGGCTTCGTCGAAATTGACATAGGCCTGGTCGAGAAAATCCAGCTGCGAACGGGTGAGGCCGGGAAGGCGGCGTACGTCATGCAACCGCCGGCGGATTTTTTGGCGCAATTCGCCCGTGGCTTTTTCCGTAAAGGTGACCACCAGGATTTCCGGCAATTCAGGTGGGCGGTCCTGCAAGAGAAGGCGCACGAACAAATGTTCGAGGGTATAGGTCTTTCCCGTCCCCGCGGAGGCTTCGAGGATGGCGGGGCGGTCCAGGTGCAGGGCCTGCACCAGGGGCGGCGCCTGCGGAGGGAGGGTAACGGAAGCGATACCTGTAGTGCCGGAGGGTCCACGCGCCGCTGGGGCGGATCCCATGCGCGGCATGCGGCCTCCGCCGGGGACGATGTTCATTTCACGTCTCCATTGAAGAAGAGCCGGAAGCGGGAACGGATTTTGGCCTCGGCGTCCCCGGGTATGCTCGCGCCCAGTATCCGGGCCGCTTCGGGAGGAGTATAGCGGGCAAAGGGGTTTTCCAAGGCAAGTTCCAGGGTTTCCGCGCAATTTTGCGTAGGAGTGAAGGCGCGATGAAAGCAGTTCTTCTCGGCGCGGCCCTTGGTCAGTGATTGGTATATCAGGCGCAGGGGGAGATGGTCGTAGTCGCGCCCCGGAAGAAGCGTGGGAAGCAGGGTATGGAAGAATTCCCGCGCGGAATCGGGAGTGGCGCGAAAGCATCGCCACCAAAGGGCGCGATAGTTTTTCTGATACGTTTCGACGAAGTGCACCGTAAGCGGTCTGCCCGCGAAAGCGTCATGCAGGGGATGGCCTTCGCTTTGGGCCAACAGATAAACCAGAAAAGGCTTCAATATTTTTCGCGGGTTCAACTCTCCGGTCATGGGCACGACGGTGGCGCAGGCGGCATCCTTGGTTTGGGGAAACAGCAGGATGGGAAGCGATCCGCGCACCTGAATCTTCGTCCCGTCCGGCATTTCCGCTTGCAGGGGAGGCATGAGGGTAGGTTCTCCCGGTAGCAGCGAGTGGGTGGCGGACCCGAAAATCAGGTTTCGCATCGCGGTGAATCCCGTGGAGCCGCTATTGATGTTAGCCTCGGCGGCCATCAGGGCTTCGGCGGCGCCTTGAATGCTCCCCGCCAGTCTTTCCTTATCCAAAACCTGATACGCTCCATCGGGAGTGCGTCCTCGGCGCGCCAAGTCTTCGTAGGCGCGATTAAAGGCGCTTTGCATCCGATCCTGACTCAGAGATCCCCAGGTGGACAAGGCTTCGCGATACACCGTTTCCAAAAGCTCGCGTTGGTTGGGGCCGGTGGAGAAAAAAGGTTCGCCCTCGGCATGCAGGGTTTCATCGCCGCGCTCGCCGTAAAGGCCCAGCCGTCGTTCCAGTGCGTATTGCACGGGGTTATCCAAATAAGCCACCAAATCATCCAAAGTGATTTCGGTAGGCAGGGAATCGGAACCCGAAGCATCGGAATTCACGTCGGCGGCTGCAACGGTAGAAGGGGAGAAGGCAACATCGACAATGCTTCTGGCAGCTTCCCCTTTTTCCTTTCGCTCCCACATCCAAGCCAGCAAGCCATCCTGGCGGTTATAACCTCTGGGACTTTCGAAAAGGGTCGCGGGGCCATCCCGATAAAGCTCGGGACTATGCGGTAGCAGCGGTACGGGGACGGTTTCGAAGCGCGCCCGTCCGCCTTGGGGTGCAGCCGCTTCGTCGGCGGGAAGCAGCACGTCCTCTTCGAGATAATCGGTCAATTCATTGAGCACCGAACTCATTTGCAGGC
>CAYNXV010000248.1:0-4281 GCA_964401245.1 uncultured Bifidobacteriales bacterium | reverse complement strand
CTATTTTTCGGGACATTTTATTTATCTCATTAAAATCGCGATTACGGATGAATCGTTCCACCCTCCTGTTTCTGTTGTGGTCCCTATTCACGTTCCGGGTATTGGCCCAACTGATACAATTCACTTTCCCTGTACCCTTGCTGCCACCTTTCAGCGCCTGGCAAAGCGGTGTTTTACCCTATCCCATCCTGGTTTTTTCCCAACTCATAATTCTGACAGTGCTTTTCCGGGTTTCCCTTCGGCATGCGCAAGGTAAGGTGGAAGCAAATCGCGAATTGGGCAAAAGGGTATTTATTCTAGGGACCATTTATGCGGCAGTGATGGTTACGCGGTATATTCTCCACATGGTCCGTTTCCCCGAGGATCGTTGGATAGGCGGCTCCATACCCATCTTCTTTCACCTGGTTCTTGCCGGATTTCTCCTCACTGTGGGGATTTTCCATTTGAAGCATGGTCCTGTAGCTGCTGAGGAGATCGGAGCCAGGACCAAGTGGCTATGGCGCGGGGTCTATGCCCTGATTGGCTTGGGCATTGCCGCTTGGTTGGCATATCAGATCCATCCCATCATTGTCGGGAGTCAACTGGAATTATGAAGGATTCGTTATGCAGGCAATGATGATGCGCATATTGCCCGGAATCATCTACCCGGCCACCATGGCCCTTGCGGTATGCAGTTTCATCTGGCTGCTCAGCCGGGGAACCCATCTTGTCTTCAGCACCTACTTCTCCCTATCCCTCGCATTTCTGACAATAATCTTCTTTGAGTGGCGAACACCCTACCGGCAGGAATGGAAAGCGGGCCGTTCGGTACAAGGTCAGGACCTGCTCTTTATGACCTTTATTCATCTACTGTTCACCAAGCTACTCGGCTTCGCCGCAGCGATTTCCATTCTCCACTTCATCGGAGAGAGGACGGATTTTTCCGCCGCTTTTTGGCCCCATGGTTGGCCGGTTATCCTTCAGGGTCTTTTGATGGTGGTGATAGTCGACTTTTTCCGATATTGGTTGCACCGGGCCTGCCACGAAAACCGTTACCTGTGGCGGCTTCATGCCGTCCACCATTCTCCCAAACAGCTTTACTGGCTGAACGTTGGCCGTTTCCATCCAGTGGAGCGGGCCTTCCAATTCCTCATCGATAGCTTTCCGTTCATGCTCATTGGGGTATCCACGGAAGTGCTGGCCATGTATTTCCTTTTTTTCGCAGTCAACGGCGTTTTTCAGCATTGTAATATCCGTCTGGATTACGGTTTTCTCAATTACATAGTCAGCAGCGGGCAATTGCACCGATGGCACCATTCCAAGGTGGTGTCCGAATCTAATACCAATTACAGCAACACCACCATCCTTTGGGACATGGTCTTCGGTACGCGTTACCTGCCCGCGGGCCGGGAAGTCGGGGAACTGGGATTGATGAACGATCACTATCCGAAAGATTTCCTATCCCAGATGAAGGCCCCTTTTATCGACGGCATCGAAATCGCCCATACTCCCTTCCTTTCATCAAAGGATATCCTTTTAAACGCCATGCTACGCATTAAAATGCTATTCATGCGCCGGACACTATATCGGGGACTATTGCGGGCCGCGCTCCTCCCGAAAGAAAGTCAACACAGGGTGCTGCTGGACATCCTGGCCGTAAATAAGGATACGGCCTTCGGAATCAAGCATGGCTTCGCAACAATTCGAAGCGAGGAGGAATATCGGGCCAAGGTACCGGTGCATTCCTACGAGGATTTGCGGCCTTTCATTGAAGAGCAGGAGCGATCGGGGCGGCCTCAGCTAACTCGCGAGAATCCAGCGATGTATAACCAGACGAGCGGGACCACGGGAGCGCCCAAATACATTCCCCTGCTTCCTAAGGCCCTGGCTCGCGCCGGCAGGCTGCAGAAGCTATTCGCCCTCATCCAATACGACTATTGTCCACAGGGGTTTCAAGGAAGACTCTTGGGGCTTGTGAGTCCCGCTATCGAAGGTCGGATGTCATCCGGAATTCCGTTTGGTTCGGCCTCAGGACTCATCTACCGGAATATGCCCAGGCTGGCCAGGGCGAAATACGTGCTTCCCTACGAGGTATCCGAGATTGCCGACTATGGGATCAAGTATTACCTGATGGTGCGCTTGGCCTTGGCGGAAAAACATATCACCTACCTGGGCAGCGCAAATCCCTCCACCTTTTTCAAAATGCTGGAGGTGATGAGGGAAAGCCGGGACGACCTCTTGGAGGATATCCGGATGGGGACTGCGAAATATGTCGAAGACCTTGAGCCCCGCATTGCCCGTGCCATCAAGGCTCGGATAAAGCCCGATATTGCAAGAGCCCATGAACTTGAGTCACTGCTGTCGAATCCGGCCACCGCCGATTTCAAGTCGATTTGGCCGCATATCCGCTTGGTGACGACATGGACGGGAGGGAGCTGCGGTATCGCCATCTCCAAACTGAAGTCCAGGCTTCCGGACGAAGCGCATATATTCGAGCTGGGTTATATGGCGAGCGAATTCCGCGGCACATTGACCGTGGATGCAAAAACCGGAGAAGGGGTTCCCACCTTGGAGGACAACTACTTCGAATTCGTGGAGAAAGAAGCATGGGAGGAGAACCGCCCCCGATTTCTGGGATTGGGTGAACTGGAAACGGGGATGGAATATTATGTCTTCGTGACCACGCCTTCGGGACTCTACCGGTATTCCATGAACGATATAGTCCAGGTGGTAGGACGGTTTGGTAAGACGCCGACCATCCGGTTTCTACAAAAGGGAAAAGGCGTTACCAACATTACCGGAGAAAAGTTGTACGAAAGTCAGGTACTTGACGCCGTGCGGCAAACTGAGATGGAGATGAATCTCAAAGTGCATTTTTTCCAGATGCTTGCCGATGAAGAGGCTTTCCGATACGAAATCTATTTGGAAGCGGATTTGAAAACTGCAGTTCAGGCCGGTGAAATCGCCGGGGAAATAGACAAACACTTGCAAGCCATCAACCTGGAATACCGGAGCAAACGGTCGGGAGACCGGCTCAAGCCCTTGGTACTCCACATGCTCAAACCGGGTGCCTATGAGGCTTACAAGCGGCACTTCCTGGCCAAGGGACAGCGGGAAGTTCAGTTCAAACCCATGCCCCTACAATACGCAAAAAACCTGGAAATGGATCTGAAGTCATGGGCATTGCCAAACTGACGATCGCACCCTTGGAAATCCTCCTGCGCTCCAGCTTCAAGCATCACAGCGCGGAAAGAAGGGTAACCCAGGCGGTGATAGTAACAGCCGTATCCCAGGACGGCCTTGTGGGTAAAGGGGAAGGATGTCCCCGGGAATATGTGACGCAGGAAAGTATTGCTTCCTGTCTGGATTTCTTTGCTCTCCACCAAAATGAGTTTACGGCTTGGACAGGTATCGAAAACCTGGAGCGGTGGACCGAAGCCCATCAGAACTTAATCGATAGGAATCCCGCTGCTTGGTGCGCCGTAGAGCTGGCGCTGCTTGATCTTTTCTCCAAGCAACAATTCGAATCAGTGGAAAAAACGTTGGGAGCACCCGAGTTATCAGGGCCTTTTTTCTATACAGCTGTTCTGGGAGATTCCTTGTCGGAGGTTTACCAGGCTCAAGCAAGGAGATATCTGGCCATGGGATTCCGGGACTTCAAGATCAAGGTTTCCGGAAACCTGGATACCGACAGCGAAAAAATTGCCTTTCTACTGAGGGAATCAAGGGAATCGAGATACCCTGCCAAACTTCGCTTGCGACTGGATGCGAACAACCTTTGGCAAAATGCCGATGAGGTCCTTAACTACCTTGATAACCTGCCACTTAAACCTTTTGCTATCGAAGAGCCATTGCGGGCATTCGACTATGCGGGCCTCGCTGAAATTACGCAAAGAACTCCCACCAAAATCATCCTTGACGAGAGCTTTCTCAATGGGACCCACTTTAAGGAAATACAGGATGCCGGTCTGGAAATGAGTGCCATAGTCAATATCCGGGTTTCAAAAATGGGCGGCCTCCGGCGATCGTTGGAGGTGGCCGCGGAAGCCCAGCGAAGAGGGATTCCTATAATAATCGGCGCCCAGGTGGGTGAGACGAGTATTCTTTCCCGAGCCGCTTTAACGGTAGCTAACAGTTGCCGGGAAAACCTTCTGGCCCAGGAAGGCGCTTACGGCACTTTACTTCTGGAGCGGGATATTACCAGTAACCCGGTCATGTTCGGAAAGGAAGGCCGGCTTGACCCCCACGGGATTCTGGAACCCACTTGCTACGGGCTCCAAATTCGCTATGACGGGTGATGCC
>CAYNXV010000247.1:0-4334 GCA_964401245.1 uncultured Bifidobacteriales bacterium | reverse complement strand
TCGGCGGCCTGGAAATTGGGGGTTTTCGGTCTGCTGTTGGTGCAAATGTACCGCATGGCCTGGCAGCCGTTTTTTTTGCAGCGTTACAAGGATAGCGATGCGGACCGGCTTTTCGGTCGCGTGCTCAGGGTACTTATCCTTTTCATAGGCGGGGCGTCTATCGTCCTGATGATTTTTCTCGACAAATTGGTGGCGCTGGAGATTTTCGGTCGGCGGCTCATCCATCCCGACTTCTGGCCGGGACTGGAAATCGTGCCCGCCGTGCTGCTGGCCTACGCCTTCCAGGCCTGGTTCGTACACTTCACCCTGGGTGTCTACATAGCGAAACAGACGCGTTACCTCATCTGGTGCAACGGGACGGGAGCCGCGATAACCGTGGCGGGAAATTTTCTGCTCGTGCCTTGGCTGGGTTTGTGGGGCGCCGTAGCGGCGGCGGTGTTATGCTATCTTGTCATGGCCGTGATGATTCACAGAAAAAGTCAAGCGCTTTTCCCCATCGAGGTGGAGTGGCGGCGGATGACGCCCCTGCTGGTATGGGCCGCCGCCGGTTGGATGCTGGGAACGGCCATTCAAATCCATCCTCAGGGGTTCGGATGGCCGATACGGTTCGCCGCCTTGGCTTTGTTCGCAGCCATCCCCTTCTTGGCGGGAGGCGTTTCACGTTCGGAGCGGAACCAATTGCTTTCGTGGTTGCGATTCCGCTAGGCCCCCCTACCCGCAAAGCCTATATTCCGGAACGGAAAGGGGTATCAGGCCATCTGATGCCCGGAACCGGTGGAGCCGCAATCCATGAAAACCTACGCGAAAGTCGCCGCGGGAATGCTGGGGGCCCTGATTTCGGCGGCTGCGATTTATCTACTGATGGGCCTGCCGAATCGTCATCCCGCCCTACCCGCCGGACAGGAAGCCGATGCGGACCCGGGCAGGCGGTTGTCGCATCTGTTCCGGACCCAATCGCCCGCAGGGGAAGCGTACGCCCGGAAAGTGGCCCAAGGCGCGGGAGACCCGCTGGAATTCGGGCGCTATCTCGTGCAGGATTTGTTCAATTGCTATGCTTGCCATTCGTCGGATTTCAGGACCAATGACGTGGTGAACCCTGAAAAATCCCGGGGCTATCTGGCGGGAGGCAATCTGCTTTTGGACATCGACCAAAACCCCATTCGCGCGGCGAATATTACGCTGGATAAGGAAACGGGAATCGGAAATTGGAGCGAAGACGAATTCGTCCGGGCCATGCGTACGGGCATCCGGCCCGACGGTATTCCCTTCCGCTATCCCATGACGCGCTATCCCGAATTGGGGCATGATGCCTGGCGCGCCGTGTGGGCCTATCTGGAGTCGGTAAAGCCCGTACGCAACGAGGTCGAGCGCAATTATCCCGATTTCGACAACCTGGCTTCGCGCGGCGAAATCCTGTATTGGAAAAACGCGTGTGTTTCCTGTCACGGAGAATCCGGAAAAGGCGTCGGCGATTTGACCCGCGTCAACGTGGATTTTCCCCACGACTCCACCCTGACCCAATGGATACGTAATCCTTCGGCTTTCAATCCCATGACCCGCATGCCCGCCTTCGACGGCGTCATTCCGGACGAGGATTTCGCTCCCTTGGTGGATTATCTACGCGAACTTTCCGCCCGCGCCGGCACGGCGCTGCGGTAGATTCGCGATGCCGGACCCCCTGAATCCCCTGTTGGCTGCGCTGCTGCTCGAACCGGAAAAGCTCCTGGCCCAATGCGCGCAGGATCGGTTTCAAGCCAGCGGTCCCGGCGGGCAAAAGCGCAACCGGGTCTATAGCGGTCTTCGGCTGAAACATGGCCCCACGGGATTGCAGGTGACGGCTTCGGAGCATCGGGAAAGCCGCCGCAATCTCGAAGAAGCCTTGCGCAAGCTGCGGATGGAGCTGGCCTTCGGCGCGGCGGGGGCGCGTGATCTCCCGGCGCCACTTCCAATTCAGCCGCCCGTTCCGCTTCCTCCCTTCCGTGCGAAGGTCAGTCCCTCCCACGAAGACTTTCCGTTGCTGGCCTATATGGCTTTGCGGGCGCTCGACGAATCGCAAGGCAGGCTGGAGGCGGCGGCGACCCGGCTGGGAACCGGCTCTTCGGCTTTGGCGCGGTTTTTCAAATTGCACTCGGCGTTATGGACCCGGGCGGGGGCCCTGCGCGCTTCTCATGGGTTGGGACCGCTCAAATGAAGCGACGGTGGTAGCGGTTTCAAACCGCGGCTACAGGCAGCCCCAGCGATTCTATCCACCGGTGGATTTCGGGCCATACCGATTCCACCTTGATTTCGGTGAGACATCGGTGATCTCCATAACGGCAGGGAGGATTCTTGGAAACGGTATGGACGGTCCAGCAGGGAGCGCAATCGAGCTTGCGGTTCCGCACTATCAGGTGCATGGGCTCGCCGTCGTTGAATTGCCAATATCCGTAAGGGCCGGTACGGCGTTCGTCGGTGGGTCCGAAAAAGGCGACGCAGCGTTTTTCCAGCGCCACGGCGATGTGCATGAGCCCCGAATCGTTGCCGAGAAAAAATTTCGCATGTTTGATGAGCCCACCCAATTCGCCGAGGCTTTTGGACTCCATCTGTAAAAGCGCGTCGGGCGCCAACCGTTTCACCTGCTCGCGCAGCATCCACTCCTCTTCGCCTCCCAGCAGCACGCAGCGCAAGCCGAACTCGCGGTGTATGCGCCGCACCAGAAAACCGAAATCGCGCGGCGGCAGGCGTTTGCCGGCCATGCCGCGCTCGGCGCTGGAACCGGGATGGCAGACGAAATAGGGCGTGCGGGTGAGCTGCTCCTCCTTGGGATGCGACAGGGGCACGGGGAAGCGCAACTGGGGCACTTGGCCCAGGGATTTTCCCAAGAAGGCCTCCACCAGGCGCAGGTTCTGATGGGTGTCGTGGGAGTTGGTGTCAAGGGGTAGGGAAACGTCCTGGAACCGCCGCATGAGGGGGGCATGAGGATAGTCGAAACCGATACGCTTGCGCACGCCCGCCGCACTTGCGAAGACGCCGAATTTCCAATGGGAACTGGGAAAAAAGGCCAGGGAATATTCGAAACGATGCGCGCGAATCCGCCGGAGAGCGCCGATTCCCTGCACCAGACCCTCTTTATCGGGGTCCCACTCGAAAACGTCCTTGAAATAGCCGCTTTCGCGCGCCAGGGTGCCGATTACGGATTTCAGGGCCACCAGGTAGAGGTTTTCGCGACCGATTTCGCGGGATAGAAAATCCAGGGCAGGGGTGGCCATAAGGAAATTGCCCAAACCGATGGGGCAGAAAACCAGGGTTTTGCGACTCTTGGCGAGATTGAGAATGGCCTCCGGCATGCCCAAAATCTACAAATTACCGGGATTGTCGTTTGCAATTCCCGGAATTTCGCCTACATTATCAAGTGCACCCCGCGGTGTCTTGGCTTAAGGGAGTCGTTTTCGTTTGGAAGCGACCTGAGCCATACGAAAGCAGGTCGACTATGCTAGCTTCAACCAAATTTCATGCCCTTGTCCTGGCCGGTGCCTTGGCGGCCATGCCCTCAGTGGCGGCGGTATGCGATCAGACTTATCATCTGCAGTCGGCAACGGAAACCCTTCTGGAAGGCTCGACTTTCGACAATCTCAAACCCACCCGCAAATCCCTGAAACTGGATTTGACCGATGCCACCCTTCTGCATGATTCGACGCAATACATCGTCTTGAAACAATTCGAAGGTGCTTGCGCCTATACCAAAAAGAAGGTGCTGTCTCGGGCCCGGCCGGCCGGAGGCGCTTGGGTCAACGCGGAGCAGGACCTTTTCGTCCGCCTCCATGACGCGCAATTGGTGGGGACGGGTTTTCAATTTTGGTTCCGCATGGCTACCGATACCGCCGCGCCCATCAGCTCCCGGGAGGTGTTGGGCAAGAAGGCCGGAGAAACGGGTTTCCCCCGTTGGTATGTGACTGCCACTTTGCTGGATTCCACCCGGGCCGAAAGCGGGTTATGGAGTACGAGACAGCTCTTCTACCACAGTCTGGCATGGCATTATGATTCTTCTTCCATCGACTCTTCCATGTTCAAAGAGTGGCGGGAGATTCCGGTGGGGGCGAGCCGTCGTTTGGGTATACGGGTGCAATTCATCAAAGCGGTTTACGATTCCATCGCGCCGACTACCCCAATCGCCGCTCCAGCTCGGAGCACCAAACCGGCGGCGGAATTCCACGTTTCACAAACGGGTAACACGGTAATGCTGCGCCTGGGCGAAAAGACTTCGCAAGCGGAGGTGGTGACTCTCTACAATATGACGGGACGGAAAGTCGCCGTGCTCCATCCGACGGGATTCGCCTACCAATGGAACGGCAAAA
>CAYNXV010000246.1:0-4341 GCA_964401245.1 uncultured Bifidobacteriales bacterium | reverse complement strand
ATTTAAGCTCCTATAAAAATTTACCATTCAGTAAATACTCGCGGAAAGGATACTGGAGCGGCTCATGAATAGGACGAAGCGGAAAATGCCTAAGAAAATTACACACGTAGCAGGCACAACCGCCCAATCATCCCTCAACCTGGCGGAGCGCAAATCCAGAGCGCGCCTCATCCGGAAGGAACTCAATCGACTTTTCCCCGATCCTCCGATTCCTCTTTATCATACCAATCCCTACACGCTTTGCCTGGCGGTGCTGATGTCGGCGCATACCACGGATAAATCCGTCAATGCCGTTACTCCGACCCTGTTCGCGTTGGCCGATAATCCCGCCGACATGGTGAAATTGCCGATGGCTCGGATTCAGGAAATCATCAAAAGCGTCGGTTTGTCCACCACCAAGGCCAAGGCGGTGTGGAACCTTTCGCGCATGCTGCTGGATAAGTTCGGCGGGGAGCTACCCCAAACCCTGGAGGAATTGGAAACGTTGCCCGGGGTTGGGCATAAAACCGCTTCCGTGGTTATGTGCCAGGTTTACCAATGTCCGGCTTTTCCCGTCGATACCCATATCCATCGCTTGGCCGCGCGCTGGGGCCTTTCTTCCGGAAAAAACGTGCAAACTACGGAAAGAGATTTGAAGGAAGTGTTTCCCCGCGAGAGCTGGTCCAAGCTTCACCTGCAGATCATTTATTTCGGGCGGCAACACTGTCCCGCCCGCAACCATAAGCCCGAATCCTGTCCCATATGCAGCAAATTTCCGGCACCTGCGAAGAAGGTGCCGGTTTCCTTGAAGAGGACGCCGGCGAAATTGAAAAAGTCGCGATAACGTCACCGGCGAAAAAAAACGGGCTCAGGGGATGAGAACCATGCGCTTCGTCAACCGCAGGCCCGCCTTTTCGGCCACCACCCAATAGGTACCTCGTAGGTTACCCGATCCGAAGCGGGCTTCGAGCCGGTTTCCGGTGCTTTTAAAGCGGGGCTGTGCCACGGACTTGCCCCGGATGTCGCGTACCGAGAGTCTCCAACCCGTAGGGTCGGAGACGCCCGCCAACACCAGCAGGCGCCTGCCGGGAGCAGTTTCTATTTCCAACCGGGCACCGGCGGAGTTACCGCCTGGAATGATGGATGCGATTTGCAGGCCCAGGATTTCTTCCAAAGACATGCTGTCGAGGGGAGTGCCCACATAAGCCGAGGGGATGTTTTGGTCGGTTGTGACGGTCGGTGCCGCTATCGCCAATCTTTGAGTACCTTCGGCGTTTGTTCTTTCACCGGCCGGCAGGGAGTCCCACAGCGTCATGCCCGGCTCCAGCGCCAGCAGGCTCATTTGCCGATTAACGATATGGTATTTTTTTCCCAAATTTTTCACCGCCTCAATGGACTTTTCGTCCGGACCGTTCAGGGCTTCCGATCGGATATAGGCCCACAGTTTGCCTGCCTGCGAAGGACCACTGCGAAGGGCCAGATTGATGCGATAATCCGCGGTAAAGGAAAGCCCGTTGATAACTCCGGTTACGGAGAGATTTCTTTCGCCGGGCGAGGTATAGCGTCCAGCCATGTAAATGCGCGTAGTGTCTCGCGTGGGATATCCGGGCCAAATGGAAAGAGCCTGCTTGGCCAGCATTATGGGCCTTCCGATGGGTCCGTCGAAACCCCCGTAAAAGGGGAATCGGTTATCCTGCACATGGGAAAATTCCTGCACGGGTACGCCGTCGATTTTTACCTGAAAATCGGCTGCGCCCCAATACCCGTCGTCTCGGCCGGGACCGAAGAGAGGAGGCAGATTCCATACGTCTCCGGAAGGTGACTTTTCGGAAGATTTGCTCGCATAGTAGTGAAAGTAGGGAGAAAGGCTTCCCAGTTGTTTTCCTCCGGTCGCGGTTGCCGTTTCCGAGATGTAATGGTTCATCCAATAACCGAACAGGGTGACCTGCTCCTTTTTCAAGCGTTCTCCCAAAGCCTGTGAATGGGCGGCAAGACTGTCGTAAAACTTTTGGTGATCCGGCTTTTGGAAATCGTGGGTCAGTTGGGGATGATTTTCGTCGCTGAGTAAAATGAGCGCAGCCGGGGTCTTCATGTTGCGCATTGCCAGCCACTGGTCGATGGCGGATTCATGCGCCGCCGAGGGGGAGGGGAAGGCTTTTTTCAGGTTGATGAATACCTGTTGGAGCGCGGCGGGCGTCATGGTCTCGGAACGGGTAAAAGCGGATACCAGCTTTCCGGCCGCGTTCCTATAATAGAGATTGGCGCGATAAGGCGATTGCCCATAGCCCTTCATCGCCAACAGGGCCAACTTGCGCGCCCTGTCCAGGTTGGCGGCGTCCGTGCGGCCGTCCACGTCCATAAGTACGATTCTATCCTCGGGTTCCGGAGCGAATTTCAATTCCTTGTGCACCAATTCAGCCATGACGCCGAAATACCCGCCTTCGGAATCCTGTCCCGAGTAGGCGTGCAAACATTCCCGGCAATTGCCCGAAGAGGCGGATAAACTGCCCCGACCCAGGTTGGTCAGATTCCGCGCCTGCAGGCGGACGGGCGACGACCCGATGCGCGCATCGCCCAGGCCCGGCCAGTTGAGCGCGTAGATTTGCCCGTCCAGGGAACGGGCCGTAACATGTAGGTTTCCCAAGGAGCGGGCCGCGGGTGTCTGGCCGCTTTCGCGATATACTTGCGAAGCTTCGGTATGCATTACGGGAATGACGGCCTTTTTGGTGTCTCCCTTGCCCGTCATGCCCTGGACGAACCGGATTTCGAGTTTGCGCGTCTGCCCTGATTTGATGGGGAAGATGCGTAGGGAGTAATTCCCGTCGCCCCAGGTTTCCAACAGGGCGGGGTCGAGCCGCCTTTTGACGATGGATTCATATTGCGCCGAGGCCAAACCTCTGTCCTGCAAGGCCGCTTCGACCTTGGTTTTTTCGACCCATAGAAACATTTCCGATACGACCGTAGCGGGATCGAGGGTAAAGTAAACCATGGATTCCAGGCTGTCCGCCTCCCGCTCTTCCACCACGGGCGCGCATCCATCCTTGTTGCAGTTTTGCCAATGGGAGATGTATCCCGATCCGGCGGTGTATTGGAAGGTTACCGTGGATGTTACTATGCCCCGGTCAATCTCCAGGTTTACCCCCAGGGAATCCAAACGGGTGTCGATTTGCATCCAGGGTTGGTTCTGGCGCACGGAGTTGGTGTTGAGCTGGGATAAATCCAATTGCGGGAACAGCGGGGACACGAAAAAAACCGCCGTTAGGAAACTCGTCAGTTTTGAAAAATTCCTATGCATACCCGACCTTTCATGAAATCCGTAGTGCAAATTATAAATAAAAAATAGGATTTTCGCTATATAAAACTTTTAATAAGTCTAAAATACAAGAAAACCGTAGTGTAAAAATGAATTTTTGTGAATAAATGACCCGATTCTGACCCCCCGGAAACGCCCCTATTCCTTGAATTTAGTCAGGAAGTCACTTGCGGCATTCGTGGAACCGAGCTTATCTTAGGGATCCTTCGATTAGCATCCGTTGCGCGGGTAATTACGGACTAATCTTGCATGCGGCGGTTCCTTTCGGGGGACCGCCGCCCTCTTTCTGGAGAAGGTTTTGGAACTGGAATCTCTTGCGTCAAGCAGGTCGCGAATCCGCTTCCTTCCTTGAATATATGCCGAAATTAATCCATTTTGCTTAGTCGGGTGGCCAAAATAGCCTAAACCAAAATGCGCAAAACTTTCCTGAAATCGCCGGTAATTCCGTTTTTTCTCCTCCTGCTTGTCGGGGCGGGGTGGGGCGATACCTTGTATGTGACCCGTTCCAATCCTCTCGATGCCATAGCGGAAAAATTGCAGTCGGGGACGGAAAAAGGACAAACCCACTATATCCGTTTCCAGGAGTATTCCGAGATCGGCAGGTTCCACCAAAACGCCGATCTGTCCAAGGACACTTTGATTTTTGAACGGGACGGCGTCAGTGATTCCGTGATCGAGGTTTCGGATACGCTGTTCTTTTTCCGCTATCAAGCGGGAGTAGTGATTTTCAAGGGGTTGGCTTTTAAAATGCAGGGAAATAAATCCATGCTTGTGGATGGATTTCCTCCCGGCGAATCGTTGAATCGGGGTAGCAACGGCAGTCTGATAATGGACGAGTGCATCGTTTTTGGGAATTCGTTTACCGCGCCGCTAGTGACTTGGGAGGCCCGCAGGGGAATAAAGCGCCTCATCGACATCAAGCGCAGCCATTTCGTGGCCGCATCGGCCGTATCCGATACCTTGCTTCGTCTATCCAGCGACGAGGTGAATCTCCATAACAATAACCTCCATTTTCCGGGCTATATCGGATTGAAGGCCCGCACGCGAAT
>CAYNXV010000245.1:0-4373 GCA_964401245.1 uncultured Bifidobacteriales bacterium | reverse complement strand
GCAGTTAGTGTATTTCAAGTTGGCCCGGCAGGGCTTGGTCGCCATTCATGCGCTCGGCATCGCGAAATCGGGGAGTGCATTTCTGCTTATCGGACGAAGCGGCGTGGGAAAATCCTTGTTGGGCGGAAAATTCATCGGGGACGGGTTTAAGCTGCTCGGCGACGATACGGTCCTGGTGGACGCAAATGGCACGGTTTTCGGGTTTCACCTTCCATTGGGAGTTCGCCAAATCTCGCGTTTTTTGGAAAATGGGCTGGTAGATTTGGGCTGGAAGGATTGGTTTTTCCTCCGCATGACCAGGTTGATCAAAATCCTGAGTTTGGGAGGAATTAACCTCCTGTTCAAAGTTTCGGCGCTGAGGATGGGACGCGAGCGCCTGGAGGTCGAGGCGCGCATGCTAAGATTCCTTATCGCTCTGGGAGGAGACGACTTCAGCTTGGATGCGACAAATGAATTATCGAAGATTTTGCCGAGACTGGTTATCAGCTTGGGATTTGAAATGGCCTTCTTGAGAAAAATCGTGGAGGCTTACACCTATATTTTCCCCGATTCGACATTGGCTGATTTCGAGGAAACGTTGACGAAAATTCTGTCCCAAGCCTTTTCCGGAAAACCCGGCGCCACTATCCACCTTCCCAAGAATATTTCGCAAGCGGACTATCAGGCCGTAAAACAACTACTGTATGAAGGTATTCCCTGTGCAATTTGACATTCATGGGCTGTACAAAATTGAAATCCAGGGTCTTTCCCGGTGGGCGCTGGATGATATCAACCTGAAATATCTTCATTTCAGGACCGAAAATCCGTCTCGCCCCGATTTACGGGTGAATGTCGGCCCGTTCTCTCCCGATCTCAAAGGCTGCGTAAATGTCGATCACCAATACCATGTCCGGAGGAATTACATCTATTTCGAGGAGAGGAATAGAGGATTGGGATTCAAAGTGGAAATTAAAGGCATGGAGGAGGATGTTACGGAAATAAATTTCCAATGCAATTGGGCGAATCGACTCCATTTTCCTTGGATGCTGTTTCACGACGCGGCGTTACATTTTTACGTCTTGCAACCCTTATTGGAATATAAGCTTGCGCAAAAGGGATATTTCTTCCTGCACGCCGCCGGATTGCATTCACCTTCCAGGACGCTTCTCATATGCGGTCGAGGTGCCTCTTACAAGACGACATTTTGCTTTCGCATGTTGAAACGGGGTTACGAATTCATCGGGGATGACCTGATTCTCTGCAGTGCGGACCGGATGCTGGCTTTTCCGACTCATTCAGCCTTGTTCAATTTCTACCGGAAAAATTCGCTTAGGTCCGAGGACGATCTCGGCTTTTCCAATCGTGTAAGGCTTTTTTTCCACCTGCTGAGAAAGCCGATCGATAAGATACCGGCTGTTTCGGCCGGCCCACCTTCGGATATATTCATTCTGCATCCGAGGACGGATTGGGCCGAACCCAAGGCCCATGCCTTGCCCCAAGAGACCGGCTTTCGAAAACTCGAGTTGAATAACCGGATGGAAAGGAGTTCGTTCATCTCCACGAATTATTGGATAGGCAATTTCATGAATGCGTATACCTATGTCTTTCCTGAAAATCCCTTCGCATCCCACTGGAGCCGCTGTCAAAGTATTCAACGCGCTCTCCTTTCCTCATCCCGATTCCACTCATTGGAGATTTGCAATCGATGGTATGAGGAGAATTTGCTGGCTCTGGAAAACAGCTTGGAAGCGCTTTAATGCCATTCCGAAAACACCTGCCGGTGTCGTGGGGATTCGGACTTAGCGAGGTGGATTAGGTTGAATTCACTTGCCTGCAATAATAAAATGGCGGGAGATACGGAGAATTTCTCAAGGGAGCCAAGTACTTGAATTCTTCCCAGCAAATTTACAATCAAGTCACCACTCCGATGCTTTTGGATTTCTGGAGAAGCGTCAAGGAAGAAGCGCCGGCCGGTACTTTCGTGGATATTGGAAGCGGTGATGGCCAAAAGCTCAAAGAAATTTTCAAAAGCGGTATTTTGGTTGCGGGGGATAAGGTTATCGCCCTCGATATAAGCGCTCCTCGAATGGCCCGGTTGAAAGCCGTAATTCCAACCTTAGAGACCAGGATAGATGACGCCACCACCCTGGCTTCCCTGCCTGATGGTTACTGTGACGCGATTGCGGCGGCGGCGCTTATCGAGCACTTGGAGGATATGGAAGGCTTTTTGAGGAACGTTCGCAGGGCCCTGCGTCCCGGTGGCAAGGTTTACATTTCGTCGCTAGTGAGGCGGAAATGGGCCGTGTGGTATTACCGGAACAGGCGAGGAGAGTTCGTGAAGGATCCCGAACACCATTATGAATGGCGTTCAAATGAGGAATTCACCGAAGCCATCGGGCGTCATTTCAAGATCGAGGGGTTTCATGCCAGCAATTATTACCTTCCTTTGAGCTATACTCCCCTGCTTTTGAGACGGCTTGGCTGTTTGAATGACAGCCAAACCTCCCGCTTGGTTTCCTTTCTTGAACCCAAACTCAGATGGGCTTGTTTGAAGGATCCGTTTTGGCATCGGGTCGAGGTGGTGGCGCGAAAGGAATGACGGACAGTTCCGGGTTTTACGGCTTCGGGAGCGTACGTAGGAGCCTGTTCGCAATTGTTCTTCGGCCGATAGCGTATAACAGCAAAAGGGTGCAGGCGGCTGCGAGCGGCGCGAAATCACTTTCCAGTCGAAAATAAAGAGCCAATCCCACCAATCCTCCCGTTGCTATCTGCAAAAAGGGTGTGAAAAGATTCCACCCGAAACGTTTTCGTATATCGTACAGGCGGTAGAGGCTGAAGAGCAGGCTTAGGATGGCGATGCATACGGCAATTCCCAATAAATCCTCGGTCAAGCGCATCACGGCCGATACGGCCAGTACGCCGGTTAGAACCCGGGCGGTTTCTATCCAAAAGGAAACGTTTCCTTTTGCGTTTCCCCATAGCAAAGGCAGCGAGAAGAATCGGGGAAATTCCAGTGCGTGGGCAAGGACAAGCAGGCCGAAGACCGGCGCATATTTATGGAAGCCCTCTCCGTACAATTCTAATATGAACGAGCCGGCTCCCCATAATGTCAAGGCAAACGCCAGGGAAACCAGACCGATGACCCGGAAATAGGCTTGCAACGATTCAGAAGGCATGCCGGCTGCGGTTGTATTGCCGTTCGAAATCCAGGAAAAAAAAACGTTGGAAATAGGATGCAATACAATCACGCTTATCGCACTCCAAGAATATAAAATGGCGAAATAGGAGGTCATCGCGTCGGATAGCCGGATATTGACCAGAATGATCAGTATTTGGGGGAAAACGATGATGGCGATTCCGGGAATCCAAAACGGAAGGGCTAACCGTAATACAATCGATAGGGATTGGAAATCAGGGATTGCCCATCCCATCCGGCCCATTTGCCGGAGAATCAGGAATACGACAATTGAAGCTGCCGCCAGTTGTCCGAATATCCACCATACCAAAAATTCCGAAAATGGGGGGTGTTTTGCCAAGAGGTGGATCAAGGCCGAAATTTTGATTGACTCGAACCCTAGAACCGTCGTCATGCTCAAATTCATTTTCAACATGCCGTTGAAAAAAGACGTGGCGAAATTCTGGATGACGGATACGGCCAACAAGGCAGAAAAGTAGCGGAAGGACTGGGTGTTTTCGCCGACAATCCAATTGGGCCAAAAAATGATTGTGATCAGAATGGGTAGATAGGGGATCACCGACAGCACCATAAGCGCACCCAGGATCTTGGGCTTGCGGGTTTCGTCCCGCCCTATAATCCTGATAATAGCCGTATTGATGCCGAGGTCGAAGAGGAGACGGAACACAGCTATGAGACTGAGAAAAAAGACGAACCTGCCGTGAACATCCGCCCCGAATTTCCGGATTAGGATTAAGCCCAAAGCCAGGAGGACCAGGTTCGTTATCCCGTTTGAAAATACCAGGAATGCAGAGGCACGCCAGAAGGCCGGTTTGCCCTTTATTCGGGTGGCGTGTTTCTCCATCTCACATCCTGAAGATACGCATGGCCGTATACGTTCGCGTTACCAATTTGTTGTGCAACCAGTGGAGGGGACGGATCAAATTCTCAACGCCTGTCGCGTATCGCTTCGCGATAGTGAATTGTTCTTGGAATTGCTGTAGAAAATATCTTCCCCCTTTGGAATCCGTGTGGACCCGGAAAGCAGCGAGCTCATCCGCAATAGGACGGGGGGCATAGAGACGTCCAAGGCGCAGCCAATATTCGTAATCAAAGGCAAGGTGGAGGTTCTCGTCAAATTTTCCACAGGCACGAAATGCCTCCTTTCTCCAGAAAGTGGCGGGCTGGCAGATGTAATTAATCACCAGAAGATTCTGGA
>CAYNXV010000244.1:0-4445 GCA_964401245.1 uncultured Bifidobacteriales bacterium | reverse complement strand
CCCCGGGCGATACGACTCCGGTCCGGCTGAATTATGAGGCCACGGATTATCGCTGGACCTTGCCGCGCGAAGCATTATCTTTACCCCTGAACGAACCCACCCGGGTTCTGATAGAACGGGCATTTACCTTGGGGTTGATTTGATGGGTCGTCTTGAGCTGGAAGATTTGAAGATTAGCTGCGTGGTAGGCGTTCATACCCACGAACGCGAAATACTGCAGGATTTGTTCCTCGATGTTGAGATAGACCTTTCCTTCGAAGGCGCCGCCGAAAGCGATCAACTATCTCGTACCGTGGATTACGCCGCCATGGCCGAGGTTCTCGACGCATGGGCCCGGCACGGCAAATTCAAATTGATAGAAGCCATGGCTGAAAAAGCCTGCGAACTTCTGTTGGAAAAATGGCCGCAAATAGAGCGTTGCCGGGTCAAGGTGAAAAAACCTTCCGCGCTGCCGGCCGCGCGCCATGCCGCAGCCATCGCCGAAAGGAGCCGGAAATGAAATCGGCCCTGGTAACCGGGGCGGCCAAAAGATTGGGTCGCGAAATGGCTTTGCGCCTGGGCGCATTGGGGTATTTCGTGCATGTCCATTATCACAGTTCCAAAAACGACGCCCTAAACGTGGTGCGCGAAATCGAGACTTCCGGAGGCAAAGCCGCCGTCGTAACGGGTGACGTCGCCCGACTCGCCGACATCGACCGCATGGTGGACGAAATCGCGACATCCACCGGTAGGCTCGACCTGCTCGTCAACAATGTGGGAATGTACAAGACGGGACCCCTGCTCGATTACTCCACCGCGGATTTCGACCTGACCCTGCAAACCAATCTCGTAGGCCCCTACCACCTTATCTCCAAGTGCCTCCGCCTTTTCCCCGCGCAAGGGGGATCCATCGTCAATATCGGCTATGCGGGACTCGAAAACATTACCGCTTCGACCCATAACACGGCTTATCTGATCTCGAAAACCGGTCTTTACATCTTGACCAAATCCCATGCCGAAGCGCTGGGCCCCCGTAACATACGCGTGAACATGATTTCGCCGGGTGTCCTTTCCAACAGCGTGGAATTGCCCGACAATCCCAACGATTACATTCCCCTGGGACACTTGGGAGAATGCGCCCATGTTTGCGATGCGCTGGAATTCCTGGCGGGCGATGGAGCCGCCTATATCACGGGGATCAATATGGACGTGGCCGGTGGATATATGATGGGCCTGCGCAGCATCGACCGCAAAAGCTGATTTGGCCGGGAAGGCCGGGAATCAGCGAAATACTTCTCAGGACTGCGCCGGCGCGGCCGATTCCACCCAATCAAGCGCCTCCGTTAGTATTTCGGGGCCGGTACCGGAACGGTGCATGTTTTCGCTTAAGTGGCGACGCCATCCGCGGGCTCCGGGCCGGTTATGATACAGTCCCAAAACGGGCTTGAGCAATACACCGAGCGGACATCCCTCCGCGCGCATCTCCCGCACGTAGGGAAGGTAGGCCGCCACGATTTCGGCCCGGGTCGGCGCTTCGACCGCTTCTCCGTAAATGGCCGAATCCACCTGTGACAACAAATACGGATTCGCAAACGCTTCGCGCCCCATCATGACTCCGTCCAAATCGCGCAAATGTTCCCGGGCCTGATCCAAATCGGTGATGCCGCCGTTGATGATGATTTCCAATTCCTTGAAATCCATTTTCAGGCGCCTGACCACGTCGTAGCGCAACGGGGGTTTTTCCCGGTTTTCCTTGGGGCTGAGCCCCTGCAGCCAGGCTTTGCGGGCATGGAGGATGAAAGTTTTGCAACCGGCCGCAGCCACTTTCGCTACGAATGCCTGCAATTCCTCGTAGGAGTCCTTATCATCGATGCCGATTCGGGTCTTAACGGTGACGGGAATATCCACTGACTCGCGCATGGCCTCCACGCAACGCGCCACCAAATCCGGTTCGGCCATCAGGCAGGCTCCGAAGCGGCCCGATTGCACGCGATCGCTGGGGCAGCCCACGTTGAGATTCACTTCGTCGTAACCGAATTCCCGCGCCCGCGCGGCGCTTGCGGCCAAAGCCTGCGGGTCGCTTCCTCCCAATTGCACGGCCACGGGGTGTTCGCTCGGGTGGAATGCCAACAGCCTGTCGGCCTTTCCGTGCAGGATGGCGCCGGTGGTGACCATTTCGGAATAGAGGACCATACGTCGCGACAATAGCCGATGGAAATAGCGGCAATGGCGGTCCGTGCAATCCATCATGGGCGCGATGGAAAACCTGCGATCGAGGGGAGCGGCGGGCATCACTCCCCCATCACTCCGAGTATTCGGCCCAAGTGGTCGATGTCTCCCAGACTCGCACCTTTTCCAGACGGAGTGAATCGGGGAAACGGTAGTGGGCGCCGGAGGGCGCGGTATAGGTCTTTTTCAGCGCGATTTCGTCGCGCACTTTCAAGTAGATGAGGCGGGACATCGCTTCGGTGGTGGGATCGGAACCCTCCACGGGAATGACCCTCTCGAAAGCCCGGCGGAAATATTCGAGATGGGGGGACTCCGAACTGATCAGCATGGCGTGATCCAGCGAATCGAGGTATTCCCCCACCGCCAATTTGAAAACCTTGAAATCGCATACCATATCGTTGGCATCAAGGGATTCGGAGGCCACCACGATTTCGATGCGACGGGTATGGCCATGCGGGTTCTTGCATTTTTCCTGATGCTTGGACAGGAAATGCCCGCTTTCGACTTCGAATGACTTGCTGACGCGATACATGATTATCCCCGTAAATTTACTTGCCGAAGGCGGGCCACGGCAACCGCGGCAATTACCGCAGCCATTCCCGAGGCAAGCTCCGCCAATATCCCAAATAACCCATCAAACGCCGCGGGCTTCGGGCGACCAGATGAGCTTATGCTGTTGCAGCTGAAACCGTACCGGAAGATTGTCCTCCAGGATCCAAGCTGCGAGATCGGCGGGACGCAAGCCTGTTTCCACCGGATTGCGATGGGGGGCGACCCGGACGGAATTCGCGAATACCGGTGAGAACAGCACGGTGCAGCGGTCGGCCAGATTTTCGGCCTCCAGGAACCGGCGCGCCCATTCATATTCCTCGCGGTCATGCAAAACGAATTTCACTTCGTCGGCCGAATTCAGCTTCGCCAGGTTTTCTTTTTGGAACGAACCGCTTTCGCCGCTATTGGGACCTTTTATATCCATGATTCGTTTGACGCCTGAGGGTAATATTCCGATATCGAAGGCGCCGCTCGTCTCCATCAACACTTCGAATCCCTCGTCCAGCAGCCGTTGCGCCAGAGCCGGAGAGGCCTTCTGCATGAGAGGCTCTCCACCCGTCAATTCCACCAAGGTAGCCCCGAGTTCCCCGACACGCTCCATTATCGCATCCAGGCTCCGCCATTCGCCGGATACCGCACTCAAGGCATAAGGCGTATCGCAATAAGCGCATCGCAGGTTGCAACCCGCCAACCTCACGAAGGTGCATACCCGGCCCGCATGCGTGGACTCGCCCTGAATCGACTTGTAAATCTCGCTCACCCGCAGGCGGATATCGGTCATATCGCAGGTAATTTACATACTTTTCCCGAAGGCTAATCGGCGGGCTTTATCGCCCGTTCGTAGTGCAGACCACGGGCCACCCATACGCTCAGGATCAGAAAAGCCATCGATATCGCGCCTACTTGGGGATAACCCGAGAATTCCCCCGTACCGGTTTGAGTGAGAATAAGTCCGGAGGTAAAAGCCGCCAACGAGGTGGAGAATTGCTGGACGGCGGAGTTCACGCTCATGAAGCTCCCACGCACCCGGGAAACCGCACTGGAGGTTACCATGGCCATGCCGGGAACCATCCTTCCCGACGAAATCACCATGAACAGGGTGGTAACGGCCAATGCCGCTCCCAGGGGTACCACGGAAAGATTGGTCAACAGGGCGATGGGCAGCATGGTCAAAAGGCTCATGACGGTGAATACCCGCAGCAATCCCAGGCGATCTCCCAGTTTCCCGAAAAGCGGCATGCTGAAAAAAGTGCAGAAGCCCCCCAGCAGATAGATATAGGGCAATTGCGACTCCGTAAGCCCGGAGTTCGCGACGAGGTAAGGACTGATATAAGGAATGACCATGAATCCGGAAAAGGTCATGAGTACCGTCAGGGACAAGGCCCGCAAATGATTGGACTGCGACAACAGACTTTGCATTTCACGCAGGGCGTTCCGGCGATCGGCGCGTTCGGCGATATGCCCGCGAATCGACGGCAATAGAAACCAGCCCGCCGCGCCGATGCAGGCGCTAAGCCCCGCCAGCATAAAGAACGGGGCGTGCCAGTCCCAACGGTTCGCCAACAGCAATCCCGTGGGGATTCCCGCTATGGAAGCCAGCGAAAACGCCGCCATGATTTTTCCCATCGCAGCGCCGCGGCGCGCCATCGGTATCACATCGCCGACAATGGCCAAGGTCATGGAGC
>CAYNXV010000243.1:0-4475 GCA_964401245.1 uncultured Bifidobacteriales bacterium | reverse complement strand
AAATCGCCCATGTCGGGGGATTTACCGAATCCCGTGAATGGGACAAGACCTCTTCCCAGAAAAGCGCCGCCATCACCTTGACCGGCGGTCAGAAATATTACGTGGAAGTGGTTCATAAGGAAGGTGAGCGCGACGACCATGTGGCTGTGGGTTGGCAAGGCCCCGGAACGACCGGGAATATGGAAAGGCCTATTCCCAAGCATCGACTGACTCCGATTCCCCAGCCTTTGGTGCAGGAGATGCCAGGGGATTTGATAGTCAACGGCGATTTGGAGGTAAAGGGCAATTCCCTATTGGATAGCCTTCAGGTTACAACGGACCTGACTGTAAGCGGCACGGTTACTACCAGAAAATGGAAGATTCCCCCGGCGGATTATGTGTTTGAGCCGGATTATACGGTCCCTAGCCTAAAGGAAGTGAAAGCTTTTGTGCAAAAGCACAAGCACCTTCCGGAAATGCCCAGCGGTAAGGAAATGGAGGCGGAAGGGATGGACTTGGCGACGATGAACCTGAGGCTTTTGAAACATGTGGAGCATTTGACGCTGTATGCCATTGAACAGGAGATGAAGTCCGAGGCGCTTGAAGAAAGAATCAGAAAGCTAGAGAAAAATTGACGCATTTGTAATCTTGGAAAAGGGCATGAAAGAGTATGACTCAATACTTAAAAAAAGTGAATGGCCGCCTTCTATTAACGTGTGCGCTATTATTAACGTCCTCGTTCGGAGATAGAGGGTTTTCCACCAACTTAGGGTTTGGAAATGGCGGTGGATCGGGAACGAAAGTCTCAGCCAGTAACAGTGCTTTACGGGCCAAGACAATTTCGGAATCCTATTACAAAATAAGGGGGCAAGGCGGACAAGTTGCCCATAATGTGAATACTCACACCGGTCTCCCTACGGTTTCAATTCCCATTGCGGGAATTAATCAGAGGAATGTGGTTCAATTCCCGATCCAATTGCAATATAGCGGTAGTGTGGAAGGTTCCATTTATACCGGAAATCTGAGGTCTCCATCCGGATACGTTGGCCTGGGGTGGTCCTTGTCTACGGAAGTCTTTGTCTCCAGAAATACCAAAGGAACGGCCATGACAATAGATGATGTATTCTATTGCCAAGGACCCTTTGGCGCAGGGCAGATCCTTGAAGGTGAGGCCGGACAGTTTTACTTGTCCACCAACCCCTATTTACAAATATCCAAAACGATTTCCGGGAGCAACATAGTAGGCTGGACGATTCAGGAGCCTGCAACGGGAGTGCGTTACATATTTGGTGGAATAAGCGATAGCAGCGTAGCCGGATTCCAGAGTCGTTCGAGACGGAATCAATACTACGACCCGAATGTGGATTTGTTGGCGAAATATGGTCCGCAGGAATTGACCTACAGGTGGGACCTCAGCATTTTGGAGGATGGTGCCGGAAAGAACAAAATTCTCTTTGAATACACTCCCGAAACGGAAATGGTGGACGCAGCCTTTCCTCAATTTGTTCGGGAGTCGCATCTTGCGAATATAAAGGTACTAGGTGAAAATGGAAAACTAGCGGAAATGTACGAATTCATTTCGGGAGATCTGGACCCCAAATTTTACGTTTACCATCCCTACTTCATTCCCAAACAATTCATTTCCGAAAAAAAATTCTTGCAAAAAATCAACGTCTATATGGAAGACTCGACATCACCTTCCTGGTTCTGTGATTTTACATATGCGTCTGTAGACGAGGCGCAAAACGCCGCCGGGGCGAAGAAATTTTTGAGTTCGGTTACCTTCAATTATTCCCACCTCAACTCGATCGTATCTCAGGACAAATGGGATCTGGAATATGACGCCTCTGCAAATTGGATGCTGAGTAAATTGACTTCACCCGAAAATGAAGAAATACGATTTCAGTACCAAGTAGGTCCGCAATCCCAGCAAATTCCCACGAAAGTGATGAAGGTCCAGCAGGGTTCGCAACTGGTCGACCTGGTGGCGAGACCCGGTTCTGGAATCGACGGCATCCTTCCGCCCCGGCCTATTCCCGAATGCAATGAACAGTTTTGCTTTGTCACTTATAGCGGGGGTATAGAAGGGATTCCAGGGAACTCCTTGGCCCTGGAAATTTACGAAAACAGAGGGAACCACTTTTCCAGTGAGGCGGTATTCCGGGGTACTTTCACTGCACCTGTCTACAACTACCACTATGGAGGATTTAACCGCCTTGATTTTCCGCGCTTGGTCCTAATAAAAGATGGTTTCATCGTATACACTCACAAGCGGAAGCAGTTTTGGGCCTACACTTGGAATGGCGAAAGCTTTGTAGAAAAAACTCAAACCATCAAGGACGGTTTTACTGGAGCTAGCCCGTGGTACGACCCATGCGACTCCTGGGATTTGGTTTGTGGTATGCAAGTCCATACTGGAGATAATTTCTTCGCAATTTCCACTGAAAGGTCGGGCAGGGCTTTCATAGACGTCTTTGCTCAGGGTGCAGCGAATTTCGAATGGAATAAGATATTTAGCACTGAACTTTTTACCATGGACGCACTTGATGGTTGGAGCGATATTGTGGCTATGATAAGTGCGAGGGGAAACCTTTTGTCTATTGTACATAGGCAGATTACTACCAATGTTTGTTGTTCCAGCCAACCCAAGGATATCATTAAAGTCTATTCCATCAATCAATCTGGAACTGGATTGAATAATATCCATACCCTTCAATCGGAGTACCGCATATTAGAACCAATACGGCTTGCAAATGACTATTGGATTGTGAAGCGGAGTTTTGGCGTGGATCCCAATAATCACAATGCGAGCCGCTCATCAGAGTATCTAGCTGTCGGCATAGGCGGACAGATTCAATCGCTCGGAGTCATTTGGGATGTTCAGAACCGCGGTAATAACAGCGAGTATTATTCTTCTTGGGACGCCTATGTAACGGTCCATGACGACTATTTCGTTTTCATTTATCACGCTAACCAGTTCAATCCCCAGTCTCATTTGAAAGTCTACCTGAAAAGTAGAGTGGGAAATTCGATTTCATTTTCCCCAACCCCCGCCCTACTTACGGGTTTTCCGACAGGTCGGCAGGTCGACATGCTGGTAAACCCAAGCGAACATGGCTTTCTAGTGGCGGAATTAGTTGAGGGGACATTGGAAAATCATGAAGCATTTTTTCCGTATGGCGGTAAGATATACTACGAGCAACCCTCCAATCCCAAGTTTTTCCGAATAAATCATGGAAATCCCTCCACGGTCGAAGCGATAACGTTCCCAAGGCCGCTGCAGCAAGTAGCCTTCTCCTCCTCGGATGATATGCTGGTTGGCATCAGCGGAACGGAATTCTTTTCCTACCAAACCAGTCCGTGGCTTAGCGCCGCACCCTTTTTACGCGGCGAAAAGAAAATGAGCATTTTCCCGGGAGGATTCTCCTATTCGGGTGAGTTCAACATCTCCCAAGCCAATCGGCTTTTCTGCGCATCTGCCATGGTGGACGGGAAAATGCATTTCAACTTGCTTCGCAACAACGGCTTCCATTATGACCAGAACCTGAACGGAAGCGGTCTTCATGATAAATACATTGTGGACACGGTTACCTACGTGTCTAAAACCGTCGGAGGGGTTGATAGAAAATACGTATTCCACGTGGACGGGGATTTTGAATTCAACCATGATGAGCTAACCTACAAGTTCGAAAAAACACACTTTACCAGGGGTGCGGTGGGAAGTACGACACATCAATTCCTAATCGACAAGACGACCTCCCCCTTCACCCTCGCTCAGGATGTATTGAATGGAGCGGTTGTGGAAAACCGGATTCTGGATGGTACCGGTTCAGAAGCACCTATAAGTTCCGTTTCCCTGGAATACGATCTCTATCGCAAAGTGGATTCACCTGCTTGGCCCTCTCTACTTTTTGTCCCCAGGCCACTTCGGCAAACCATGGAAAGCAGCCCCGCCATGGGGGGTACTAGCAAAGTGAACCTGCATTATGAGAAATATGAAGACGTGACAGGCACTCCGCGATTCGTCAAGCGGCAAATGGATGGGAGCTGGTTTCTGGACCAAATCCTACTGGACTCGAACAGCTTGCCGGTTCAAACGTTGACCTTTCCATTTTCCGACGAGCCGGATGTGAGCCTACTAGCGGTGTCTTCTCCCGGGAGCACGCATGCTATAGAGGCCACCAAGCAGGAGTATAGCTCCATTTTCCCTCATCTCGTGGAGCGGACCTTCCAATGGAGGAGCATACCCAACTTGACCCGTGCTCAGCTTAAAGTCGGCGTGGATCCCGTTTATGGAATCGCCCCCGAGGATTTCCTTTTGAACAGTGAGGTCTCCAAGAGAAACGAATATACCCAACCCATTGAGGTTAAAGTCCATGAGAACAATTCCGACCAAGATTTCATGTCCTTCTTCTATGAGGGGGTGCGTTCCTCACAGGTGGGTTGGGTCGCCAATTCAAGATTGGAAAATTGCGCGATTCTGACCGCGGAAAACG
>CAYNXV010000242.1:0-4547 GCA_964401245.1 uncultured Bifidobacteriales bacterium | reverse complement strand
GATCATTCCGTGGAGACGCATGCTTTCTTCGCCTATCATTTGCGCGTAACGCTTACGCTTTTCTTCCGCCGGCTGCTTTCCGCTCTCGAGGATTTCGGCGAACATGCGAATCGAAGTAAGGGGAGTTTTGAGTTCATGGGAGACGGCGGACAGGAAGTTGGTTTTCATGAGCACCGTCCGTTTTTCGTTCCGCAGTCCCAGCAGCAGCGAAATCGAACCCAATAGCAGGGCCAGGAGCGAAAAAGCGAGCAATGTGTAGAGCAAGGTCAGTTTCCGCCTGCCCAAAGCGGCGACTTCGCTTTCCTTTTTCTTGAACACGGTGACTTTCCAGGCCGGAAACTCCCGGTTCAAAACCTTTTCCAACGACATTTCCCGGCCTTCCACCGATTCGGAGCTGAGCAGGAGGCGCTCGGCATGGTTGAAAAGGCTGAATTCGACATCCTTCCACGGCCCCTTCTGGGGCGATAGGATTTCCGCGCGCACCGCTTCCGAAAAAACGGTTTCGTTGAGCCTCGCGATGACTCGGGTTTCCATGGCCAGCCAGGGGTATCCGATGACCATGTAGGGCAGGCCTTCGAAGTAGCTGATCCGGATCGGATTGAGCGGATCCGGATCCGCGAATTGGAGAAGATGCTCGGGACTTGCGCGCCATTCTTCGGCGACATATTGGGCGTTGACCAGGAATATCTCCGATCGCTGGTAAAGCGACCAAAGGTAGTCCCGGGTTTCGCGGGGAAGATTCTCCATCGATGTGAGTAACGAGATGGTTTCCGCCAGATAAAAGTGCATTTGCTGATAGTTGAGAAAGGCTTCGCTTTCGAGAATATCCTTGATGAATGCGAGGCCGGCATCCACCGCTTCCATTCCCATGCCCAACCGCATGAGGGATTTTATCTCCAGCAGCCGCAGGCCATGGACAACGGGGGTTTCCAGGGGAGTGGAAGCCGTTCCCGGAAGGGCCGCGAGGGAGGCGCGGATCATTTGAACGCATTGCCCATGGCGTCCCGCCCGGAATTCCTCCTGAATCAAACGGAGGCGAGCGGCGATTCGCCCGCCCTCATCGGATTCCGGCGGTTTGAATTCGCGCAACG
The DNA here is from genome assembly GCA_964401245.1 of uncultured Bifidobacteriales bacterium. GTDB lineage: Bacteria > Fibrobacterota > Fibrobacteria > UBA11236 > UBA11236 > JBGTHM01. The sequence continues at coordinate 3,456 of CAYNXV010000242.1, read as the reverse complement.
GCCGGGGAAAAACCCTTTTCTCCCGTTGGTATAGGACCAGGGATTGCACCAGAGGATTTTCCAACAGGTCGGTGGCGAGAAAAAGGGGGTTGTTTGCCGTTGTGCCGGAGTTCGCCCGGCGAAGTTGCTCTTGGAGAACATTAAGGTGGGTTGACTTGGTTTTCTCCAATACCCTCTGCAACTCCTCCACGAATTCTTCGTTTTGAAACTCAAGCGCGCGTTCGATAAGGATATGTTCATCCTTGATGGTGCGGAAGCTCAAATAGGCCAGCAGAATTCCAGGCACCAGAATGCTGAGCAGGAATACGATAAGAAGCCGTTTGGGCAGATTCACCGCTAGAAATTAGCAATTTGGGGCCGGGGAAGCCGGTAAGGCGAAGGTTAAAAAAGCAGCGATTCAAGGGCCAAGAGGACGTTTTCTCCGATGCGCGCATAAATCATTTCACGTAAATAGGGAAATTCATACACCTCGAAGCAAAGCAGAACCGTGGTGAGAACGATAAACGCCACGAAAAAACTGATGACATAGTAAAGCAGGAAAAAGACGACGGCTCGCGGCTCGAGAGTGCGAGGGTCGATGCAAAGGCGATAGAAAAGTACGGCGAGGCTTCCCGTCATGATTGGTGAATAATATCAAGCCGGAGAAGGTCCGGCAAGCGGGTTCCCCGACGGAGAGACGGGTTATCTCCGGGATAGCCCGTTATTCAGGGGCGACTGCGCCCAATCTCCGGCTTGGATTCTGCCGGGAAATACTTCGTGGACGAAAATCGTGGTCCAATTGTCTCCCATGGAGGCAACGATACCCCGGGCTATGGGGGTGCCGTGCTTTTGGCCCGCTGGAAGCCTATTCATCAAATCGACGCGGTTTCCGGCCCGGAAGCCCCTACCCGCGCCTCCATCGACGATGATGAAGGTATAGGGTTGAGCCAAACTCTGCTGATGGGTTACATGCACTATATGTCCGAGCTTCGAATCGGATGCGAGGTCGTCATTGATGACCGGAACCGATTCCGGGTAAACCAGCGGGCAAGCCCGGGTCGAGGTGGAAATGGTACCGAAACAGCGGATGAGCCTACCCACGGCCTGATCATTGAAAACCTCGGTAACTTCAATGACTCCTTTGGTCTCTATCAGGCGTCCCAGTCCTTTCCCCTCCTTATGGGTGCGAACGATGTGACCTACGTCATATACACGAAAAAGATCACCAATCTTCACTCCGGCAGCGGCGCCGCCGGAAAGACGGATGGTATCGAACATTTGCAGGATGCCCGATTGATTGGGTCCATCGAAGCGGAGGCGCGTTTCTCCGGGAAAGTATTGTCCCTGGTTGGGGATGGCCACGATGGGCGCGGTGAGGAGCAATTCGGGAGACAGGTCTTCTTGAGAGGTCTCCGCGGATTTCAAGGCGGCGGATGACCTCCGTTCTTCGTAATGATCGGCGGAATCGGGCAGGAAGAATCCCGCCCGCTCAGCCAGGGGCCCTACCCGGTTCAAGAATCGATTCCGTCTTTGTTCTTCGGATTTGAGCCAGGCCTCCATGCGGGAGTCGGAGGGGGATTGGGCCAGTGACGGCTGGGTCAATCCGGGTAGCATTCCGGAAACCAGAATCAATGCAAGCATGTCGGGTCTGGATATAGGAATCGCCATATCGAATCTGCTCCGGTTCAAATCGCTGCAACGCGCGCTGGAGGTTTTTCCAATCATGCCGCTTTTCCCCGGCGATTACAAGGTCCATCGCAAAAAAACGTCTTTTCGGAGTAATTGCCGGTTTCGTCTACGGGGGAAGACGTTGCCAGGTTTCTGGTCAAATTAACAAACGGAATTCCGGGCGGATCCGTAGATAGGATAAATCCATGAAAACTATGGACTTAGCTTCTCCACCCCCTATAATCGAAAGACGTTCATTCACAGCATGAGGAGTCTACTGTGCTCGATTTCAACATCAATTCCAATTCGCAATACCGCACCAGCGGTCAGGTGGCCAAGATGCTTCGCATCTCGGTTTCCACCTTGAAGCGGTGGCTGGAAGACCAGCCTGACCTGGCCACTTTTCGCTCCAACTCATCGGGTTGGCGCCTGTTCACCGACGATGAAGTGGAAAAATTGCGGGCCTACCAGAAGCTGAAGCGCAAGTCGGGGAAGTCATTCAAGCCATCGACCTTGAGACCCATTGATGACTAGACTTGGGCTCTTCGTCTTATCGCTGGCCTTTGGCTGGCAGTCGGTTTCGGCGGTCCCCAAACGGTCGCGCGCGGAAAGCGTGCCCGGAATGGAAGCTTCCAATACCGTCGCCTTGGGCGATATCTGGTTCGAAGCCGGATTGTCGTCGCAGTTCCAAACCCGTCTCGTATCCGAAGAATTCCTGGCAGGCGCAGTAGACTCCACTTACCGCCGGGATTTTATCGGACTTACTCGAGGGGAAAGCCGGCTGCATAGGCAAGTCGCCATGTTGCCCAACTTCAGCGCTATGGTCGGTCTGGGACATTTCCTCCATTTCGAAGCGAACTCCATACCCTGGGACGGAGATAAAATCGGAGCTTCGTCGGCGCTATTGAAAATCACTACGCCCGGTAACGATAACCTGCGCGTTTTCGGCCTGGGCGCCGCGATAGGCGCGGTGTTTTCTACCGAGGAAAACGTAATCGCGCGCCATGAAACCACTCCGGGTTTCGATCCCGTTCTTTTCGGAGCGGTGATGATTGATTTCGACTTCATAAAGATTGCGCCTGCCTACCCCTTTAAGGTCTATTTCAACTATTCCAATATCGACGAATCGCGTCTCGTGCATGCCTACCGGCAGCATTCCGTAAAAGCGGCCATCGAACGTAAAGGCTATGCGAAAAGTTATTACCTGAGAGGAAACTTCGGATTATTCAAGCCTTTGGAAGGATCGGCCGCGGCGTTGGATTGGAGCGGCGGGTATCGCTCTACCATCGACTTGGGATTGGGCTTTCGCAAAGGCATGGGAGACCGTTTTTCCCTGGCGGCGGAGGCGTCCTTCGATCCCTACCGGCCCTTGTCCTTTTATCGAAATGAATTTTCCAAGCCTCCCCGGATTTTGTTCGAGGTTACCGTGCCGTTTCTCCACAAGGAAAGCCGGACGGAAGCGATGCGCGCGCTGCTTTTTCACGAGCATATGCGTAGGAACCTGCGGGAACGGTCCGCGGCGGCGGCTTCCGCCGATTCATCGGAAGTCCCGGGTAGGGAAGAGCCATGGGAAAGGCTCATGAAAGGCGCCGATACGGATGCCGAGAGCAAGAGCGCATTCAAGGAATTGTTCGGAAATGAAGAAGAGTTGAAGGAAAAGCGAAGAAAAATCCGCACGGAATTGAAGGACATCGAGGAATTGTTGGAATGAACCGTATGATGGGCATTTTCGGAAGGATTGTCCGCTCCTTGGAGCGGAATCGTACCGATTTGTCCTACGGCAAGCGGGAAACCTTCCTTGCCTTGTCC
>CAYNXV010000241.1:0-4555 GCA_964401245.1 uncultured Bifidobacteriales bacterium | reverse complement strand
GGATGTCGATGGCCTGGCGGATTTCGTCGTCGCGTCCGAAGACGGGATCGATTTTTCCCTGACGGGCCATGTCGGTGAAGTTGAGCGTGAAGCGGGCCAGTGCGCTGCCTTCGGCTCCCGACTCGGCGCTTCCCGCGCTCTTGGTGCCTTCCTGGCCCTCCTTCGAGCCCGCGGTAATCTCCGCGAACTTCGCCATCAAGGCTTCGGGGTTGATGAGTGAGATTTGATCGGCGAGGGCCGCGGGCACGTAACCGGGATTTTTCCGCAAGGCCAGAATCAGGCCGCCGGTGCGGATAGCGGTTTCGTTCAGGTTGAGCGACGATTCCGACCAGGCCAATTCCAGGGCCTGCAGAAAGTTGGGCGAAAAAATCGGCTTGCCGGTGTTACCGGTGCGCACTTCCTTCAAGTCCTGTTGCAAGGCGTTGCGGAACAGGCCGGGATCCACTTTGAAGTAGGCGAGAATGGGAAGCAGGTCGCCGTTGCCTTCCTCGAAGGCCTGGGCCAGAAAATGCGAAAGGGTCACCTCGTAATGGGTGCGGGTCACGCAAGAGCCTACGGCCCCCTCCAGAAGCGCGCGGTTGTATTTGTTCAACTTTTCCAGGAGGTGGCGGACGGATTGGGCGATCATGCGGGATCCTTTGCTTGCGGTTACGGGCTGGGCAAAATAAAGACGGAAAAGCTAAAAAGTTAGCATCCGGTACCAAAGGCGGGGGAGGGTTTCGACGCGGAATGCGAAAAAAGAGCCCCGAATTGGGGCTCTCCGGCGGATTTGGAGGGGTTTAGGGGGTAAGCTTGATGCGACGCGCCAAGTCCTTGTGAATGCGTCCCACGCGCTCCACCTGGCCCTTGGCGGGAAAGCGCTCGTAAAAGCCCTCCGCTCTGAAATCGCGCTTGATCTCGCTCCAGGGGGCTAGGCGTTGCGCCCAACGCTTGACGCGTCCGTCCTTGGGATCGGCATCCTCGCGGGCCAAGTCGGCGCAAACGCGCATCATGGCCTTCAACGTTACGGGGCGGGTGACCATGTAGTTGCCATGTCCCCAGGTTTCGCCCCAAACCGAGGCGGCGGCCTTGAAAAAGTCGCGGATTTGCTCATAGTAACGACCGGCCTCCTGGGCGGGGGAAGGGTCCTTCTTTTTGGGCCAGTCCTGTTTCACCCATCGGTAGATTTCGTTGAAAAGCTCGGCCTGGAGAATCCATTTCTCCTTGCGGCTTTTGCCGCCCAGGCGGTTGATGCGGTATTGCAGCGGGCTGTCGTCGTTCGAATACAGCGATTCCGCCACGCGCGCGCAGCAACGTTTGTCGGGAGTGGCGAACGAGACCTTCTCGTAAAGGTCGACGAGATGGCTTTTGTTGATGCGGGTGGGAGTGGAGTTGATAATGACGAACATTTCCGTAGCGAAGTCTTCGCTGCGGCCGTCGAAAATGATGGTGGGCACGCGGATGGATTTGGCCTCTTCCGGGCGTTCGCGCAAATAGAAGTGCAGGGCCGCCAGGCGATGCTGTCCGTCGATGATGAGGAATTTATCGTCGGGCCCGCGCAGGTCGCCTACGCTTTCGTATTGGCCCATAGCGCGGAAGTTGAGTTTTTCCGATGTGAAAAGCAGCACGGTTCCTGGAATGGGCGGCTGCTGGTTGGCCGTTTCGTAGAAGTTACGGATACCCCTCACTTTTTCGCGCGAAACCTGTCTTTGAAAGGCGGCATCGGAATGCTCGATACGGCTGATATAGCGGGCGATATCGTCTTCGGCCTGGGGTTTTTCCGGAGCCAACGAAGCCCCTTCGTCATAGAAGCGGCTGATGAATCGCACCTTTTCCAACAGGTCTTCGGCGGGGTAGGCTACGAAGTAGAAAACCGCGTCTTTTTGTCGAACCTGGGTTGCCAGCACAAAAACCTCCGGAGAAGGAATGTTAAGTTAGAAACGATAAAAAAATTCCGGAGCGTCCCAGGTTACCGTCCTCCCGGATGCGGTAAATCCAAGATTCGGGTGCCTGCCGAAAACCAGTCCGTTTCGTTGAGTGCCGGCGGCCCGGTTTGGAGAGGTATCGATGGCCACCACCGTTTGAATGGTGGGGCCGGTGGAAAAAAAGCTCCGGAATTCTTCGGGGCTGCCGTTACCGGCGTAGTCCTTCACGCCTTCCTTGCGGATCACGATTTCATAGGTGGTATTCGGCAGCAAATCTTCTTTAGGACTGAAATTGACAATGCCGCTTTGATGGGCATACCAACCCTCCAGCGGGGTGCCACCCAAGGGCCGCACCGTAAAGTTGGCGGTGTTCACGGTGCTTCCTTCCACGATGTCGGTGAATGTCACGCCCACCCGGCTCTTGAGATTTTGGTTGACCGCCCTGTCGCGGGGCGAAACCATATTCACCGAAGGGCCTTTCGTATCGGGCCCGGTTTGGTGGGCCATAATCGCGCTGCCCTGTCCGGGGTGATCGTTCGGTATGAATACCAGGTTTCCCAAGGGAATGGCAAAGTCCTCATCACGACCCGCTAGGCCCGAGGACCCCGAGGAAACGACAGGAAAATCAGGTTTGGACAGGTCATGTTTGGCGAAACCTTTGGTGGACCATCCCGCAAAAACATATCCGTCGGAGAAGTTCACGTAACCGCCCTTGTCTCCCTGGCCGGCCGACCTGCCCAGGGATTGGATGCGGGTGGGATCGGAAATGTCGTAAACCATCAATACGCCGTTGTTCGCCGTCCCCGAACCCGCCAATGCGATCTTGTTGCCGTTCAGCATGGAAGAATAGGATTCGGCCTCATTGAGTGTCGACAACAACTTGGGGTTGACCGGGTCCCCGATATCCAGGACGGAAATCCCGGACTTGTCGGTGCTGGTCAGGACCAGGATATTACCGACGGCATGGACGGGTCCTACCCTGAATCCCCCGGTGGCGCTGGTAGAAATCTTTTTCACGAACTTGGGTTGGGAAGGATCCTTGGCGTCCACAATATACAGGCCATTTCCCGAACCGCCGCCATAGACGTAGCCGCCTTGCCAGGTGCTCCACCACATGCCCTTGTCATAATCGCTGATGATGATGTCGGGTAGGCGTATATAACTGAGCTGCCGGGGGTTGGTCACATCGCTGAAATCCCAGAAATGCAAACCGTAATTCGCCTGGAGGCAGGCTATGTCCCCGCGCATGCCCCATCCATGCGGCTCCCTTATTTCATGGGTTACCGAGTCGTCCCGGATGTGCACCACCTTGGGATTCCGCGGATCGCTGATATTCAGGAAGGAAATGGCGCCCTGGCCTAGTCCCCCGTCCTTGGAAAAGATGACCACCATGTAGCCCCGGTGCATGGCCACCGTGCCGTGCCCTTCGCGGTTTTTGACAAGGGAGAGGGTCTTACCCACATCCGCTTGATTGTAGGTCAGATTTGGCACCCCTGGCCCGTTGGCTATCTGCGCAACGGTCGATGAGATGCCCAACATCAGGGTGAAACATGCGGTGATACCCTGCATTTTCCGATTCGGCTTGTACTGAAGCATGTCGCTGTCCTTGTTTTGGATTGCTTCTCAATATTCCCCGAGAAGGGAACGGCTGCCCAAAAATCCGAAAACATCGACCCGGGTAACCTGCCTGTGAATATAGGCTCATTACCTTCATTCGACCGAATGAAATTTCCCCGCTATTTTTTGCGGACGGCTTTTTTCCTGACCGCTTTTTTGGTGGCCTTGGGGGCGGCTTTGCGCTTGCGCTTACTAAGCGCCGTTGTCTTTTTACGGGCCATTTTAGGTGCCTTTTGGGGGGTCTTTGAGGCTGCCTTCTTGGTCCCCTTTTTAACCGCCTTCTTCACCGTTTTCTTCGCTACTTTCCTGATGGGTTTTCCGGCAGATTTCTTAGTGGCCTTCTTGGATACTTTTTTGGCCGCTTTTTCGCCTATTTTCTTGGATGCCTTTTTGGATGCCTTTACGGTTGGCTTTGCGGTCGGTTTAGCGGTGGGTTTAGACTTTGATGAAGCCTTCTTCGAAACCTTCTTCTTTACGGCCTTTTTGGCTCCATTATAGGTAGGCCGGCTGGGCGCCGGAGTATCCGTAGGCAGTCCCCCCTCGGAACCGTCCAGGTTCATATCCCAAAGCTCTTCGTCGCGAGTCGCGGTACGATTGATAATCTCGGCCCGAGCCGTTGGGCCGGGTACTTCCGCTTCCAGATCGTCGTCAAACAGGGGATCGGGTTGGGATGTGGATTGGGAGGTGAAATCACTGTGGGAATCGCTGTGGGAATCGGATGCGGGATTGCGGAAGTCATCATCCCGGCCGTCGATCTGTGAATCCATGAACGTCTCCTTTGCAAGGAATATACAGGTCCAGAAACTCGACTGAGACCAGAATATAATAAAGCCGCGCAATCGCAGCGTGACGATTCCCAGGGAGAATTTTCAGGATCGGGAAACGAGTTCGGCCTTGATGGAGCCGACGGGTATTTTGCTGTGCATTTTGACGGGGATGTGGTGCTCGTCGTCGGTTACCCAGATAAGCAGCTTGCCGCGGGCCTTGAACAAATCATCGCCCTGTAACAGGGGTTCCACCTGAATGGTATTGAA
>CAYNXV010000240.1:0-4556 GCA_964401245.1 uncultured Bifidobacteriales bacterium | reverse complement strand
TCAGTTATCCATCCTCTTATCCTCTTAACAAAGCTGGAGTGTCCCTGTGACAAAAAGGATATTTGCCTCTACATCGTCCCTATCCCCCGCCATTCTTAAGAATTCCTCTTTGGTTACCGTGAAGAAACCGGTTTCCAAAAAGGAGTCGGGTAAATCCCAGGGGGATAAATCCCTTCGCTTCATAGGGGATGAAAACGGACTTTCCGTATACTTACGGGAAATAGGAAAAACCAAAAACCTGTCCTTGAAAGAGGAAGCCGAGTTGGCGGTGAAAATCCGCGGCGGCGATCGCAGGGCATTGAACCGGCTCATCAGCGCCAATCTGAAATTCGTGGTTTCGGTTTGCCGAAATTATCAGAACCAGGGCCTGCCCCTTTCCGATCTCATCAATGAAGGCAATCTGGGTCTTATCCGAGCTGCCAAGCGCTTCGACGAAACCAAGCAATTCAAATTCATCTCGTATGCGGTCTGGTGGATTCGCCAAGCCATTCTCCAGTCTTTGGCCGAGCAAAGCCGCATCATCAACATTCCGCTCAACCGGGTGGGCACCATCCATAGAGTGGGTAAAACCGCCCTGAAAATGGAACAGGAGCTTTGCCGGGCGCCTTCGACGGGCGAAATTTCGGAACGCATGTCGTTGAAGGAAAAAGACCTTAACGAATGTTTGCAACTCAGCTCCGCCACTTTGTCCCTGGAAGCGCCCCTGCAATCCGACGATGAGGGCCAATTGAGCGATGTGCTCCGCGACGAGAATACGGAAAGTCCCGACGAAGGCGTGAACCGCATGGGGCTGCGCAAAGAGGTGGAGCAGGTATTGGCCACCCTGGAGCCGCGCGAAGCGGAAGTGGTGAGGCTGTATTTCGGCGTGGGTGTGAATACCTGCTATACGCTGGAGGAAATCGGCCATCGCTTCAATTTGACCCGCGAGCGGGTGCGGCAAATCAAGGAAAAAGCCCTGAAAAGGCTCCGCCATATTTCCCGGATGCGGAAATTGGAGGTATATTCGGCGGCATAATCCTTGCCCTGAAGGGCGCGGGATGCTACGTTATCAAGTATGGCGCACCCATCACAAACCATTCTCGTAGTGGACGATATCGATTCCAATCGCTCATTGGTACGCGAAATCCTCCGAATCAACGATTACCTGGTCCTGGAGGCCCGGAATTTCGAAGAAGCCAAGCGCGTGTCGGAGCAGCACGGCGGAACCATCGAGTTATTGATAACCGATTTGGTGATGCCCGAAGGCAACGGCATGGAGGTGGCCAAGCATTTGCGGCCCCAAAGGCCCGAAATGAAGGTGCTGTATATTTCGGGATATAATGCCGACGTGAACGTGCAGCTCGAAGTGTGGGACGAAACCGCGGACTTCCTGGCCAAGCCCTTCAGCCCCAACAGCCTTTTGCAAAAGGTAGGGCGGCTGTTGGAAGCTCCCACCGACTCGGCGGGCTGAGCCCGGCTGGATTCCGACTCTACCGATTCTTAGGTCCCTGAATCCTCAGTCCTCTCCCGACAATATTTTCAAAAGGTCCCGGTGCAACAGGCCGTTGCTGAAAAGCAAATCCCGGCTGCGTACGTTCCAGGGTTGACCCGCCAAATCAGTGACCTTGCCCCCGGCTTCTTCCACGATGAGGCTGGCTGCGGCCACGTCCCAGGGCTTGAAGGTTTCCATGCAATAACCCTCCAGGCGTCCGGCGGCTACATATACTCCTTCGGCCACGGCCGACCCCAGGCATTTGATGCGTTGCACGGCTTCGACGGTGCGGGAACGGAAGTTCATATTGCGGGCATTGCCGGATTTGGGATCGAGCCCCACGTTGAAATCGCCATGGGAGATGATGGCCTGGCTCGCATCAGCGACGGCGCTGACGCTGATGGGCATGCCGTTCAAAAAGGCGCCCTGGCCGCGTATGGCGGTATAGGTTTCGTCGAGCATGGGCACATATACGGCACCGACAATCACCTGGCCGTCCTGTTCCAGTCCCACCGAGATGGCCCAGGTGGGCAAGGCCCGCGAATAGTTCACGGTGCCGTCGATGGGATCGACATACCAGGTGAAAGGGCTCCCCTGGGAGACGGCTTCGGCTTCTTCGGTGATGAGATTGTGGCCGGGAAAGGCGGCGGTGAGTTTGGCGCGGATGAGGTTGTCGCAGGCGATATCGGCTTCGGTGACGATATCCTTTTCGCCTTTGAAGCGCACGTTCTTGAGGCGGGATTGCATGTCCTTCGCCTTGGCTCCGGCCTCCAGGCAGGCTTCCACGGCTACGTCCAAATAGGTTTGCATAGTCATATGCTAAAGAATAGCTAAATCCAAAGCTGAGATTTATGCATTCTTGACATTAAGGAATGACATTTTCGGCCACATGTCGGAATCTGTCACCTTTCCGCTTCCCCAAACGTCGAAATCAAGCCGCTTCATGGGGTCCATGGCCTGCGAGGAACCGGCATGACTCTTGATGCTGATTCCTAATGGATTGCTAATCCGGTTGAAATACGGAACATGTATTTCTGATAGGACCGAAAAAGGAGGTCTCTGATGAAGACGCAACGGACGATACTGGTCGTGGAAGATGAAGAGTCGATACGGAATCTGGTGACCCTCATTCTGGAAGCATCGGGCTATCGGGTATTAAGCGCAGGCAATAGCGAAGACGCATTTTTGACCAGCGAAAACCATGAGGGGCGCATCCATCTGCTATTGACGGATATCGTGATGGATCCGAACATGAACGGAATCCAATTGGCGCATCATCTGTGCATTTTGCGCCCCGATATGGAAGTGCTTTACATGTCGGGATATCCGAAAAACGTCAATTTGCGGGCGGATCTCGAAGTGTCCACGGAAGTGTTCCTGGCGAAACCGTTTTCACGCGATACGCTGATGGAAAAGGTACGGCGTCTGCTGAACGATACGGAAGCGCAGATTCCGACGCCGGTTCCGATTGCGGCCTGAAAGCGCTTGCTCCGGCCGGCGTAGATAACTTTTTTCCTCCCGTATTCCGTACCGGATTCGGGAGGAGTTCCATGACTTTTTTCTGCCGCCCTAGTGCGTTCCTTGCATTCCTTTTTTGCCTGGGATTGTGGTTTGTGACTCCGAACCCGGCCTCGGCGCAATCCTCTTTCGGAAAAAATAAAATCCAAACCCATGATGCGAACTGGTTTTACATCCAGACGGATCACTTCGACGTTTACTTCGATCAAAACGGCGGGTTGTTGGGCGAATTCGCGGCCATGCGCATCGAGGAGTATTACGATTCGCTTGCTCGCGAACTGAATTACGAGTTGCGGGATCGGGTTCCCGTGATCCTGTATTCGACGACGACCGACTTTCAGAACACCAACATCATTCCGCAAATACTTCCCGAAGGCGTGGGAGGATTCACGGAGATTTTCCGCAACCGGGTGGTGCTTCCCTTCGACGGCAGCTACGCTCAGTTGGAGCACACTTTATGGCATGAATTGGTGCATGCCTTTCAATTCGATATGTTCGGCGGTTCCGAAAGAGGATTGTCGGTGTTGATGGGAGGTACGCCGCTCTGGTTTTCGGAAGGGTCGGCGGAATACCTGTCTGTGGGATGGGATTTGGAGTCGGACATGTACATGCTCGACGCGACCGCCTTCGGATACGTGAGTAATCCGGACCAAGGTTTGCAGGGATTCCTGGCATACAAGGGAGGCCAATCGTTTTTCAATTTTTTGACGGAGTCATTCGGTGAGGAGATCATCCCGAAGCTGTATACGGGGGTGATGATGACGGGCAGCCTGCCCAGAGCGGTGCAGGGGGCGACGGGGGTGGAGCTCAAGGAGTTGGGAAATATCTGGCTGCGGCAATTGCGTTCCATCTATTGGCCCGAGTTGAGGAAAAGACGCGACGGCAGGCTGGTGGGAAGGCAGTTGACCAACCATCAGGAAGACGCGTCGAACTTCAATCTGCAGCCCGCCCTTTCGCCGGACGGCACCCGCATCGCCTTTTTCAGCGACCGGGACGTGCACACGTCGGTGCATTTGATGGACGTGGAATCCGGAAAGGTAACGCGCACGCTAATCACGGCGGGCCGGGAGCGGGGACATTTGACGTTCTACCCCCGTGAATCCCATCTATCGTGGTCGCCCGACGGAAAATACTTGGCGATGGTGAGCCAAAGCGTGGGAGACGACGTCATCAGTATCATCGAGGCGCGCAACGGAAGCGTTTTCGAGACGATAAATATCGACGAACTCCGCTCCATCTCTTCTCCGCAATGGTCTCCCGACGGCAACACGCTCGTATTCGGAGGCGTGCGTGACGGCATGGGAAATATCTATACCTGGGAGAGAAATGAAAAGCACCTGACCAAGATGACGGAAGGGGCGGCGCTGGATGAAAATCCAGTCTATTCGCCTTCGGGAAAATGGATAGTATTCGAATCAAGCCGCTCGGCGCCCGCCGTGCCCGGCCCCGGCGAAAATCCCTTCACGGGTTTGGGGTCCATCTCCTCCTATCGCGACATCTATCGTATTCCCTCCGGAGGGGGAACACCGGAATTGCTGGTGGGCGGAACCTACGACGAAAGGATGCC
>CAYNXV010000239.1:444-4561 GCA_964401245.1 uncultured Bifidobacteriales bacterium | reverse complement strand
ATGGGAACAAGTCTGGACATTGTCCATCATATCTTTTTGTTCGGGATTCAACGGGGTTTCCCCCAGCATATCGGTAAAGCCTACTATTCCATTCAAGGGCGTACGTATTTCATGACTCATATTCGCAAGAAATTGCGACTTGGAGTGGGCGCTTTCCAATGCGCGGTCACGCGCGACACGCAATTCGGCTTCCAATTCCTGGCGTTCGGTGATGTCGAGACCCGAGCCGATAAAGCCTTCAAACACGCCTCCGGCGGAATAACGGGGAACTCCGACATCCATTATCCAGCGGTAAACTCCATCCATCCGCTTCAATCGGTAGACAAGTTCGAATCGGGTTCTGCCCTTGAAGTGCCGCTGATAGGAATCCAAGGTGGTTTTTCTGTCTTCGGGATGGACGTCGTCAAGCCAGCCGCTTCCCGTCAATTGGGGCATGACGCGTCCGCTGAATTCAATCCATGCCTTATTGAAAAAATTAGTGGAACCGTCCTGTCCCGACATCCAAATCATGGAGGGGCTGCTATCCGCCATATTCCTGAAACGCGCTTCACTTTCCTTGAGAGCCCGTTCCGCCAGCTTTCTTTCGGTAATATTGGTGTGGGAAACGACCGCTCCACCCGCATGTCCCGCCAAGGAAGTTACGCTGAGGATAAACCACCGTTTTTCGAAGGGAGCATGGCAGGGATATTCCAACGAATAGCTGGATTTCGCCCCTGTAAGTACGCTTTTGATTCCTTGGCAAGCGCGGCGCGCGCCCGACGATTCGCCCGATGATTTTTTACTGACGTCGAGATAACAAACTCCTTCCCAAATAAAATCAGTCGGAATTCCATTGGAAGCACCGAATTTCCTCCAGGATTCGTTGACTGCGACGATGACACCCTCGGAGTTGAGAACGGCGATATTCGAGTTCAAAGAATTTAATACCGCCTGATTGAGTTCGTCGCGTAGTTGCATCTCCATTTGGGTACTGTTGCGTCTCAGGGCGGCGGTGCGTTCCTGGACTATCCGCCTCAAAAACAGGGTCACCAACCCCAGCACCAGAACGAAGGATAAAAGCAGGGCGGTTCCCTCAAATAATACCTTGTGCTCCGAAGCCAAAATACCGGCGAAATCGAAAGTAAGCATACAGAATTAGCGGGTGGACTCCTGGACCGCGATATTTTTCAGAGCCAGGAGGGTCTCTTCCAGCAGGGTTTCGAGTTTATCAACCCAGATCAGGCACCCGGCCGTTTGGCCGGTTTTACCGGATATTTCAAGTTGCAGGCAGACTTCGGCCAATTTTTGTGCCCCCATGTTAAGACTGGCGCCTTTAAGAGCATGGGCGGCGCGCGATAATTTCAATCCATCGGCCTTCTCGAAGCAGGTACGGATTTCATGGGCCTGAGCATGGGCTGAAGATGAAAATTCACGGATCAATTCCAGTAAAAAACCGGAAGATTCGTTCTCGTCCAATTCCTTTAATTCCAATATACGGGATTCGTCAATTACTGTTGTACTCATAATCCTGGGCCATTCCCTCGGGAAGGATTTCAGGATCCGGAAAACCCGGATCCTGATTTGAACCGAATCAAATTCGTATCAATAACGCCCAAAATCCGCGTCGTCCAGGGAGATAACCGGTTTGACTCCGTTTACGGATGATTTTTCGGTACCTTTTTTACCCTTGCTCCAGTCATGCTGCCCATTCTTGGCGCCATTTCCGGCATGAACCTGAGAGGAAACGGATGCGGCGCCGGACCTGCCTTGTTGACTGGACATGTATTGCTGGAAAGCCGCCATCATTTCGGGAGAAAACCCTCCCGCCGGGGCAGCTTGGCTGACCTGCCGTAAGGTGAATTTACCGATGATTTGTTTGAGCTGGGTGGCCTGTCCCGACAGTTCCTCACTGGCGGCCGCGCTTTCCTCGGCGCTGGAGGTGTTCTGCTGGGTCACTTTGTCCAATTGGACCAGACCCTGATTGACCTGGCCGATTCCCTGGGCCTGTTCATTGCTGGCGGCGGCGATTTCCGCCACCAGGTCGGTGGCCTTGCTGATTCCCGAAACGATTTCTTCGAGAGCGCCGGCGGTTTTCTGGGCGATATCGCTTCCCTGGTTCACCTTCTTGATGGAACCTTCGATCATATCGGTGGTTTCGCGCGCGGCCTTGGCGCTGCGTGCGGCCAGGCTCCTGACTTCTTCGGCGACTACCGCGAAGCCCTTACCGTGCACGCCGGCACGGGCGGCTTCCACGGCGGCATTGAGCGCCAGAAGATTCGTCTGGAAGGCTATTTCATCGATTGCCTTGATGATTTTGGAAATATTCTGACTGGAATCATCTATGTCCGCCATGGCCTTCACCATTCCCTGCATTAGGGCATTTCCGCTTTCGGCGCTGGAGCGTGCCGCGGAAGAGAGTTGGTTGGCTTGCGAGGCGTTTTCTGCGTTCTGCTTGGTCTGCGAAGCCATTTCCGTCATCGAAGCGGTGATTTCTTCCAACGAACTTGCTTGCTCGGTAGCTCCTTGCGAAAGCGCCTGGCTGGAGTCGGAAACCTGGCGGCTACCGCTGGCCACTTGATCGGCGGCCGTCGCAACCTGACCGAGGATATCATTCAGGGAATCCAAGGTATTGTTGAGGCCGTCTTTCAACATCTGGTGGTCGCCACGATAATCCCCGGTGACATATGCGGTCAAATCGCCGGATTCGACCTTAGCCAGTTGTTCTTTCACTTCCTTTAGCGGGGCGACGATGGCTTCGATTATGGAGTTGATGTTGGCGATCATGGGGCGATAGACTTCGTCCATACGATCTTCATTTCCTCGGGCGGCCAAAACACCATCCTGCATCGATTGTAGCAGGGCATCCACCTCTTTGCGGTAATCCGCCCGGGCATTGTTGTCTAGCCATTCCACCGCGTTTCCGATGTGCTTGCCCGAGGCGTCCATCAGGGCGCTGGCGTTCAAGCCGAACTCAAGACCTCCGACGGTGATTTCCGTCCGCATCGGAAGGTTGCGGACATCGGCCAGAATACGGCGTTGATGGGCCGGATTCTTGTGAAAAATATCGATGTTGGTCCCTACCAATTTCGACACGTCCAATCCTGGAAAAATCGTCCTTAGTTTATCCTGATACTGTGAAAGCAGCTTTATCACGGCGGGATTACAGTAGGTGATATTCAAGTCGACGTCGCACATCATGAAGTTGGTGGCGGAGCTCTGGATCATGCTCATCAGCCTGCTTACTTCGGTTTCCTTGCGTTTAACTTCCGTGATATTCTGCCATTCCAGTGTATTGCCGATATATTGTCCGGCACCGTCAATCATGGCCGAAATGCTGAGGCTGAATTGAAGATCGCCGACCTTGATTTCGGCCTTATGGGGAAGATTCGCCGGATTTCCGAGAATCTTCCGTTGGTGCGTCGGGTTTGCATGGAAAATATCGATGCACGAACCTACCAATTTGTCCAGGTCGAATCCCGGAAAAGCGGTGGTGAAGGCATTAAGGTTGGCCGCTATCATATTCACGGTGGCGGGATTGGCATAGGTTATGATCAATTCCCTGTCCACCATCATCATCGGGGTGCTGGAACCTTCGATGGAGGAGCGCAGTCTAACCGCCTCTCCGGAATCGTTGCTTCGTATGGGTTTTCCATTGGCCGGTTTTCCGGTTGCGTTGCTTTTTCCGGTAGGCGCCTTCACTGAAGGCTTGCGGGAAATGGTCCTAGAGATCGAATTTTTCTTAGTCATGATTGTGTTCCTTCACCTGGTTGGCCACCAGGGCTTCCATGTCGCCTTGGTAAAGCAGTTTATTGACGTCCAAAAGAATATGAATAGCGTCTCCGATTTTTCCGATACCGGAAATGAATGCGTTATTACGCCCCTTTCCCAGGGCCGATGCCGGCTCGATCTGATTCTCGGGGATATCGGCGACTTCGGATACCGTGTCTACCACAAGTCCTACCGATGCGTCGTTGATATCGACGACGATAACGCAAGTCCGTTCGTCATAATCGCGCGGGGGAAGATGAAAGCGAGTGCGCACATCCATAACCGGGATGATTTTACCGCGCAGGTTGATTACGCCCTTTATATGTTCCGGCATTTCCGGAACTACGGTGATTTTCTGAATACCGATTAT
>CAYNXV010000239.1:0-434 GCA_964401245.1 uncultured Bifidobacteriales bacterium | reverse complement strand
TTTCAGTTACATTCCGTATTTCTATTCCGTAATCTTCGTTACCTAGATGAAAGGTAAGGAATTTATCCTTTTGGGTATCCTCCTCCAGCTCAAGTCCTTCTTCACCAGCTTTTTCGGCTTGAGTGCTTTGCATGTTTTTCTCCCGGCGGGTAAGAGTCGAAAATGTTTTCAACAGCCAGGGAGAATTCTACCGCAGGTGTTACGATTCATTCAAGATAAATCTTGACGCGTTTATTCGATTCATTCCATTCGAAGAGAACCCCCGGAGAGGTTCCGGCGGACATGGCGCGTCCCACCTCCCTTTCCAGGTTGATTCCCGCGCTTGCCAGCTTGGGTTTCAAATCAGGATCGACCATGTCCCCCAATCTTTCCACCGCTGAGGCCGGTAGCTCCAAAGATACTGTCATAATGTCATCCTTCCACACGACAATCCT
>CAYNXV010000238.1:0-4688 GCA_964401245.1 uncultured Bifidobacteriales bacterium | reverse complement strand
TCCGCCTTAGCCTTTTCCGCTTGAGCCGCCGCCTCCTTGGCTACTTTTTCCGCCTCGGCTTGCGCCGCCTTTTCAGCCTCGGCCCGGGCTTTGGCCTGGGCTTGTTTATCGGCCGCCGCCTTGGCATTCGCCGCCGCTTTGGCCTTTGCTTCTTCCCTGTCCTTGGCATCTGCATCCGCTTTGGCTTGGGATTCCGCTTTGGTTTTTGCCTTTGCCTCTTGCTCTGCCTTTACGATTGCCGCCGCGGCAGCGTCCGCATCCGGAGCCGGAATTGCCGCCGCCGGGGAAGCCGGTTTTGCGCTTTCACCCAAAGCCGCACCGGCTTTTTGGAATTTCTCCCGCAGGGGGGCTGAATTGGTATATAGCGCAGCCTTTTCGTAGGCTTCTTTGGCGCCCTTGGGATCGGTTTTTTCCAAGGCGGCGGCCAGCCCAGCCCAATTTTCGGACGACTCCTGCTGTCCTTCCAACAATTCCCGATAAATTTTCGCGGCCTTTTCCCCTTCGCCGGCGCGGGTATACGCTCCGGCCAACTTGATATCGAAATCCTTATTTGAGGGAGCGCCCGCGCGTAAATCTTCGAGCAGGGCTATGTAGTCGGAGCGATTGGCATCGGAATCGGCAGCTTCCAATTGAGTCAGATATTTGATTCCGATCACGACATCTTTTTTGTTCAGGCCGTACAATTTTTTCAGCACCGGAAGTTGAGCGTCCTTGTTTTCGGCATTCTCCAGGGCGTTCAATTGGGACGTGAGAATCGCATAGTTACCCGGTTTGATTTCCGCGGCGCGCCCGAAAGCGTCGGCCGCCGCCTGGAACTCGCCCATTTCCAACCTGGCGTTTCCCAATAGGACCCAGGCTTCCTGATAATCCTTTTTGGCAGCCACGGCTTTTTCCAGCTGCGAAATGGCGGTTTCCACCTCGCCCGCTTCGTAGGCCTTGGACCCTTGCTTGTAAAGATCGGCTGCGCTCGTCTGTGCCGCGAGGACGCACGGCAAAATCAGAAGGATCGCTCCCAATACCAAAATGGAGGTTTTGGAAGTTCGCAGGGAAACAAGTTTGTGGACTGTGGGCATGCGTATCACCTTTTTACTTCGTGCATTCCTGGAAGGATGCGATGGAAAAACCGGATGTCGGGCTAGATACTGTTCTGATTCGACTCACCGGTGGAACCCTGCATGGGCGAACCGGGTTTAAACTAATGTTTTCCGGACACTTTAGCAGGAGATTTATGGTGATTATCGCAAACTTCCCCTAGCAAAGTCACGTATCTCCAACTTCCCGAAACTCTTCTCCTTCATGCCTCATTCCAGGAAAAAGCCAAGACTTCGGATAGTCCGGAAGCGCCACCCGCCAGAGCAATCAGCCGGTCCATACCCAAGGCCACTCCTGCGCAGGGCGGCATGGAAACGGCCATCTCCCCAAGGAAGTTTTCATCCAGGGGAAGCGTCGGTTTTCCTTCATTCCGGCGCTTTAAATTTTCAGCTTCGAATCGGGTACGGTATTCCTTCGCATCCAACAGTTCGACGTAGGCGTTGCACAGCTCCACTCCCCGGAAATAAAGCTCGAATCGCTGCGCGGTCCGGCTGTCTTGGGCATCCAGCACGGCCAGGCAGGCTAATTCGGAAGGGAAGTGATGCACGAATACCAACTTATCAGCCGGTAATGTCGCTTCCACATAGCTTCCCATGACGTAATTGAGATAGTCGGCTTTCGTCGTTAAACGAGTTTCATCCCCCCGGCTGGACAGGAAATCGGCCCATTCGTCCGTATTCGCCGTCAAAGGGTCGACTCCGGTGGCCGCCCGGACACAATCGGCGTAGGCGCACCGCAAGATAGGCTTGTCCCCAAGAACGGTGCGGCAAACACCCGCCACATCCTCTATCAAGTCGTCGAGCGAAAAGCCTTTACGGTACCATTCGACCATGGTGAATTCGGGGTTATGCCATCTGCCGGATTCGCCGTTGCGAAACACTTTCGATATCTGGAAAATATCGGGATAGCCCCGGCACAAAAGTCTTTTCATGTGGAACTCGGGCGATGTCTGCAAGTAGACGTCGCGGCCGGCTGCGCCCTTATCGGTTCCGTCGGGATGGAAGCGACTGGAGAAAACATCGATGTGACAGTCGAGGGAAATACCGGCGGAGAGAACGGGAGTTTCCACCTCAAGCACGCCTTGCGCCTTGAAGTAGGCGCGAATCGCGGCCAGCTGGTCGGCGCGAAACCGCGCCATTGCGGGGTTTATTTGGAGCGCTCCACGTATTCGCCGGTGCGGGTGTCCACCTTGACGCGCATGCCTTCTCCGATGAATAACGGGATATTGATTTCGGCTCCGGTTTCGACCGTGGCTTTCTTGGTGACGTTATTCGCGGTATCGCCTTTCACGGCGGGTTCCGTATAGGTGATGAGCAAATCCATGAAAATGGGAGGCGTAACGGAAATGGCTTTTTCTCCCCAGAAGGCGATTTCGCATTCCGTGTTTTCCAGCAGCCAGTTTTCAGCGCCGTCCATGCCTTCCTTGGGAATCTCCACCTGCTCATAGGATTTGGTATCCATGAAGGTCCAGGATTCGCCGTTATTGTAGAGGTATTGCATGTTGGTATAGGTGATGTCGGCTTCCTGAAAGGTGTCGCCGGACTTGAAAGTCTTCTCCAATTGGCGGCCCGTAAGCAGGTTTTTCAGCTTGACGCGATTGAAAGCCTGGCCTTTTCCGGGTTTGACGAACTCGTTCTCGACGATTGCGCAGGGCTGGCCATCGAGCAAAATACGCATTTTCTTCCGGAATTCATTCGTGCTCACCATTCCCATGGGGGACCTCCAATTGGCTAATTCGGTGCGGAACGGCCGAATCAGCCGCTGCAAGAGCGGTTAAATTTACATTATCAGCCGAAATCCTCAAAACGGCTGCATCCAAGCAATGAATACAAAAATCTGGCAAAGCGATATGGCGGAGGCCTGGCGCAATCCCCTCCCGCTATATGCTTTTTTGGGACTGGATACCCAGCCGGCGCCCTTTCCCCTGGCTGAGCAATCGGCTTTTCCGTTTCTGGTCACCCGAAGCTTCGCTGCGCGCATGCGAAGCGGGGACTGGCTGGATCCCTTGCTGCTGCAAGTCCTGCCCAGAAAAGAGGAGGAGTTTCCCGTACCCGGATTTGTGGACGATGCGGTCGGCGACGGCAAAGCCGAAGTCGTGCCGGGCCTGCTGCACAAATACCGTAGCCGGGCCTTGGCGGTACTTACCGGAAACTGCGCCATCCATTGTCGTTATTGCTTCCGCCGTGAATTCCCTTATGCCGCCATGCCCAAGTCCGAAGCCCGTTGGGATGCCGCCTGGGAATATTTGCGGGAGCACCGGGAAATCAATGAATTGATACTCAGTGGCGGCGATCCTCTCTTTTTGGACGATGTGCGCTTGAACCGTTTCCTCAGCCGGTTGGATACGACTCCCCATATTGAAACGTTGCGCCTCCATTCGCGTCTGCCCATCGTGTTGCCCTCGAGGGTGGATGAGGGGTTGCTGGAATTATTGTCACGGTTACGGAAAAAGCGGCAAGTCGTAATGGTCATCCATGCCAATCATGCGCGGGAGTTGCGGGACGACGCGTCGGATGCTCTGAATCGCCTGAGGGAGACGGGATGTTTGCTGCTCAACCAGGCCGTGCTCCTCAAAGGAGTCAATGACAGCGTGGAAGCTTTGACGGATTTGTCGCGCGCCCTGATACGGCACGGCGTGCTCCCCTATTATCTGCACCAACTCGATAGGGTGACCGGCACGGCGCATTTCGAGGTTTCCCTGGAGCATGGCGAAAACCTGATGCGCGAACTCAGGGCAGGCCTCCCCGGATATGCGGTGCCGAAATGGGTGCGCGAAACGGCGGGTGAAGACTCGAAGTCGCCGCTGCCTTATTGAGTTTTACACTATGAAAGCCGGCGCGATGCCAAGGACGGTAAAATCGGCATTGTGGGTTATGAAATCTACTTCAACCGCGAATTCTATTAATGTGCCCCCCCCCCTGGAAGATATCGATTCGGATATCCGGGCCATCGAGAAGGACATTGTGCGCATGCTCTCGGAAGTGACGGGATCGGGGAGTTTACTCGAAAAATAGCCTGTTTCGGGTTTTTTAAAGCAAATGTTGGCACTTGCATATATATGCCGACATTTAATACATTGGGGTGGATGGAAAGCCCTTTAAAAACGGAAACATTGCGCAAAGCCGGCATTGGCGCTTATTTCAAGCCGCGGGATGTGCGGCCATTGGGCATTTCCTACCGCCAGATTCAGGAACACGTGGCCGAAGGTACGGTGGAATATCTCCAGAACGGACTGTACCGACTTCGGGCCATCGAGCCAACGGAGCATGAAACCATCGCCATGGTGGCCGCCGCAGTACCCCAGGCCATTGTCTGCCTCCTCACCGCCCTGAGCATCCACGGAATCGGAACGCAACTACCCCACCAGGTCTGGATAGCTCTCGATCGCAAAGCGCGCAAACCCAGCCGCTTACCGGCCGAAGTCAAGGTGGTCCGCTTCTCCGGAGCCATGCTGACCTACGGCATCGAAAACCAAACCATGCTCGACCGCCAGGTCCGCGTTACCTCCCCGGCACGTACCGTGGTGGATTGTTTCCGCTATCGCAACAAATTCGGGACGGATATCGCAGTGGAAGCCCTGCGCGACGCCCTGCGCT
>CAYNXV010000237.1:0-4700 GCA_964401245.1 uncultured Bifidobacteriales bacterium | reverse complement strand
CTGTACCTGCTTCGTAGCTGGAAATAATAGATCCATAAAAGGCCTCCTCCCGCTCTTCCACGGATAAATCCTCGCCCCCTACGTATATATTTACGAGAGACGTATCCTTGTACTCCGCCTTCTGTAAAGACCTGACGAACTCACGTGTTTTCGAAAATTTCACAATATGATCCAGCAGTGGAGATGCGCCACCTATGGACTTACCAAGGTTACCGGTTAAAAAACCCAGCCCACCCAGACTCTGGCTCAGGTCGGAATTGTTTTCTTTCACGAAATAAATTTTAGCTGAATATGTTTTTTCCTCCAGCATGAACCATATGCTTCCCGCCAACAATCCGGTTACGATTGCGGCACCCAACAAAACCTTATGTTTAAAAGCGGTTTTTATTAGCATAAGGAAATCCAGCTCGTATTCCCCTCTCTCGCGCATGCCTTCACTTGGTTCTTTTTTCACTTGTCCCAATTTTGGCTTTAACGAATATTCCGCTTTCCCCATTTCCATCATACTTTTGCTCAAAATGTCTTCCCCAATCCGCGCTGCTCATTCATTCTTAATAGTAAAATGACGACCAAAAACCCTGTTACCAGTACCTCTGGATAATCCTGATAACAATCGAAAAACATGTTCAGAAAAATGAAAAAAATCAAGAATTTTCCCGTACCAAGTGGTAATGGAGAGTTCACTTTCCATAAATTCCGGATTAGGCCGAAACTCAAAAAAAAGAGCGCGACTAATCCCAACAACCCCCACTCCAATAATAGGGACAGATTTCCACTCCATGGCGTCCCGAGAATTGAATTTCCCATTATTCCGTTATTAAGATGATACCTGTCTATAAAATGTCGGCTGACCATGGCATTTTCAAAAAGCGGTATAATAGTATCCCTAAAGGGTAAGTTGGAAAAATTTTCGTAATTGGTAAGGATTGCAAACCGGTTCAGAATGTTTCCTAGACCATTCCCAACCAACACCAACCACGGGTAGTCGAAAACCAGCTCCTTCATGTAATATAGGTAGGCATCCAGTTTCGGCACCCACCTTGTATTGATAGTCATAATGAATTCAATCATGCCTGTTGTCTGGTATTTCGCTTTATTTATCCAATCACCGATTAAGGTTATCGCCACTCCTCCCCCTATGATCAATATTTTTTGGGTGGCGCGAGCTTTGAAAAAGGCTGTGACCATTAACGCACCCATCGCCGCAAGGACAGTCGTCATAGACATTGAGAGGATTAGGGTGGACAGATTGAATATTACCGAAAAAAGGTAAAGGGATCTTTTGTTTTTGAAATATGCAAATGAGGCCAATACCGCCATGATTCCCGCCCTCATTGCGTTTGTCCTGTTTTGGGAGAGGACGTCACTTGCCAGCAAACCTGGAAGACCGGTGACCCAGTCTCCGGCTCCATGTTGCAACAATTCTATTGCTACGGCGGGACCATTCAAAGCCAGGTCCGAAGCTACAAGCCAGAAAACTAATGGCTCCACACTGCCTATCTGGAGTTTCTTAATCTTTTTTTTGCATAGCAAATATGCCAAAAGCATCATGGTCAAATAGCTTACGTAGAGCACTAATAGGAGCCAATTTTGTGGAATAACCGATGATAATAAGACACTTACAAGAAGAAAAAATCCAGCCAATAGAAACCAATTGGTAAATTTTCCTCCTGGAATCGGAGTCAATAGCGCGTTTACTGCCACAAAAGTGCCTACCATTATCAGGCAAGCCATGGATCCGAAGGGTAATATCGAAAGCACAAATATCGTAATAATAAATAGGTACTCGGGTTGGAAATATGGTACTCTGACGGCCAATAAATCCGAAACCGAAAGCCTCAATTTAATTTTAAGGTGTTGCACGCTTTTTCAATTCTTCGATTTCGCCTCTGACTTTGTGCGAGACGGCCATGATTTTGAATCCAGCTGCTTTAATAATTTGGAAGAAAGTACATAAATCGCCGTTTTGCCCCAGCCAATGAGGCTAATCAGAAATTCCGGCAGGCTGCCATTTTTCCAGTGTATATAGACATATTTCTTTGAATATTTAAAAAAGCGGTGGTAAGACATTCCATTGGGATCATAGTAGGCTATTGGGAAAGGCAGGTAGACCCACTGGTCCGCCGGAGAAAACTTCGAATAGCGGAGAATCCATTCCCTGTCGCCGTATATGCCTACATCCAACCGATAGAGTCCAGCTTTCCTTATCGCCTGTTTCGAAAGGACGGTCGCCTGATGGCAAGGGGTCACTCCTGAAAAAAGCTCTAAGTTTGATTTTATTTTTCGTCCCCTTGTTCTTCTCGGATATCCTGGAACCGCCCCAATTTCATACTGTCCATAAGCCACATCAATGTCACCACTCGCCAAATTTCCAAGTATTCTCGCTGCGACATCATTCGTAATGAAGGTGTCACCGCTGTTTAAAAAAATGAAATGGTTTGTTTGCGTTCGCTCTATTGCCTTATTCATTGCATCAAAAAGGGATTTATCAGCTTCAGAATGGTACTTGAACCCATCCCTACGGATTTGCTTAAGCCATTCAAGCGTTCCATCGGTACTTTGACCATCCATAACGAGCCAACCAAAATCCTGCTCTGATTGCTGCACCAGACTCGCATAGGTTCTTTTCAATCCTTCTAAATTATTTTTTACGACCGTTATAATAGTTAGACCTGGAGCACTCTCCTTTTTTCCAGTCGCATCAACCATCGTAGGCTCCGCCCACCTTATGCGGATAGATTAATTGCTTAAATACCCCCATTTTTGCCCGGAATGGTATTATACATGGCTGGTTTTCATTCCGATTCTTTATCATTCCCTGTGGGTTTCCGGGTATATATTTCAGGATTGGTCTGGCTTTGAAAATGGCCATAAATTTATATTTTTTAGCCCCATTCAACTCTTGCTCCGGGAGATTTCCACTCTAATTGTATGAGCGTAGCTATAATAACCGGCTCGGCCGGCCTGATTGGTTCCGAGGCTGCCCGGTTCTTTGCCGCCAAGGGAATGGAAGTCATTGGTATCGACAATGACATGAGGCGGTTTTTTTTCGGCGACGAAGCTTCCACCTCCTGGAACCGGTCGCGTCTTGAATCCGAATTACCCAGCTATTCGCATCATGATGTCGATATCCGGGATTATGGCCCTTTACAAAGCATATTTCAGCGCTATTGTAGCCAAATTTCGCTTGTTATTCATACGGCTGCCCAACCATCCCATGACTGGGCAGCGAGAGACCCTTTTTCCGATTTTACCGTCAATGCGAACGGTACCTTGAATCTATTACAGGCCACCCGCGAGTATTGCCCAGATGCCACTTTTATCTTCACTTCCACCAATAAGGTGTACGGGGATCTTCCCAATACTCTTCCCCTTGTTGAAGAGAACTCCCGATATGAAATAGACTCTGACCACCGGTATTTCGGCGGTATTGCCGAGGATATGAGTATCGACCAGAGTAAGCATTCACTTTTTGGTGCGTCCAAAGTCGCTGCTGATATTCTCGTCCAGGAATTTGGCAGGTACTTTGGCATGAAAACCACTGTTTTTCGTGGGGGTTGTCTTACAGGCCCTAATCACTCGGGCACTCAGCTACATGGGTTTTTGGCTTATTTGATGAAATGCGCAGCTACTAGCGTGCCCTACACCGTTTTTGGCTATAAAGGAAAGCAGGTCCGCGACAATATCCATTCCTCCGATCTTATCGCCGCTTTTTATGAAGTCCAGCAAAATCCCGGAATTGCTGAGGTATTCAATATCGGGGGAGGGCGTGAAAGCAACTGTTCCATGCTGGAGGCGATCGATATCTGCCAGGAGATAACTGGAAAAAAAATGAACTATACCTATTCCGAAGATAATCGAAGTGGCGATCATATCTGGTACATCAGCGATCTTTCCAAATTCAAACGGCGTTACCCCTCCTGGGCAATTCGTTATGATGTCCCCCATATTCTTGGTGAGATCTTCGAATTCAACAAAAGCCGTTGGGCCCTCGGCGAATGATTCAAAAGGGCTCCTTCTCCGTCCTGGGAGTCAACATTCATGCCGTCGATTATGAATACGCGGTTTCCGCCATTGTGGATGCTGCACAAAAAAGGAAGCCCTTTTCCGTAAGCGCCCTTGCCGTTCATGGGGTAATGACCGGCTTCCTCGACGCCACGCACATTCGCCGGTTGAACAGTCTTGACCTGGTTGTCCCCGACGGCCAGCCAGTGCGGTGGGCCTTGCGCTGGCTGCATAGGATTTCCCTTCCAGATAGGGTTTATGGGCCAAATCTCACACTTTTTACGGCCAAGGCTATGGCTGATAAAGGATTGGGAATCTACCTCTACGGCAGCACGAAGCTTGTACTGGATCGGTTTGCGCAGGAGCTGATAAACAAGTTCCCGGGGATTAAAATCAGCGGAATGGAGTGTTCCAAATTCCGAAAGCTTGACGCATCCGAACGTCATTTACTGGTGGAGAGGATTAAGGCCTCCGGTGCCAGCGCAGTGTTCGTCGGTTTGGGCTGTCCAAGACAAGAGGTCTGGGCTTTTGAATACCGCAATACCTTGAACTTGCCTATTCTTGCGGTGGGAGCTGCTTTTGATTTTCATGCTGGCACTCTCCCGCAGGCGCCTCAAGCCCTTCAAAATTTGGGCCTAGAATGGACATTCCGGCTTTGGCAATCTTGTTGGCGATCTCCTCGAATTCGTTGACGC
>CAYNXV010000236.1:0-4768 GCA_964401245.1 uncultured Bifidobacteriales bacterium | reverse complement strand
ATATCCTCGACGGGCATAGCCTGGATTCGGTCTGTTCGGAATTCGGATTTGACGGCCTGGTGCATCTGGCGGCGCGCAAGGCCGCGGGCGAATCGATGGAAAAGCCCGAAATCTACTCCAACAGCAACATCGTCGGTTCCCTGAACCTGATCCATGCCGCCATCCGCCATGACATACCCCGATTCGTATTCTCCTCCTCGGCCGCGGTCTACGGCGAACCCCGCTATCAGCCCGTGGATGAAAATCATCCTCGCGAGCCGGAAAACTTCTATGGCTTCACCAAGTTGGAAATCGAACGCCTGCTCGATTGGTACGGAAAACTGAAGGGCCTCAAATCGGCCTGTCTGCGCTATTTCAACGCCGCGGGCTACGATGTCGAAGGCGACCTGTGCGGCTTGGAGCAGAATCCCGCCAACCTGCTGCCGGTGGTGATGGAAACGGCCATGGGGTGGCGGGACAAGCTCTTGATATTCGGTGACGACTATCCTACGGAAGACGGTACTTGCATTCGTGACTACGTTCACGTCAGTGATTTGGCCAGGGCGCATGTGCTGGCTTTGGAGCGCCTGGAACGGAGCGGAGAAAGCTTCACGGTCAACCTGGGTTCCGAAAAAGGCGCCAGCGTAATGGAAATGGTGCGCGCCGCGGGCCGGATTTGCGGACGCGATTTGCCGCATGAAATCGTAGGCCGAAGGCTGGGCGATCCCGCCAAGCTGGTGGCGTCTTCGGGACTGGCCAAATCGCTGTTGGGCTGGGAAGCCCGGCACAGCGATGTCAATACCTTGCTGGAAACCACCTGGCGGGCCTATCAGGCCAATGTCGCCCATCGGCCCACCCGGACCTGATAGCCGGTCGGAATCACCTTTTCCCGAAATCCTATTCCTGGAAAAAGGCTACGCTGCTGACAATGGATAATTTCGAGGACGCCACGGCGCGTTCGGCGAAGTAAACGTCCAATGAATGGGTTCCCCCGTCCTCAAGGCCGAGATCGTCCAAATTAACGGTCTCCTTTTGGGGAACATGAATGCCCCCCAAATCGACGACCCGTTTCCCGTTGATGAATGCCCAGATGTCATCGTCACCTTCGAAGGTGATGGATTGATTCGCCCCCGCCTTATAGGTGAAGTCGACATGGAACTCCATGGTGAACCCGTAATTATGGAGGGTCAAATCGGACTCCTCCTTCATTCCCGTCTGCAAATGACCGAAGGGATCGGGGTCGGATTCGTTGATCTTTTCGTATTCGGCGCCGTCATCGATGGGGAAGAAATTGTTGTTGCGATAGACGTGCGATCCGTCTGCGTCCTCCACAAAGCGAAGCTTTATCAGAAAGGCGCGATTGGTATCGGGGCCGCGATCGGTATACCAATCGATGAAACGGTCCGGCGGATTGAAACATCCGGCGATGTCGCCGGTGAGACCGGATACCAATTTGGGTATGCGATTGTCTCCGGGAAAATCGGATGCGGTCGTCTCCAGGATTTCCAAATCCTCTTCCACGGTATTGACGCCGGATTCCTGCGCCGAGCAAGAGCCGGAATTCTGGTTGAAGTGGGGATGCGATTCACCGGTACCGGCGGCATGTCCTTCGCGGAAGTCCCGCACCTTGGCCAGGATGTCGGTGCTCTTTTGCCGGTTGGAATTCGGTTTGACCGGGTCGCTCAAGTATCCGCAGCCTGTCAAGGCGAGAGAGACTCCGAACAAGATGCTTTTGAAACGGTTGGTATGCACTTTACCCTCCTCTGCTGTGTCCGAAAATACTTCTTCGGAAGGGGAGAGGGGGGAAATTCATTCGGTCAAGGTTTTCAGCGCCTTTCCGGGGATTTATTCGATGCCGGCGGCACGAATTCGTATTGGATGTCGATTGTGGAACCCGGATGCGATTTGGGTAGCGGAGGAAAACCTTTTATGCGCTTGAAGGTATTCAGGGCCTCGCGATTGAAGGCGGCGTTCTCACTGGGTTTTATCAACTTCGCGTCCAGGATTTTCCCGTCGCTGCGCACGGTTATTTTGGCCACGGCGCGATTGCGCACCGCACGTCCTCCTTGCGGGGGCCGCCAGTAACCTTCCATGGTTTTTCTTACCCGCAGAACCCAGACTTTGAGATCGGCTTCGCGGGATTTGGCCAAAGCCGCCTTCGCCTCGGCTTCTTGACGGGCCTGCATTTCTTCGGGGGTTTCCTTCTTCCTGCCGTCGGGTTGGAATTCCTCGGATTGCAACAGACGCCCTTGGTCATAGGTCATAACGACCTTGGGAATTCCGTTGGGGTGGAAATAGGTAAGGGTGCTGTCTTTTCGCCCTTGGTCGGCATAGCCTTGGTACCAGATACTCCCGTCGGCATTCCAGGCGGTAAATTCACCATGCCTTTCGCCGTGCAGGTTCTGGCCCCTGAACTTGAGTTGTCCGTTGGGATGCCACCACTCTTCCAAGCCGTGCATACGGCCTTCGCTATCGTAGGCTATGGAATATTTTAGGGCTTTATTTTCGAATAAAGCCTTTCGCACTTGGGTAGACGAGGAACAGTTAATCAAGAAACCGAGAGCGAGCGGGAGGAGAAACAGTCGGATTGGAAGCATGTCAAAAAGGTATTTAATACCGGCGCATGACCCCAATGACCCGGCCCAGAATGGAGAAATCGGGCATGGAGTCGTCTATGACAATGGGGCCGAATTCAGGGTTGGCGGGTTCCAGCCTTACCCTACCCAATTCCGGGAAGAAGTATTTGACCGTAGCTTCTTCCCCGAGTAATGCGACCACGACCTGACCTGCCTCCGCAGTGGACTGCTTGCGGGCGAAAACCAGGTCACCGCTTAAAATTCCGGCTTCAATCATGGAATTACCCTGTACGCGAAGCGCAAACACATCCTGACGGCGCATCAGGAATTCCTTATCCACTATCACCGTACCCTCGAGATTTTCCACCGCTTCTATCGGCATTCCCGCGGCCACCCGGCCCAAGATGGGGATTTCCACCGTCTTTTCGGAATGGGACTTTTTGTTTTGCGAGACCCCCGAGATTTCGATTCCCCGGGAGAGTTTGGGCGACCGGGCTATGTAATTTTTTTTATCGAGGGCGGTGAGAATGCTGCGCACCCCGTTGGTAGAGCCGATTTGGAAGCGTTCACCAATTTCCCGGAGCGTAGGTGGTCGATGATCCTGCTCGATACGGTCTTTGATAAATTCAAAAACCTCCCGCTGCCTTGCAGTCAGGGGTCTTTTTTTGGCGATTTTAGGGGTGGTTTTCATATCCTAGCCTCCAGCATCTAAAGTACTGCACAAAATAGTACCTGTCAAGGTGTGCAGTAGTTCGAGGATTGAAGAGGGGGGTATATATTGTTACTTTAAGGGCGTGGTACTGCTCTATATTCTGCTGAGCTTGAGCTTTTTGATTTTTTGCGCATTGGTGCTATCCCTGGTCAGTCGCATCCACACGCTGGATTTACAGACAAACCGGGTCATTTCGCTCCTAAATCAAGCTGACGAAGAAGAAAAGGAGTTGTTATCATCGCAACCTCCTTCCGATGCATTGAAGAAAAAGCCGGCTTGAGTAAGCGTACCGCAACCTTCCAGAATGGATTTCCCTTTTCCTCCCGTGGGATGGGACCGGAATATCCGGTACGGATGGTATAATATGGAAGAAGCCTTCTGCGGCCAAAGTGTCGCGGGAATTCCAAGTGCCTCATGCACGTTCAATTTCGGCTTCTTCTTCACATGTAAAACCAGCTAACCTGAGAGAAAGCGACTCATGGAAAACGCATTTCTGTATCTCTTGACAGCTTTGGTGACCGCCAGCATAGTGCTGTGTGTCGTCATTTTGCTAAAACTCAACAATGTGGCCTATCTTCTGGAGCAGCCGGTGGTGAAAAAAATGTCGCCCCAGCTTCGCCTCAAGCCGGTTCGCCTGGACGATGGCGAAGGCGATGCCAATCGCCGCAATTCCCGCCCGGCGTCAGCCGGAGGACGGGGCCGTGGACAAGATAAGAACGAAGGACAGGATAGGAACCGTGAAGCGGGTCCCGCCCGTGATTCCGGTCATCGGGATCGCCCAGCTCGTCCGGAACGTGAAAGAGCCGAAGGGGGCGAACGCCCCGCTCGTCCCGATCGCGATCGGAACCGGGACCGTGACCGCGACCGCAGTTCCCGCGGCGATCACCGCAACCGGCCCAACCGCCAGGAAGTCCACAGCAATGGCCGGGATGGTTCATCCAATGGACGCGAGGCTGTGGCCGGAGCTTCGGAAAGCGGTCGTGAAAACGGTAGGGACGCGATGCGGGAATCGGCGCGCGACGCAGGCCCCAGCGCCCCGCGTCGTTTCGAGCAGCCTGCCCTGGTTGAAAACAATCATAACGACAATGTTCCTCCCGTAGGATTGGCTCCCCGCAGGCGTCTGCCCACGGCGGGACGCGACGAGGAACAATCCCTGGCCGACCTCAAGCCGGCTGCGGAAACAAGCCACGATCACCTGTTCGTCGGAGCCGATGACGGAGAAATCCAACACGGTCGCCGTAACCAGTTGAAGAAAAAACCCCGTTTCGATTTGGATGAGGCCGAGGCTACGGAATCCCCGCGCGCGGAAACCAACGCTTAAGCGGAAACGGTAAGGACATCATTGAAGCCGTGGGGAGAGATCCCTGCGGCTTTTTTTTATTTGGGGCTGATTTCTGTGTGAAATCTTTGGCCGGTTCTCTTAGTGGCATCGCTGCGGGCCGGAGGCCGAGGCCGGGGATTTTTCCGGCCACGCTCCGCCCGCTCCGCTTTGCTGTGCGGT
>CAYNXV010000235.1:0-4824 GCA_964401245.1 uncultured Bifidobacteriales bacterium | reverse complement strand
AATTTCAAGAATTTCGGCGTGATTTTAGCCCTTGCGGGTATTTGTGAATCAGCTACTTTTTGGGGAGCTCCGTATTTCCTCAACCGAGTACCGGCTTAACCGCCGAAATCGGCACGGAATGGCGGATCGGTTTCCGGCCACGGATTCGGCCTCTCGGTAATAACACAAATACTTGAAAGGCTTCAACCATGATCAAAACAATCGCCTGCATTTCCGTATTGGTTTCCTCTGTGTTGGCCGCTTCCATCCAGGTGGGGGGGCGCATCCCTATTATTAATAGGGTGGAAATGATTCCCCTTTCCGGCGTTGATTTCCGCAAAGGCGGAAAGGACGTGCCCATCGCCGTGATTCGCATCAACAACAACCTTCCCGATTTCGAGGTGGCATTCGAAGTGGGTTCGATTTCGCCCTATGGAGCGGAGCCGCACGAGTCGGCCTTCCAGGAATTGCGGTTGCGGGAAGTCGGCGGGTTACGCGGCCGGGGGTTGGTTGACCCGACGGGTACGGTTTTGAATCGCGATGAGGGGACGGACACCTATGTGTGGCGCCCGGGCTCGCAGCAAAGTGCGACTTTGAATTATGAAGTCGAGGTTTTGGCGACTTGGGAAAAAACGCCTCCCGGTAAGGGCAGGGGGCGACCCCAATTACTGGCCAGTATGACCACCTCCGGACTTTAAAGAGAGGGAGCGGTCGAGGGTATTCCGCGCTGGGCGTAGGCCCGGCGCAAATCCTCGCCCCGGAAATCGCTTCCCGTTTGCAGCGCGATTCCCGCCTTCAGAAGCGTCACGGCCAAATCCCCCTGACCGTGTCCATGCCAATATTCTCCGAGATAACGCAATGCCTTGATTTTGAGCAAGGTGAAATCCACCGGGATGAATAGGGGTCCTTCGGAATAATCCAGGAGCTGTTCGTATTCCTTCCGGGCCATTTCTGCGTTTCCCAGCGCGGCCTGGGCTTGGGCTTTTATAAGCACCGCTTCGGGATGGAGATGGCCGTTTTTCGCCGATCCGGAAAACGGAGAATCCAACCGGGCCAAGGCTTCGGCGTAGCGGCCGAGATAGCAGAGACAGGCGGCGATTTTAACCGGGGCGCTTTCCCGGATATGGGGATTGTCCCCTTTGTCGCGCGCGCTTTGTCCGGCCCTTTCGAAATGGCTCATGGCCTCGGCATACTCGCTCAAATCAAGGCAGGCGTTTCCCAGGGAAAAATGCGTTACCGCCGTGACTTCCTTGCCTTCGCGGATTTGCCGCTCCAGGATTTCACGGTTACGGATTTGCTTGCCCCGCATGATTTCATCGCCTGCATAGCCGGTATGGATAACCCTTATGCCCGTATATTCCACCGGAATTCCGGCGTTTTCCAAAGCGGGCAGAATCTGCTCATGCACCGGAGAGGTGAAGCGTAATTCGGGGCGGTTGGGGAAAAGCCTGACCTGGTTGAACACCGAACCGGTAATGCCCCGGTCCTGCGAGTTTTTCACCATGAATCCAAAGGCTTTATCCGCATGGGGATGCTGCTCCAGTAATCGCCTGATGGCCAGGGCGTCGGCTTCCAGAAGGATGTCGTCGGCGTCGAGCCAGAGAATCCACTGCCCGTTGGCCCGGTCCAAAGATTGGTTGCGGGCGAAGCTGAAATCGGATTTCCATTCCGACTGGAACCAGGTGACGCCCAGTTCCGTCAGCAGTTTTTGCGTACCGTCGGTGGAACCGGTGTCGTTGACGATGATTTCGTCGGCCACTAGCTTGAAGCTTTCCACGGCGGCGCGGATGTTCCGGGCTTCGTTTTTCACGATCATCACCACCGATAAGGTGGACCGGGAGTCGATCATTTTCAGGCGGCATTTTTCCAGCAATTGCCGGCCTTCCACCACGTCGGGGTACGCCTCGGTCATACGGGTCGCGACATCGAGGCATTTTTCGAAGTCGCCCTCCTCGAAGAGGATATTTCCCAGGTGGAAAAATGCGAAGGCGCGAATCACGTCGTTTTGGCTGGCGGTACCGGACAAAAGGGCCGGCATTGCGAGCAGCTCCGTAAAAAGATCGCTAGCTTCGGATTTTCTTTTCAACGCCAACAGGCATTCGGCCTTATAGTAGAGAGGCTCCAACTTACCGGGCTGCATGCCGTGGGACCGGTCGAACCAGGGCATGGCTTCCGCGTATCGCCCCAGCTTTTGCAGGCCCCGTCCGATGCAATTGGGCAGCTCATGGTAAACGTCCTTATTGATTTCGCGGCAGGCGGGAACTTCCATGGCCGCCTGATAGGCCGCGATGCCTTTTTCCCATTCTTCCAGAATATAATGGGAATCGCCCACGCTCATGGCCAGGGAGGGTTCGGTTGCCAGCCTGTCCTTTTCCCTCTCCAGGAGGGAGAGGTTGCGGCGCGCCTTGGTTTTTTTCATCTCCTCGTTTTCATAACCCGTATGATGGATGGAGGTTTCCAGGTAGAAACAATGAAGGCCCAGTTTGCCGATGCTATGGATGATTTGTTCGTGTATGCGGTAACGGAATCGCAATGTTTTGTGATTGGGAAACATGCGGATTTGCAGGAAGCGCGTTCCCAAAGGACGTCCGGCCTGGGTGTTGATCACCTGGAATCCGAAGGCCCGGTCCAGCGGCGCGGTTTTCAATTTGAGAAAGGCGGCGGCCTGGTCGGCCGGTATGCGATCGTCGGCATCGAGCCAGAGAATCCAGCTGCTGGTGGCCCGCTCCAGGGTTTGGTTACGGGCTTCGCTGAAATCGTCGCGCCACTCCGTCTGGAACCAGGTGACGCCGAGTTCGCTCAGCAGCTTTTGCGTGCCGTCGGTAGAGCCGGTATCGTTCACGATGATTTCATCCGCGAAGGGTTTGAAGCTCTCGACGGCGTCGCGGATATTGGCCGCTTCGTTTTTGACGATCATCACCACGGACAATGTGTCGGGAGGATGGGGGAGTCGCAAGGGTTGTTGGATGGTGCCTATGCCCCGCAGGGTGGCCAATAGTTCCCGCGTTTGCGGCGGGTAGGACTTTTCCGGGGAATTATGGGTGCTGGGTATGGAATTCGGCTTCGGCATCGGGATTACTCCCTATTCTCCTTTACCGTGACCCAGATTCTCCAGTTGTATGAGAAAATCCATGAGTTCGGGAGGAGCCTGGCGCATGGATTTGAGGTCGGCATAACATTGCTGGTGCAGCTTATGCCGGTTGACCCAATCCGCGAAAAAGACCCGCAACGAGGGATCCGCCGGAAACTTCTGCAAATGGGCCCAATAATGCCGGTAAATCTCGTCGACGGAAAGTCCCAGGGCTTCACGGGCCTTTCCCGCCAGGGCTTCGGCCGTTCCGTTGACGGGATGGGATTGACGCATGCGGGCGATGGCGGAAAGCAGGTCCAGCGGCCTTTCCAGCATCAGCAAGGCTTCCAGGTAGTCCACCCAGGTATCGGATTCACCGGGATGCTCGGCCAAATACCTTTCGCAGAAAGACACCACCCCGTCGGCGTCTTTTTTATCGCGGAAATATCCGATGACCACCGCGGGTTCCAGGGGGAAATGGCGCAGGTCGCCGGCGACAAGCTCCTCCATGTAGGCCCGTAACGGCTCCGATTCGACACCCTTGAGTTCGATCTCGCTGCTGACCAGAAACGCCAAGGCATTGCGGCGCACCGAAACCAGGTCCCGCGCCACGCGGCTTACCCGGGCAGGAGTGGAGACGATGCGGCGGAAAAGCGAAAGGGCTTTGGACAAATCGCCTTCACGCAAGGCGTGATGGGCCAGCCAATACGCGGGTTTGGGCGCGTCCGGCTCCCAGTCAAACGCGAGCAGATACCAGGGAAGGGCGTCTTTTTCCCGGCCCATTTTTTCATAGGTGTCCGCGATGAGTTCGGGAAACGCCCGCAGGGTTTCCGCTTCGGGACGCGGAGGCTTCGCGCTGGGATCCACCGGCAACAGAGACCGATACGCCGACAATGCCGCTTCGAACCGGCCCAGTTGTCCCAGGCAATTACCCCATTCCAGAACTACCGCCGGATCGTCCGGATGGTCGGCGAATTCTTTTTCCAGCAATTGGAAATTCCTCTCGCGCTTACGCTTGCGGCGCGATTCTTCGCGGTATCCCTCATGGCGGATTTCCACCTGCGTATCCAGGATAGTCACGCCCTGGCGCTCCGCCGAAGAAGTCAATTGCTCATGAATCCGACCTTCGAAACGAAGGTCGAGCGAACGATGGAAAAGCCTGAGTTGGCGGAAAACATCTCCGCTGCCGTCATCGCGGGGGCTGCTCACGTTGAAACGAAAAGCGCCGGGGCCGTTGGAAATCAAACCCTTTATCTTCGTCCACATCCTGGGGTCGAGGCGATCGTCGGCGTCGAGCCAAAGTATCCAATCACGGGAGGCCTTGTCCAGGGAATGGTTGCGCGCCGCGGAAAAGTCATCGCACCAGGAAAAGGAGTGGACTTCCAGGTCCATTTCCTCCAGGAGCTTTTGGGTACCGTCGGTGGAACCGGTGTCCACTACCACCCATTCGATTTCGCGCAATGGCAGGCAAGCCGCCAAGTCCTTGACATTGGCGGCTTCGTCGCGCATGATGGTGCAGACGCTGAGTTTCATGATTGCAACTTACGAATAAATTCCCATCCTCAGGGAGCGGCTTGGGCCACCGCCGCTTTAACGCCCGCCAGGGCCGGTTCCAGGCGACAGGCATGAGCCAATACCGGCAGGGTTTCGCGGCGTAAATCGAGCTTGCCGGCCGCGTCCCAAAGATTGAGCAGGGTATCCTCGTCCAACGGATTGTGTTTAAGCGCCTCGCGGAAAAGCTTGAAAGCATCCTGGGCCGATCCCTGGGTAAAGGC
>CAYNXV010000234.1:0-4835 GCA_964401245.1 uncultured Bifidobacteriales bacterium | reverse complement strand
GAAGAGGAATAGAGGGAAAAGGTCAGGACGCCGGGGTCCTGCGATTTGTTATTGATGATTTTAACATTCGCTTCTTCGACACTGGGAATCGGGGTGGGTCCATTGGAGCCGCCGACCTCCACCGGATCACATCCCCATAAAACGAGCAAAAGAGAGACCCCCAGTAATTTCCGGAATTGCGCGCCGGAACCGGGGAGAGTAAAAAGAGAAAAATTACTGGACATAAACCGCTCCTTATTCCGACCTATTTTACCACATCCAATCCGGAATTAGCCAGAATAGACACGCTCCACACGATTCCCCAGCGAACAGATGATATCGTAGGGGTGGGTTTGCTTGATTCTCGCCCAGTCCTCCATGGTGATCTCCTCGGAACCCGAGCGCCCGGCAATCACCACGGCATCCCCTACTCTGGATTGGGGGCAAGCCCCCAAATCCACCGTGATATAATCCATGGAAACCCGTCCAATAATGGGGCAGCGCTTGCCCCGGATCAAAACCTGTCCCGAATTGCCCGCCGCCAGGGGAATTCCGTCCGCGTATCCGGCGGGAATCGTGCCCACCCAGGTTTCCTGGAAAAGGGTATGGGTGCAACCGTAACCGATGGTATACCCCGCCGGCAGGAGTCTTTTGGAAAGCAGCGTCGATTTGAGCGTCAAGGAGGGAAGTAGCCGATAGCGTTGGCAACCTTCCAAATCAAAAACTCCGTAAAGATTGATACCGGGTCGCACCATACCGAAATGGGTGTCCGGAAAGTTGTTGATGGCGTCGGAATTGGCCAAGTGTATCAAGGGAAACCCGATACCCTTTGCCTTCAGCTTTTCCAGCAACTGGGAAAATAGCACCACCTGTTCCCGGGTTTTGGCATGCTGCGCATTATTGGCATTGGCGAAATGGGAGTAGATCCCTTCGATTTCAAGGCCGGGTAGACGTACGATTTTGAGGATGGCGGCATAAGCGTCGAAATGGGGCAATCCGAGCCGGCCCATTCCGGTATCCACCTTGATATGGACCTTGGCCTTGCGGCGTTGGCGCACAGCCTCGGCGGAAAGTCTCTTGGCAATGGCCAAGTCTCCTATAGGACATACGATGCCTGCGCGTACGCACGCCTCCGCCTCGTCGGCCAGCAAGCCTCCGATTATCTGCACGGGTCTCTTCACATGCCGGCGCAGAGCAAGCGCCTCCTTCGCCTCGGCGACGCCGAACCGCGCTGGTCCTTCGTTCGCAAGCGCTTCGGCGATGCGCAGAGCTCCCAACCCGTAAGCATCGGCTTTGAGGATGGGCATGACTTGCGAAGGCGCCACCGAGCGGCTTATCCGTCGGAAATTTTCACGAATGGCTTCGAGATTGATTTCCAGCCGGACCCGCGAACGAATCCCGGCCTTAAAAATCCGGCTTTCCGGCAATGAATCCTCCCAAGTCTCGGAATGCGCAGGGAATGTATGCTATGATAGATAATTTAGCAATCCCGAAACCATCACTATCACCCGAAACCAAGGGGGCATCTCGATTTATGATTATAGATGAATTATATTCCACAAGGACTTCCGGCCCCCGGGATGGAATGGCTCCCAGTCCCGGAAAAGGCATCGGATTCTCCCGGTTACGCATGGATAACGGCTTGGTCATGAACCTTAGATACTTCCATTTTCGTCCCGCTCTCCTCCTGCTCCTGGCCGGTGTATTTTCCGCGGCGCTCGGGCAGGAAAAGTATCAAGAACGCGATTTTTCGGATCACGGATTTACCGGCCGCGATTTGAGCGGAATGGAATTCAAGAATTGCAAGCTCGACAACTCGCGTTTCAACCAGTCGATGGGTACCGAAATTTCGTTCGAGGGATCCAGCGGAACCAATGTCACCTTCAACAGCGCCCAATACGGCGACTGCAATTTCCGTAATGTCGAACTCCCGGGCGTCGATTTCCGAAGCGCGGATATCCGCAACAGCGACTTCAAGAATGCTCTCATGCCCAAGGCCCGCATGGAAAGCGCCGTACTCGTCGGCTCCCAATTCGAAGGCGCGGACTTGAAGGGAGCCAATCTCAAGAATACGAAGTTCTCCGAAAAGACGAGTTTTCATAAAGCCGATCTCGCCGGGGCCACGTTCATGAACACTGGACTTGAAGAAGCCGATTTTTCACGCGCCAATCTGGACGGAGTTCAGCTTCCGGGAGCCAAATTGCAAGGCGCCGATTTCCGCAAGGCCCGCGTCAATTCGCTCAACCTGGGGGAAGCGAATCTGACGGATGCCGATATGCGCGGTCTGGCCTTCACCGAAACCAATTTCACCGCAGCCAACCTGGTGGAAACCGATTTCCGGAAATCCACTTTCGACAAATGCCGATTCGATCGGGCCGAGTTCGGCTTCGCCAAGCTCTCGAAGGCCCGCTTCACGGAGAGCAGCTTCTCCCGGGCTTCATTTTTCAATACCAGCATGGATGGGGCCGAATTCGTCAGGGCCAATTTCGAGGCGGCCATATTCAACGGAAAAAGCATTTCCAAAGCCCAATTTATCGAAGCCCGGCTGGATAAAGCCAAGTTTCAGGTGAAAAAACTGAGTAAAGTCGATTTCAGCGGCGCCAATTTACGCCACGCCGATTTTTCCGGCGTGCAGCTGAATAATTGCAATTTCACCAATGCCGATTTGACGGGCGCCCGCTTCGATGACGCTTTCATAACCGCCTGCGATTTTCGTGGGGCTATTTTGAATCAGGCTTTTTGGGAATCCGAGAATCTCAAGAAAAACCTGTATAATGCCACCACCCGTTTTCCTTCGGGATATACTCCCCATCCGCAGCAAATGCGGGCCAAATAAAATCAATCCAAGCAAAAGCAACCCAAGAGCACCTCATGCGAAGAAATATCCTGCACCCCGGCGCCACCGAATTGGTTTACGAAATCCGGGAAATAGTCAAGAAGGCCCAACTTTTTCAGAAATTGGGAGTGGAGATTTTCTGGGAAAACATCGGTGACCCGGTCCAGAAAGGAAGCCACATTCCCGCCTGGATGAAGGATATCGTGGGCAACCTGGTCAAGCAGGACGCCAGCTACGGCTATTGCCCCACCAAGGGGGTATTGCAAACGCGGGAATATCTGGCAAATGTGAATAATGCCTTGGGGGGAACCCGGATTACCGCGGATGACCTCCTATTTTGCAATGGACTGGGTGATGCCATTTCCACGTTATACCAGTACCTGGATCCCGGCGCCCGCATCATCGGACCCTCGCCGGCCTATTCCACCCACTCGTCGGCTGAGGGAAGCCATGCCAGCCAACCGCCCCTGACCTATAACCTGCTCCCGGAGAACCACTGGTACCCGGATATGGAACAGCTCCGCAACCAGGTGAAATACAATCCCAATATCGTGGGAATCCTGATCATCAATCCCGATAATCCCACCGGCATGGTCTATCCCGAAGAAACTCTGAGGCAAATCGTCCAATTGGCCCGAGAGTACGACCTGTTCATCGTTGCCGACGAGATTTACATGCATATCACCTATAATGGGGTCAAGTCCGTCCCCATCGCCCAGGTGATTGGAGACGTCTGTGGTATTTCCTTGAAGGGCATTTCCAAGGAGCTGCCTTGGCCGGGATCGCGTTGCGGTTGGATGGAATTCTATAACTCCTCGAAAGACAAAGAGTTCTCCCGATTAGTCAAAGCTTTGGAAGATGCCAAAATGCTGGAAGTCTGCTCCACTACCCTGCCTCAAATGGCCATTCCGGAAATCCTGAGTCATCCGGAATATCCCGCGTACCGCAACCAACTCAATTTGGATATCCAAGGCCGAGGAGATGTCGTTTTCGAGGCCCTGAAGGATATCCCCCAACTCATCGTCAACAAGACCTATGGAGCGTTCTACACCTCCATTATTTTCCGGGAAGGCACGCTCAAGCCTCATCAAA
Organism: uncultured Bifidobacteriales bacterium; assembly: GCA_964401245.1. GTDB lineage: Bacteria > Fibrobacterota > Fibrobacteria > UBA11236 > UBA11236 > JBGTHM01. Next base: position 928 of record CAYNXV010000234.1, on the reverse strand, counting down.
AACTCAAAATTGCGGATCCCCGCGTCGAGGCCCAGGTGGAGGAGATGGTACAGGGGATCCCCTTGGATAAGCGCTTCGTCTATTTCGTTCTGGCTTCCACGGGAATTTGCATGGTGCCGATTTCGTCTTTCTGCTCCACTTTGATGGGATTCAGGGTCACCCTGCTGGAAGAGGATAGAACCAAGCTTGAGTGGCTTTACGCCAAGCTCCATGACGCCATAGTGGAGTATTTGGCCTCCTAAGGCCGGTACTATCTGGGGCGATTTGCTCCCAAGCTTTTTGCGTACATAACTCCATTAAAATCAATGACTTAGAGAGCTGATGCTCTTTTACCGCCCAAGCCGGGGTCAATTGACCCCAAATTGTTTTTTAATTCCATTCCATATTGACCTCAATTCCCGTAATTTGGGGGGTATTTCCGGTTGGCGTGAGCCTTGCTCAGTTGGGTAAGTGGATATAATTCAACCTGAATAACGACAGGAAATTGCACATGAATAAGCTGAGCGTCGCCATAGGCATGAGCCTGGCCCTGGTCGCTGGTGGAATGGCGGAGAGCAAGGGGTCTGATGGGTTAACCATGCCCCCTGTAGACCAACCCGGCAACTTGGCGGAACGTAAAGCGCAGGCTTTACAGCATTTTGAAGCAGCATTGGCTAAAATGCCTCCGGAAGTTGCGTTAAGGGTGCAGGCGGCCCGTGAGGCGGCCAAAACCGCCAAGGCCGAAGTGGAATCCATGCGGGCGAACGGGAAATCGCAGCAAGAAGTTGAAGCCATGATCGGCGAAAAGAAGGCTGCCGCCCGGGTGAACCTGGAAAAAGCCCTCGAAGCCTTGGATAAGGTCCCGGAACAGGCCCGGGAAAGCGTAGCCAAAGCCCGGGAAAATATCGCCCAACGCCTTTCCGACCGCCAAGCTGAGCGCGAAGGACTT
>CAYNXV010000233.1:0-4841 GCA_964401245.1 uncultured Bifidobacteriales bacterium | reverse complement strand
TCGCATGCGCAATACCTGACCTTTCCCGAAGACAAGGGCATTGACCTCATGCCCGAAGGCGCTACCTACGAAGAAGCGGCGGCGGGAATCGAAGGCGCGCATTATGCCTACAACTTCATGAACAAGGTCGACCTCAAGCCCGGGAGCAAGGTACTGGTTCATGGCGCCACCGGGGCCATCGGATCGGCGGCCGTCCAATTATTGAAAGCCAGGGGGGCTTTCGTCACCGCGGTGTGCGGCACCGAGCAGGTGGAACTGGTGAATTCGATGGGACCCGACAAGGTCGTCGACTATATGCGCAATGACTTCACTCGCGACGATATCGTCTATGACTTCGTCTTCGATGCCGTGGGCAAGAGTACTTTCGCCAAGTGCAAACCTCTGTTGCGCCCCAAGGGAGTGTACATCTCATCGGAATTGGGGCCGGGAGCGCAGAATCCTTTCCTTGCGCTTATCACTCCGCTGGTGGGTGGGAAACAGGTGCGCTTCCCCATACCTTTCGATATTCGCCGTAGCTTGGCCCATATTAAACCTCTGATAGAAAGGGGAAAATTCAAACCGCTCATCGACAGGCGGTATCCATTGGAGAGGATCCGCGAGGCTTATGAGTATGTGGCGTCTGGGCGGAAGGTCGGGAACGTAGTTCTTGTGCCTGGATGACATGTACGCCCCTGCGCGAGTCACCCTGGTTTAGTTTTTTGATACGCTGTCCGGCGTGAAGCCGCCTCGACCGATCGTAACCGTCCGAGGGGAGTCAAATAGCGCCCAAATGGTAACTTCCCCCGTTTTTGGAGGAAAATGGGCTTAATACTCAGTGCATAATTTCTCAAACGGACTTATTTTATGTCGATGTCGTAGGAGGATGGATAGCTATTTCCGTCGACGGGCCTGTGTACGGGTTTTAAGCTCTTATTAAACCGGAATGGATTATGAAAATTAGCGGGAGGATATTTATGAAGAAGTTCGAATTGTCAAGGATCATGGCGTTAGCCATAGCATTGCCTTTGGGAATGCATGGAAAGGTCGCGCAAGCGGCCGTTGCCGACGCCGTGAACCCGGCGTTCACACTGACCGAATTGCCGCTGCCGGTAAAGACTCGAACCACGGCGCTGGCCTTTTTGCAGGGCGGCGACATGCTGATTACCGCCATCAGCGACCCCTCCGGACAAAAACACGGCAAGATGCACGCACCCAACGCCGAGGCCGTTCTATACAGGGTGAGCAATTACCGCCAGAATCCGGCCCAGGCCCAATTCACAAAGCTGGCCGACTTCTGGATCGAACCTACCGGCATCAACGTCGTTGACGGTAAAGTCTATGTGACCGATAGAGACGGTTTCTACGAAATCCTGAGCCTAACCGCTCCCGCAGATTTGAAAAAGAACCGGCAAAAATTGGTGACTTGGCCCCAAGAAATAAATCCCACATTTCCCCAGGTGGGTCCGGGGTGGCATCAGTACGTATTTACCCCCGTTTACAAAAACGGATTTTTCTATGCTCCATATTCCGGCAATGTCAGACCTGGCGGTAACTCGACGGTAGGGCCAACCAATGATTTTACCGGCGCATTCCTTAAATGGAGTCTCCAGGGCCAAAGCAGTCTTGAAAAGCTCGCCGGTGGATTGCGTTCTCCCAATGGCGCGGCCATGGACGCTTCGGGAAATGTCTTCGTCACCGACAATGAAGGTTCATGGCTCCCCGCCGACCCTTTGATGCACATGAAACCGGGTAAATTCTACGGGCATAGGCAATCGCAACCCACCGATACGACATTGCCTCCCAACCCTCCGAACTGGGCCGAAAGCCTCCCCTATCAGCCGCCGACGGCTTGGCTGCCCTATGCCTCGGTGGGGCGTTCTCCCGGACAACCCGTGTTCATCAAGGAAGGCGTTTACGCCGGCCATCTCGCCATAGGCAACATGAATTTGCCCGCCATCACCCGCGTCGCGTTGGACTATGTGGGAGAGAACTGGCAGGGCGCGGCGTTCTACTTCAGCAAAGGCTTCGGTAACACCGCGGTTTCCCGCCTGGTATACGGCCCCGACGACGAGCTTTACATGGGAACCTTCTTCAATGCCGCCAACTGGGGCCATGACTCTCCCCGTAACATGTTCAAGATGACCCACAAGCCGGATGTCGTCCCTTTTGATTTCCTGCATCTCAAATCCATTCAAGGCGGACTGGAATTGACCTTCACCGAACCTCTCAATCCCGCCACCGTGATACCTTCCAATTTCTTCGTCGAACAGGTATTCTATGACCGCGAACCCACATATGGCTGCTGCGAAAAAGACTCGACCCTCAAGACGGTTTCCTCCGTGGAATTGTCGAACGACGGGAAGCGGGTTTTCCTGAGCATAAGCGGCCTGAAGACCATGGACCAAGTCACCTATGTCAAGGCCGATGTCCAAAACCTCGCGGGCCAGAGCCCTTGGAACAACGAAGGCTATCTCACCTTGAACTGGCAGTCTACCCGCGTATGGAAAAAGGACGCGGCCTCGTTATTCGGCGCCGAAGGCCTGAAAATGCATCGCAACCATTTCTCGCAATTCGCGAAATACCGCGTGCATGGAGCCAATCAAATCGAGATCTCCAACTCGCTCGAAGGCAAAGTCGAATATTCGATTCGCGATATTTCCGGCAAACGATTCGCATCCCGCGTTTCCATCGGCGGACGTACGGAATCCTTCCAGCTTCCGGGAAAATCCGGGATCTTCTTCCTCGAATTGCGCCATAACGGCTCGGTATACACCGAGAAGTTGGCACTCTAATCCTCCCGTTCCGGGGTACACCGCCCAAGGGTACCCCGGAATTTTTCGGGTGATCTGTTAGAACCCGCCACCGATAACTATACTGAACATAAAAGCACTACTCTTTCCGAAAATCAATTGGGAAGGGAATGAGTGATAAACCCCAAAAGTGCCGATGCCACTTTAAGGGTCCATCATGCCTTGAAATGGGCATAAACTGAGCATGAAACACCTTTCATGTATATTTTAGGTATTTTTTTATGCATGATAGAGCTTTAATGTATAGATAATGGGTAAAATAATACATGAGAACCCTCCCAATGCCCATAACACCCTTTGATGTCCCGCCTCTACCGCCCACTGTTGACTTGGAAAGCCGCCCCCTGCTCCGCCGCTTACCTCAGGTGCATCGGGTTTTGGCGGAATTCAAGGGAACTCTGGCCTCCATTCCCAACGAAGCCATTCTCATCAATACCCTGGCCATCCAGGAAGCCAGGGACAGCTCCGCCATTGAAAACATCATCACCACCCAGGACGATTATTATCGCGCCGAACTCCAGGCCGACGACCCCGCCCATCCCGCGGCCAAGGAAGTGCAGCATTATACCCAGGCTCTATATCGAGGCTTTCAAGCCGTGCGGAAAAAGGAATGGATCACCGTCAATTGCATTCTTTCCATCCAGCAGGAATTGATCCTGAACCGGGCCGGCTTGAGGAAATTGCCGGGCACCAACCTCAAGAATCCCCAAACCGGCGAAATCGTCTATACCCCGCCCCAGGATCCCCGTCGCATCGCGGATTTGATGACCAACCTCGAAACCTATATCAATATGGACGGACCCGAAGATCCCGATCCCCTCATCAAAATGGCGGTGCTGCATTACCAATTCGAATCCATCCACCCTTTCTACGACGGCAACGGACGCACGGGGCGCATCCTCAACATTCTTTATCTGGTGCTGAAAAAGCTGCTCGACCTGCCCGTCCTCTACCTGAGCCGCTATTTCATCCAACACAAAGGCGAATATTACCGAGGACTGCAATCGATTCGCGAGGAAGGAAGCTGGGAGGAATGGGTCCATTTCGTTTTGGACGGCGTGGAGAAAACCGCTCTCGATGGAATCCAGTTGATAAAAGCCATCCGCGCCTTGATGGATCATACCCAAAGAAGAATCCGCGCCGAACTGCCCAAACTGTACAGCAAGGATTTACTGGAAAACCTGTTCAAGCATCCCTATACCAAAATCGAATTCGTGATACAGGACACGGGCGTCACCCGCCTGACGGCCGCCCGCCACCTGGATCAACTGGCGTCCATAGGACTGCTCGAAAAACAGAAAATCTGGCGCACCAATTATTATGTCCATACGGAATTGTACGCCCTGCTGCTTCGCGGAGGCGCAGCGCCCGTCGAAGGATAACGGAAGATAGCGGAAAACGGCCCCGTACCGGGGTTGGCGAAGCTTCATTGTTGTTACTTTTCCAAATCCGAAAAAAGGAGTCCCAAGTGAAAATCCTGAAGAGAATAGCCCTCGGTCTGGTCGCGTTGATTGCCGTGCTGGCCGTAATCGGAATGATGCTACCCAGCGCCTATCATGTGGAGAGATCGGTTGTCATCCAGGCGCCGGTAGACGTCGTTTTTGAGCAAGTGAACGACCTCAGAAAAAACGAGGCCTGGTCACCCTGGAAAGACCCCACCATGAAAATCACCTATGGCGCCAATACCGTCGGCGAAGGAGCCGTTTCGAGTTGGACTTCCGAAAATATGGGCAATGGCAGCCAGACCATAGAGGCCAGCGTTCCCAACCAATCCATCCGAACCCATCTCGACTTCGGAGACATGGGAACCGCCAAAGCCCATTGGACTTTTATTCCCCAAGGCGAGGGGGTGAACGTGACCCAGGCCATGGACGGCAATCAGGGAATGAATCCCTTCAAACGCTATTTCGGTCTCATGATGGACAAAATGGTAGGGCCCATGTTCGAGAAGGGACTCGCCTCCCTGAAGGAGGTTTCCGAAACCCGCGCCTCGGAAATAGAGACGGAAATGGAATCCGTATCGGCAGCATTGGAACAAGGCCCCGACAGCCT
>CAYNXV010000232.1:1570-4843 GCA_964401245.1 uncultured Bifidobacteriales bacterium | reverse complement strand
TGGATTTGGAGGATGCTTCGGTGAGCCTGAATCGCCAGGGAATCCGCAGGGATAACAGGGGGAGGACTTCTTCTGGAAACTTTACTCCGGAGGGGGGTCGTTTTTATAATCTGCTGGGTCAGGGGAAGGTAAATTTCACGGTATCGGATTTGCCGTGGATTCGGTTGTACGTGGATTGAATACACATGAAGTTTGAATAGAGTAAGCCCGCATTCCCTATTTAATTGCTCCAAAAACAAGAATGGGAGGCGGACCATAAAATGTCCGACTCCCATTAAGCAACAGTACCCGATAAAATGAGATTATTGGAGTAGAATGCGCTCCGAATAGGTCTTTTTCGGTGTAATTACTTTGACGACATGAATGCCTAAACGGCCTTCCGAAGCCAAATTATAATCGCGAGGACCATTTCCCACTTTCTTTTCCACAAGCTCTCCCTTGATCCCAAAAAGAAGGACCTCGTGCTTTCCCTCGGAGAGAATGGAAATGGAAAGACCTTTTTGAGTACCCAATTGGTGGCTTCCGGACTGGTTATTGTGGATTAAGGCTGATGGTGGTTCAAATCCGGCTGCATACAATAGGCCACCGTAAATTAATTTCGGAAACAAGGCATGCTTCATTGCATTGGCACCATGGCCGAAGGCTGTATAAAAGTAGCGACCATCCCCTTGCTTCCTTGTCCAAGCCATTGGATGCACGCCGCTCATGCTACCCGCTCCTGCCTCATAGGTTTTTTCATCCACGGTAAGGAGGATTTCCACGCCCGGCTTTCCGACCGGAGTTCCAATGAACCCATAGACTTCGTCCTTGATTCTAAATTTGGCCGGAAAACCAGCGACTACAGTATGGTCTTTGAAAACTTGATTAACGGACACTTCCGGCTCTGAATCGCCGGGAGCGTGTCCTGCGAATTTTGTGTATCCGAGCATGTCCATATACCATTGCCAGTCCTGGGGACTCTTCACATCGCCGGCACCATGGATACCGACATATCCTCCACCTTGATTGAGGTAATCTTCAAACGCTTTCTTTTGCTCGGGCAGCAACTTCTCCGGCAAGGTGACATTATTGAACACAACTACGTCGAATCCTTTCAGGTACGCAAGTCTCAAATCAGCCTGGGTTGTAGTATGGGTTATCTGGAAGCCATTCTGTGCGGCAAGATTATCCAACAATATCCGGCCCTCTTTGAATCCTTGGTCATGCGAAAAACCAAGAGCCACATGAAAAGCCAATACTTTTTTTAGCCTAGAGTTGTCAGGTACCGCGTAAGCAGGAGACAATATGGCAGCAGCCATAAAACTCATGGCCACCCAGCCCACCGACCATCGTCTTAGGGGAGTCCAATTAGTAGCAACCTTCTGAGATAATGGTTTCCGTTTAATCATTGTCGATGACTCCTTCTCTAATCTTTTCCCAATGTACTGCATACCAGCCATTTGCGCTTAAGTATAATATGTCGAAATGGGATACTTCGCTTGCCGAATTTTGGGTTTTTAAGCCGAAAATAGGACATCCACCTAATTAAGTCCGGCTTATTCTAAGCACAAAGGGGCGCGACGCATTTAAGTGCCGCCCCCCTTTTTTTTGGAAGAAAACTGTCAGCCCTTGCCTAAATCGCGAATTCCAAGCGGAAGAGGTAATACCATTCGCCGGGAGTCTGGGTCACCGGCAAATAGGAATCACGCGGTTCAAATGTCTTGTACCGGAAGTGGTCCGAAGCGAACTGACCATACAGACTGAGACCCGCTGTTATGCTTTTTTTCATATATACCGACCATTTGAGATCGTCCTTTGTTACTGGCACGAATTTTGCTGGATCGCTGTCGGGAATGCTCCAAATCGGCAAGGCGTCCAAGTAAAAATTGTACATGTTATCTTCGAATTTCGAGCGATAATGCTCCATCTGCACGGAAAAAATATCCAGCAAACCAAAAGTGGGGAAATTGAAACCCACCATGAGAGGCATGCGCTCCACAATATTTTCGTAATAATAAGGGTAATTTTTCACACCCAACACCGCGACTTCAGCATACAGCCGCATATCATCCTTTGCAAACAAATCGGATGGAAAGAGCGCTTTCAAATCCAATGCGGCGCGGCCCATCAGCTTTATTCCCTGGTGAGAGTACCTGTTGAGCACCGTGAGTCGAAGTGAATCTGCTGGATTCGACATTTCCCTTATTTCCCCGTTGTATACTTCCTTGGGAATCGCGCTGCCCAGCATTTGTTGACCAGGCATGTAGCTAAGGGTATCATCGGAATAACTAACGTAAGAACCTCCATTCACAACCTGAACGTATGTATTCCGCTGGTCCTTGGGTTCAACCAAACTGGGCTTGAGAGGCAGAAAATGATTGAAGGAAGCGCCCGCACCGAGCTCCAAGACCTCTCCCAATTTAAGAGAGCCTACCCAACTGGGAGTAAAATCAAAGGCAGGGTACCATTCCCTTTCCATAAAAAGCGTGAAATTATTCTTGAGAGCCCCATCAAAGTGGTTAAAGCCAACCCGAATCCCCTGACCCATATACGCTGCGCTGTTCATGATTTGCCAGCCGCCCGTGTATATATACCCGGGGTAGGTTCCAGAACGAAAGAGGTATTCGCCTAGATTCTTTGCATCGGGGTTATACTTAACCGGAAAATAGCCCATTTCCAGCTCTACCGGAGGATTATCCAGATCCCCGAACTGGTAAAGAGCTCTTACCACAGAAATACCCGGACCGAATTTGGTACCTCGCTGATGCGGCAAATTGGTCATGGGATAGGAATACCAGAACATGCCTCCTACGCCAAGCTTGAAATTGAGGCGCTCATTGATAGTTAGTTCCTGAACCAGCACGGCCGAAGTACGCTGGATTGGATCCATGCTGATTTCTCCACCCTCTTCCTTGGTACCTTTCACAATCTGCCCGAAATCAACATTCGAGTGCAGGTAAAGCGGTTTTCTCTCGATGTCCGGCTCATTAAAAATGCCTATACCACCTGCGCCATAGGTTATGCCAACGAAGAAACCCAGAGCCATAAAATTTTTTAGTAAGAGCTTGGACATGGTGTTTTTTCCGCCTGTTGGAGTTATGGAAAATTTTTTGACTTTACGGCTGGACCGTTGTCTCATTCCTCGGAGGAGGATGCTGCATTAGGAAACCCGCCGTAGTGGATTGAATATTAATTAAGCCAGTGCAATTTCGCAGGCAAAATTCGGATTTTTATGGAATTTTATCGTCCTGTCTTGTCAAAACCTGATAATATTAGCGGTCATCTGGCCGAAAA
>CAYNXV010000232.1:0-1560 GCA_964401245.1 uncultured Bifidobacteriales bacterium | reverse complement strand
ATTCTACTGTCCGCCATAATTTTCGTGGATAAAGGCATTTTTTGCGTATCTGACTAGACGATTTCTCTTGGGTCAGGTCACATGTCAGCTTATCCTCAATCAATTCAGTTTTTTCAATCTTGAGGACAATCTATTGCGAACGATTCTGTTACCGATTAACGTCACCTTGAATGCATAAGGCATGGCGGTTATCGTAGTAGAAAGGAGGATGTCTTGATTGGATGGAACCCTGGATTAAGTCTTCCGCCCCGACGGTCCACTCAGCAAAGTCCAGTAAGGTCAAATCGAAGGGTCCGGAGCGGCGACCGATTTATCAGCCCCGGACTGGTCTTTGCCCAAGGCTGCAAAATTTTTCACTTCGCAATTTCCTTGGCCCGGCAAAAATCGATGGGCCGGATTTCAATGCCCCAACCCAGTTTTTCCCCCAGGTTCGCGGCGGGATGCATGGAAACAATTTTTATTGCTTCCTGCATATCCGCAGCCTCGATGAGGAAGAAAGAACCCAATTGCTCCTTGGTTTCGACATAGGGGCCGTCGGTTACGGAAGGCTTGCCTTTGCGGGGCCGCACGGATACGGTATCTTTGGTGGCGGCCAAGGAAGCCACCATCTCCATCTTGCCGGTGGCATTCAACGCTTCGTCGAGTGGGCCGCATTGGGAGACAATGGCCTGCATTTCCTCCGGAGGCGTATTCAAAAAGGTTTTTTCATGGTAGTATGCGAGCGCTAGAAATTTCATAAAATCTCCTTCAGGTTGGGTTTTCTAATTCGGAAAGCCGGTTTTCCAAAAAGCGCCGCTCCGGATCCTGCCGGGTCAGTTCCAAGGCGCGGCGATAGGCTTCCGCGGCCTCCGCCTTGCGTCCCATTCGGCGCAGCAAATCCGCCCGCGCCGAATGGGTCAGGTGATATTCCGCCAATACCTCTCGGTACCGTGCCTCTTTGGACAGAAATCCATCAATGATACGAAGACCCGCTTCCGGACCGTCCCGCATGGCAACGGCCACAGCCCGGTTCAGCTCCACGATGGGGGAGGGGTCTGCACGCAACAGGACATCGTAGAGACCAACGATTTGCGCCCAATCGGTTGACTCCGGCGTGACGGCTTCGGCATGCACGGCGGAGATGGCGGCCTGCAAGGTATAAGGCCCGAAGCGTCGGGATAGGAGGGCTTCTTCGACCAGAGCCGTTCCTTCGTGGATGAGGTTAACATTCCAGAGGGAGCGGTCCTGGTGCTCCAGCAGGATCAATTCACCGGTATTTGAAGATCGGGCGGCCCGGCGGCTTTCATGGAGAAGCATCAAGGCCAGCAGGCCTTTGGCCTCGGGCTCAGGTAAAAGTTCCACCAGGAGGCGCCCCAGGCGGATGGCCTCTCCTGAGAGATCGGGGCGGGCCACGGCGTCTCCCGAGGTAGCGGAATAGCCTTCATTCAAGACGAGATATAGTACGCGCAACACCGCGTCCAGGCGTTCGGGGCGTTGCTCCGGGGCGGGTACCTCGTAGGGAATGCGCGCCTCGCGGATCTTCGCTTTGGCGCGAACGATACGCTGGGCCATGGTGGGCGT
>CAYNXV010000231.1:0-4931 GCA_964401245.1 uncultured Bifidobacteriales bacterium | reverse complement strand
GACTCCGCTCTCCCACTTCTGCAAGGTGTATAACTTGGTCGAATCGGCGCGCCGGTATTTCCCGGACGAGAATTTACCCGGGCGGTGAAATATTTGATTTTGAGCACCTGGTTTAGGGGAAGGAGAAGGGTACACAGTTTGGAAAAATCCAGCCACTTGTAGGGCGTATTTTTTACGGCCCCATAGTAGAAGTTGAATCCATCAATGTATACGTATGTGCGCAAAACCGTCGAGGTGGTGTTGAGGGTTTGAAATAGCAGAGGCCGGGGGGCAATGCCAACCCGGCCTCGCACCCTGCCCCCGAAGGAGCAGAGGGGATTTACAATAATTATTCATATTTCGCGCAGTATTGTAAATATTTGACCCGTAAACGGCTTTCCCTTTGGAAATTTTGAAGGCCAATTGTATCGGGGTTGCTCCGTAATTACCGAGGAATTGTAAAAATCTGCTGTCCTGGCCAGGAATTCGACCGTTTCACCATCTGGAAGTCCGGGAACAAATCCGACGCGATCCGAAAAGCTATGTTGGCCTGTGAATAATCGGAAGCCCCCTCCAGGACCATTTTATTGATTCCAATAAAATGGTCCTGCTTGGGAGTTGATTCCAGCGCCAGATAGAGGACTAGCCTAGTGAATCTACGGACACTTAGATGGCGCGAATTTCGCACATGGCACCAAAGTTGCCCCCAGGAAATAATAGCAGCCTTACGGTGGCCAAAGCCTATCAGAAACGTATGGCAAATTTGTATCCGTATACTCCACCTAAAATGCCTCCGCCAAGACCCCCTACCAAAGTGCCTATGGCTGCAGAAACTGGTAGGTCCCCCGTTTGGGGGAAGACTGCATCCGCTAAAAGCCCGGTAGTGAACCCTAATACTACGGCGCCGATGAATCCATCGGCAATTGTGAAAAATACCTTTTCATATCCATTTGATAATTTGGTTTTGGATGGATAAGTTAAATACCCTGTAATTGCCGCCCCAACAACTGCGCCACCCACACCCAAGGGGATTTTTAAGGAGTTACTCCCGGAAATCAATCCCGAATTGGAACCCGCGATGGTAGCGCCTGCCATGGCACCTAAAAGTGAATTGGTGACAACATAATGAAGCCGAACTTCATTTAGCCCTTCACCTTCATATTTTTCAAACACCTGGGCAAATGTCTGGCCCACATAAAGTAGCAGGAATAAACAGATTTTTGCCATCAGGTCACCTTTATAAACCAGTTCAATGGGTTGCCGTTTAGACGAACCGGAATCCTTGGCTGTAACCTTTATTCACGGCCATCGAGAATAGCCAGCCCGATACTTGGGGCGGTCGAATTCAAGCAAGGTGGTTTTGACAGCCTTGACCCTCCTGAGCCCATTCAAACTTTCATCGACCATATTGAGAATGTCGGGCTTACCCGCGCCTCTCCTATCAATGGTTCGTGGGAGGCGAGCCTGCTTCCCGACCGGGTCGGCTTCAGCTCCAGACGAGCGCTTTCCCATTGGCCTTTGTTTTCGGGTAGTCATAATCGTTATAAAACTTTATAATATCAAATTGCCCGTGCTTACCGGGTTTTCAGGATGTGCATTGGACTAAGTATGGCATTATATGCTATTTCGTATAAGGCTTCAGAATGCCGTATGGACTAAAAAGCCCGTCCCCCTGATTGTTGTCCTCAAATTTTGTGCCCCGGGATTCGTGGGGTGGACACCGGGCTACCCAGCTGGCTTAGGGCTACGGGACATTTTCAGCCCGCAACGGTTGCATTCCCAAACCGGACCACCCTCTGAAACGCAACACCCACCCAGGGTGAGATGACCGTTTTGAAGCTTCTCCTCGAGCCATGGTGTAAGCACTGGCATTCCGTAAAAAATGTTGGCTACCGGCGCCTCACCGCATTTCGGGCATTTCCTTGGTTTCCTCGCAAATTCGATTGGGGGTCCCTCAGAATTCATTACGTAGCGCTCCAAAATCCGGTTTGTACGAGAAGGAATTGTAATTGATGTCCTTTAAAATCAAGGTATTATCCGTGGGATTGTGACAATATACAGAAAACCCTCAAATTTCTCTTCTCTCATGGAATAATTTTCGCTACAATTCCATTCTCCTTCCAATTTTTAGAATTGGGAATGAATAACCTGAATGTTTCGCTAGCCAGGCAACTTCACATCTGGAGATTAGGGCTTTATCATGGAAAATCCATTTTTCGAAAAGCCCATCTTAAATTCCCCCTACGCGTACCCTTCTCGTCACTGGGAATTGGATTCTCAAGGACAACCCACCCAAAAAATTCTTGAAACCCGTCGGAAGGTTTCCTTCATTACCCCCATTCCGAAGCCGAAGAGGCGTAAAGACGTAGGCGAGCAGCAGAAAATGGTGCTGGACGAAGGGAAAGGCCTATCCAGCGAGAAACAGCAATACGACACCACTTCCATCATCAATGAAGTACGCAGTCATGTGGACAAATGGAGACAGATTCCCAATCCCAATGACTGGAAGGTCACTCCTGAAACAGCCCGGCTTCTTCAGCACTGGCGCTCCTATTCATTTAATGGAGTACGCCCCTTCTTTTGCCAAATCGAGGCAGTCGAAACCGCCATCTGGTTTACCGAGGTGGCTCCTGAAAGTGCAACCGGCAGGAAATTTATTGAGCATATCGAAAAGGCCAATGCAGACGCCAATCCGGAAATTTCCCGCCTCGCCCTGAAGTTGGCCACAGGTGCCGGCAAAACCACCGTCATGGCCATGCTCATCGCTTGGCAAACCTTGAATGCCGTCCGTCATCCGGGCAGTAAGCGTTTCACGCGGGGCTTTCTCATTGTCTGCCCAGGCATCACCATCCGGGACCGGCTTCGAGTTCTCAAACCAAATGACCCCGACAGTTATTTTCGCACTCGTGAAATAGTACCTGCGGACCTTCTAGTGGACATCGAGAGGGCCAAAATCGTCTTGACCAACTACCATGCCTTCAAGCTCCGTGAACGCATGGAACTTTCCAAAGGCGGGCGAAACCTGCTCAAAGGCCGGGGAGGTGACGAACTCAATACCCTCGAAACTGAGGGCCAGATGCTCCAACGGGTGATGCCGGACCTCATGGGCCTTAAAAGTATTATGGTCCTGAACGATGAAGCCCATCACTGTTATCGAGAAAAACCTAAGGACATCGATGAAGAGGATGACGACGATGACCTCAAGGGAGATGACCGGAAAGAGGCGGAACGAAACAACGAAGCTGCGCGGCTTTGGATCTCCGGGCTGGAAATTGTAAACCGTAAAATAGGCGTTACCCGGGTAATGGACCTTTCCGCCACCCCATTTTTTCTCAGGGGCTCTGGTTACGCCGAGGGCACTTTGTTTACCTGGACGATTTGCGACTTTTCCCTGATGGATGCCATTGAATGCGGCATAGTGAAATTGCCCCGCGTACCCGTAGCTGATAATATACCGGGCGGCGATATGCCTAAATTCCGTAACCTTTGGGAGCATATCCGTACCCGCATGCCGAAAAAAGGCCGGGGTAAAGGTAACACCCTGGATCCCTTGAGTATACCCGTAGAATTACAGACAGCCCTCGAAGCCCTGTACGGCCATTATGAAAAGACATTCGAAGAATGGCAGAAAGCCGGCATCAAGGTTCCACCCTGTTTCATTGTGGTGTGCAACAACACGTCGACCTCCAAGCTGGTTCACGACTTCATCTCCGGCTTCCAACGTGTGGACGAAGATGGTACCGAGCATTATCAAGCTGGACGTCTGCCTTTGTTCCGGAATTTCAATGAACACGGCGACCCCTTTGCCCGACCCAAGACCTTGCTGATCGACAGTGAACAGCTTGAATCCGGCGAAGCCTTTGACGACAAATTCCGCAAACTGGCAGAACCTGAAATTGAGCGCTTCCGAAGGGAAATTATTGAACGTACCGGTGATACCCGTTCTGGAGACAACATATCCGACCAGGAACTTCTTCGGGAAGTGATGAATACCGTTGGAAAGGAAGGGCGTTTGGGAGAAGGCATCCGTTGCGTCGTGTCGGTATCCATGCTTACCGAAGGCTGGGATACCAATACGGTCACCCATGTCCTGGGTGTACGCGCCTTCGGAACCCAATTGCTATGCGAGCAGGTCATTGGTCGAGCTTTACGCCGTCAGTCCTACGAACTGAACGAAGACAACTTATTCAACGTAGAATACGCCGATGTGCTTGGTATTCCTTTCGACTTCACTGCCAAACCAGTTGTCGCCCCGCCCCAAAAGCCAAGCCAAACCATTCATGTCAAGGCCATACGCCCCGAACGCGATGCTCTGGAAATGCGTTTCCCCCGCATTGCCGGATATCGGGTTGAACCGCAGGAGGAACGTCTATCCGCGAATTTCACAGAGGACTCCATTTTTGTGCTCACACAGGATGTAATCGGCCCCACAAAGACCAATAATATTGGGATTATCGGTGAAGGAGTAGAACTAAACCTCGAGCACACAGGTCATATTCGGCCCTCAACCATCCTCTACCACCTCACCAATCACCTTCTCTTCACTCGATGGCGCGACAACAACGAAGAGCCTCGCCTGTACCTATTTGGTCAGCTTAAGCGAATTGTCAGGCAATGGCTCGAGACCTGCTTGGTCTGCAAAGGTGATACCTATCCGGCCCAAATTCTTTACAAGGAACTCTCGGATATCGCATGCGAGCGCATTACCGCCGCCATCACCCGCGCCTTCGAAGGACGGTTTCCCATCCATGCCTTACCCGATCCGTATAATCCGGAAGGCTCTACGGCGCATGTCAACTTCAGTACTTCTAAAACCTCCCGCTGGGAATCGAGTCCCGACCGCTGCCATGTCAATTGGGTAATCCTGGATAGTGATTGGGAAGGTGAGTTCTGCCGGATTCTGGAATCCCATCCAAAAGTGAAAGCCTATGTGAAAAACCATTCTTTGGGTT
>CAYNXV010000230.1:0-4938 GCA_964401245.1 uncultured Bifidobacteriales bacterium | reverse complement strand
CATCCGTCTCATTCCTACGGAATTGCAGACGCTGGAACAACTCGGTTTGCCGGAAATCGTCAAGGAACTGTCCGACCGGCCATCCGGTCTCGTGCTGGTTACGGGCCCCACGGGTTCGGGAAAGTCGACCACTCTGGCGGCCATGGTGGATCGGATCAATTCGAGCATGGAAGGACACATCCTCACCGTGGAGGATCCCATTGAATTCGTCCACAAGCACAAAAAATGCGTGGTCAACCAACGTGAGGTCAAATCGGATACCGATACCTTCGCTTCGGCTCTGAGAGTTGCTTTGCGGCAGGATCCGGACGTGGTGCTCATCGGAGAAATGCGCGATACGGAAACCATGGAAGCCGCGCTTTCCATTGCCGAAACGGGCCACTTGACCCTGGCGACCCTGCACACCAATTCAGCCGCGCAAACCATCAACCGTATCGTCGACGCGTTTCCGGCGGGTGAGAAATCGCAAATCCGCACCCAGCTCTCGTTCGTGCTGCAGGGGGTTGTCAGCCAAATCCTGGTCCCCCGCATCGGCGGCGGTCGCATCCTGGCCCATGAAGTCATGATAGTGACTCCCGCCATACGCTCCATGATTAGGGACGACAAAATCCATCAGATACAAAGCACCATCGAAGCCGGTCAGAAATTCGGCATGAATACCATGAATGCCAAGCTGGTGGAATTGGTACAGGAGCGGAAAGTGGAGCGGACGGTGGCATTGTCGCGTTCCACCGATCCGGAGCATTTCGAAAGATTGATTTCCGGAAATTACCGGAGTTAGACGAAATTGAGTAGGAATGATTATTACATATACGCGGGAAAGCGAACAGAGGCGATAGCTCATGGCCAAATGGATATATAAGGGACGCTCCAGCGTCGGGAAGGAAGTGGAAGGCGAAATCGAGGCCGCCACCCGCGAAGATGTCGAGGTCCTGCTGCGGAAAAAGCGGGTCAGGGCCCAGCAGATCAAGCGCAAACCCGCCAATTTGAATCTGAGTTTTTCGCAGGGAGTGCCTCTCAAAACCCTGGCGCGGTTCACTAGGCAATTCTCCGCCATGACCTCCGCCGGCCTGCCCCTGATCCAATGTCTCGATATTCTCCAGGAGCAATCCGAAAACGACCAGATGCGCGCGGCCATCCAACAGGTGGCGGCCGATATCCAGGGCGGCAGTACCTTGGCGGAATCCCTTTCCAAACACAAGAAGATTTTTTCCGACCTTTATTGCCACATGATAGCCGCCGGTGAAGCGGGCGGTATTCTCGATTCCATTCTCCTGCGCTTGGCCGAGTATCAGGAAAAGGCCGACGCCTTGCGGCGCAAAATCAAAGGCGCCATGACGTATCCTCTTATCGTCGCCATCGTAGCCATGGGAGCTGTGATTGTAATGATGGTATTCGTGGTTCCCATTTTCGCGGGCATGTTTTCGGAGTCGGGCAAGGCTTTGCCGTTCCCTACGCGTTTGGTGATGGGAATCAGCGATTTCGTCCGCGCTTGGTTCATGGCCATGTTCGGAGGCCTGGCATTGGCTCTGTTTGCGCTGTTCAGGTATTACAAAACCGATAAAGGCCGTCTCAAAATGGATCAATTGTTGCTCAACTCTCCCGTCATGGGCGATTTGGAGCGGAAAAGCTGTATTTCCCGTTTCACCCGTACCCTGGGCACTTTGTTGAACTCAGGCGTATCCATCATCGACGCATTGCAGGTAACGGCCAGAACCTCCGGCAACAAGGTTCTCGAACTGGGTATATACCGGACTTTGGAAAGTATTTCGGGTGGTCAGACCATTGCCGATCCCTTGCGGGCCACAGGTGTGTTCCCTCCCATGGTGATTCAGATGATAGCGGTGGGCGAGAGGACGGGTGGCTTGGCGGACATGCTCGTCAAGATTTCGGATTTCTACGACGACGAAGTCGACGCCGCCGTGGAAACCCTGACCTCGCTGATCGAGCCGTTGGTGATTATCGTATTGGGCGGTATCATCGGAGCCGTGCTGGTGGCCATGTATCTGCCTATGTTCGAAATGGCCGGAACGATGTAACCCCTGCGGGGAGGATTCCGGCCCCAGGGCCGGAAGGAGCATGTCCAAACTACGATTGTTTCCCCAATCCGTTCCGGGTAAAACCGCCCCTCTCAGGTTCGACATCCTCGGAGTCGTTGTCTCCCGTGGCGTCATGTTCGCCGTGCTATTCTGGGTTACCCTTCGATTCGAAGGGCAATCCCTTATCCGAGGCATGGTGGTGGTATATGCGGTGTCCACCATCCTTTATCTGGGTACCTGGCTCACTCTGTATCGAATGGCCAAGGCATCGCCCATCGGCTTTCTCTTCTATTTTCAATTTATCATCGAAATAGGCGTCATAGCCTCAATCTTCCTTTTAAGCGACGGCTACCATTCCGATTATTCCCTGCTCTTCATCTTGACCATACTTAGCGCGGGTCTGTTCTTCCAGTATGCCGGCGCTATGGTGATGGCATCGCTGGCCGGCCTGGTATTCGCCTATGCGGGGGCGCTACACCTGGGAATATTGGCATTACCTGACCTTTCCCTCTCTCCTCTCACGGTGGAGGCGCTGCAAATCCGGTTTTTTCTGAACGTCACCTTGTATTTCATGGTCGCATTGCTGTCGGCTCAACTTTCCCAGCGCCTGAAAGCGATGGCCGGCGAATTGGCCGGCACTCACGAAGCCCTCGATCTATTCCGCTTCAGCGCCGGGAGCATGATGGATGCCCTGCCCCTGGGCCTGCTTTATTTCGATTCAGACGGACGCTTGGCTTTTTTCAATGCCGGCTGCCCCAAGTTATTGGGTAGGGAATTGGCGATGGAAGACTCCTTGGATTCGGTATTTTCCGGGTTGCTACCACCGGATATTCTGGAGGGTTTGGCCAGCCGGACCCGGGATGGCACTGAGGATGAGCTGGAAAAAGTTTCCCTGCTCGAAATCAACTCGGTGCCCGGCAAGGTACTGCGCATGCAAACCAAATCCCTTACCCGGAAGGATACCCGGTTGGGGTTGATTTGCATACTCCTTGATTTTACCCATGAAAAGGGGATGGAAAGGGCGCTGCTTCGCTCCGAAAGAATGGCCGCTCTGGGAGAAATGTCGGCTCGCATAGCCCATGAAATCCGAAACCCTCTTTCGAGCGTCAGCGGCTCCGCGCAAATGCTGTTGGAAAACCCTTCGATGGAGGAGTCCGATTCCCGCTTGCTCCGCCTTATAGTAACCGAATCCGCCCGTCTGAACCGTACTCTGACCGCGCTCCTCAATTTTGCCAAGGAAAAAGTCCCTTCGTATCGGAAGGTTTCCATGGCCGCCCTATGGAAGAAGGTTCGGATGGTGCTGGAAAAAAATCCTAATTTTAACAAAGATCTTGTAAGTATCCGCGTATTGATAGAAAATGATGATATAGAGTTTTCCAGCGATCAGGATGTGCTTTTCCAGGTGCTGCTGAATGTGGCCATTAACGGGCTTCAGGCTCTGGAAAATGGGTCCGGGACGCTGGAATTCCTGACTCGGGAATCCGATGACAGGGTTTTGATTGAGATACGGGATAATGGAAGAGGAATGGATGAGCAAGGTTTGAAACGGGCATTTGAACCGTTTTTCACCACCAAACCCGATGGAACCGGTTTAGGCCTCGCCACCAGCTTGCACTATGTGCAGAGTCTGGATGGGGAGATGGAAATCGAATCCGAACCCGGACGGGGTACCTCGGTAAGCATATATCTGCCCAAAAAGGCGTGAATCGGAATAATGTGATGGAAATAAAGCTGCGGACGGTGGGAAAATGGCAAGTATTGGATATTCGCGGCCATATCAAGGGAAGCGAAGTGTCCCATTTTCGCGTTGCCGTGCAAAAGGCGATTTCCGAGAATCAGGTTTTCCTGGCGGCCAATATGAATGATGTCGGATTCATCGACAGCTCAGGCGTGGGAATGCTGATAACCTGCCACCAGGATTTGAAGGCGGCTGGGGGGCAGCTCGTATTGATGAAGCTGAGCGACGATATCTATGATTTGTTCGAAATGACGTCCATAGACCGGTTGTTTGAAATAATCGAAAATGAAGAGGAGCTTATTCTTAAAAACTGAAATAACCTTAATTTTTCCAATCCGTTCCCGGTAATCGTCCATCGGCTCAAGTCCGGAGCATTTATGCCGATACAAGGAACAAGGACAACTTCGCATGAATATCGATCCGATTTCCAGACTATACGGCCCCCAACTGAAAAAAGCGGTAGGGAAGGCCAATCCGGCTGAAAAGCCCGCCAAAGTCGCAGGCGACTCGGTAGCGCTTTCGCCTCAGGCCCTGGAAATGCAAAGGCGCGCTTCTGAAATGGAATCCGTTTCGAACCGGATGACCGAAATCCCCGATATTCGTCCTGAAAAGGTGACGGAAACCCGGGAAAAAATCGCTTCCGGCTATTATAACTCCCCCGAATTCACCGAAAAATTGGCGGATAAACTGCTGAAAGCCTTTGGTTTGCGAGATTGATTCCCGCTCCGGCATTTCCCCTTCCGGAATTTTCATGAAAGCCAGGATTGGCCTCATAGGTTTGCTGCTGGCGGCCCACACAGCTGGGGCGGCGTCTTTTCTGGACGAGCCTTCCTGGCAGGACGGGCAGGCCGAAATCCTCACCTACTCCGTTGTGCGTAAATATAAAGGGGTGGAAATCGCATATACCGCCCATGCCGTAACGGAAAAGGTCTGGCAACGAGGGCATGATGGAATCCTTTCGCGCAAGTCCGGCACGGGCTCCCCGCTTCTCCACTCTTCCCTTACCTATTCCTTTCCGGCGGATGGATTCGCGCATAATCATCATGCTTCGGTTCGAATGGGCGGAACACCCATGCTTCTGATAGGACAGGAATCCCATATTTCGAGTTGGAAAGGAGTGATTCGAAAAAGGCTGACGCAAGACTCGAAAAAAGCCCGACT
>CAYNXV010000229.1:0-4943 GCA_964401245.1 uncultured Bifidobacteriales bacterium | reverse complement strand
CAGATTTGCATCGCAGTATATGTCCCCGTTGATCACCAGAAACGCTTGATCGCCGAGCAGCGGGAGCGCGTTGCATATGCCGCCTGCGGTTTCGAGGGCCTCGGCTTCGGGCGCGTAGTGGATGCGTTCGCGTTTGCTGTACCGTTTTATCACCCAACCCAGCATGGCCGAGCTTCCACCACCGGCGACCCCGCATTCCGCGAAATTTCCTGGTATATCCATTTCACAAACCTTTTTGGCTATCGTGAAAAGATTATAAAGGCGTGGTTCGGGCATCATGGTATAGGGACGGATGGTCGCGTAAATCTCCAAGAAACCGGGATCCTGGACTTTGGCACTGGGACTTTCCGGAAATTGGGCGCGTAATTGACTCAACAGCGAAGCCGCATCGGCATTGTCAGGAAAATGGCGTAATTCCTCCAGTAACGATTCGCGGGCATCACCCGGCCTGCCCATCTTCGCGAAACAGATACCACGCATATAATCCAGGCCCTTTATGGGAGCTTGGAAGGACTTGGCCTGGTTGGCAAGCCGGAAAGCCCCTTGCACGTCTCCGGCCCGAAAAAGATTGATGGATTCGAACAGCAGTTTTCGTGTTTGTTCGATGGCTTGCATGGAGTCCCATCCCGTAGGCGAAGTCATGGATCGCATTATTTAACCATAATTCACCGCCTACTTCCAGGGGATTATGACTCCATTTCAACCCGCACCGGCATTTATGGTAACATTAGCGGGTATTTACCGGAATTGATTAGGTGCAGCCGATAGGGAGGAAAATTCTTCATGGCCGATATTCTTCACATCATCCATGGGCTGACCCTGGGAGGGGCGGCCCGCTCCATGATAGCCACCGCCGGGAATTCGGACCCGGGAAAGGGATACCGGCATTCCGTGGTTTCCCTATTGCCTCCCGAAGCCGCGGCGACGGAGCTGGCGGAAAAGGCGGGCATGCGCATCGTATCCTGTCCCGAAAGGCAGGCCTTGCTCCGCGAAATGGAGGCTGCCGACATCGTGCAGGTGCATTGGTGGAATGTGCCCGAAATGTACGAACTGCTGTGTGCCCCCTTACCCAAGATGCGCCTCATCCTTTTCTACCACGTGGCTGGCGACTGCATTCCCCATGTCATCACTCCGCGATTGGCGGAACTGGCTGATATCAATGTGCCGTGCAATCCCTATTCCTATCATGAGCTGGATGTATTCGCGAAAATGGATCCCGAATCGCGAGGGGAACGGGTGGCGATGGTTTACGACGCGGCGGATTTGTCGCGCTTGGACGGCCTGATCCGGAAACCCCATGCGGGATTCAACGTCGGTTATATCGGAACCGTGGATTTTCTCAAAATGCATCCCGATTTCGTGGCCTTGGCCTCCGCGGTGCGGGTGCCGGGAATCAAATTCACCGTATGCGGAACCGGTGGCGCAATGGAAACGATTCGGGCGCAGGCGGAGGCTTTGGGAGCTGCGGCGAAATTCGAGGTGAAGGGATACGTGGAGGATATCCGTACCGTTTTGGATACCATGGATGTTTACGGTTATCCCCTTTGCGAAGATACCTACGCCGCCGCCGAATTGAATCTGCAGGAAGTCATGTATGCCGGGATTCCTCCCGTGGTTTTTCCCTATGGAGGCGTGCGGAGACTGGTGGTAAACGACTTTACCGGATTGGTGGTGCATTCGCCGCATGAATACCGGGAAGCCCTCGAACATCTTTTCCATCATCCCGACGAAAGACGGAGGCTGGGAGATAATGCGAAGAATTATGCGGATCAGATTTTCGGAGCCCGCAATGCGGCGAAGAAAATGGATCGGTTGTACGAACGCTTGCTAATGCGACCCAAGAAAACCAGGGAAGCCTTCGCTTCACCGAGCGGAGCGGATGCCGGGGTGAGGGTCTTTTTGGAAACCTTGGGAGACGCCGGCGGGGCCTATGTCCGGAGCCGGAATCCTGCTTCTTTGGAAGATGCCTGCCTTGCCGACAATGAAATTGCCACTGCTTCGCGCCTGGCTTTTCTCAGCGGTATTGGCGCTTACCGGGGACGCTTTCCCCGCGATCCCTATTTACGGTATTGGGCCGGATTGGTAATGGCCTACATGGGGAATTCCACCGAAGCCGCCGTGGAATTCATGGAAGCCATCAAAAACGGTTTCCCCCATTGGCGAGTGCATTGGCATTTGCATGTTGTTGCGGAAAAAATCGGACAGAAAGAATTGTCTTTGCGGGCCCTTCAACATTTGGAAAAACATCGTCCCCGCTACCGGGAGGAATTGTCCGGCTTCAACGCCAACGGAGAATCTTCATCGATACGGCTTCCCTCTCCCTTGGAGCCGGAAAATCAGGGCCTGGGCTACGCTTCTGAAGCGGGCGCAGCCGAAAGTCGTGAAAAGGGCAGGGCCCTGTTGGAACAAGGCAAAGCGCAGGAAGCGCTGCCTTTTTTGCTCTCCGCGCTGAGAGCCTCTCCTTCCGACCCCGAAGCGGTGCTGGACATGGGGAAAGCCTTGGAAGCTTCCGGCCTGCTTGCCGAAGCGGGCGGGCTTTATTTCACATTTTTGGACGAGGATCCCACCCATGAAGCCATGCTGCGCGCCCATATCCGGGTGGAGGAGAAATGGGCCGCCGGAGTGTTGGTGAAAAGCCGAAGGAGCGATTCCAATTACCGGAAAAAGGACTATCAGGTTACGGCCCTGGTTTCCACCTACGGTTCGGCCGACTTCATGCGGGAGTGCCTGGAAAATCTGGAAGGGCAGAGTATTGCCGAAAACCTGGAAATCATTGTCGTCGATGCCGCTTCACCGCAGGATGAAGGCCGCATAGTCGAGGAATTCCAAAAGACTTTCACCAATATCCGGTATATCCGTACCCCCGAAAGAATCGGAATCTATCCGGCTTGGAACCTGGCTCTCCGGTTAGCCAAGGGTCGGTTTGTCACTCCGTTCAGCACCAATGACGGTTTGAATCCCGACGCCTATCGTCTCATGGTGGATGCGCTGGAAAATAATCCCGAGGTGGCGCTGATATACGGCGACTCCTATCTTACCGATATTCCCCACGAGAAATTCGGAGCCCATACCCCCAGTCCCAATTATGGGGGAGTATTCGCCTGGCCCGAATACAGTTTCCGCGATCTGCTCTACAATTGCCGGGTAGGACCCCATCCGATGTGGAGGCGTGAAGTCCATGCTCAAGTCGGGTATTTCGATGGACGTTATAAGGCCATCGGAGATCAGGATTTCTGGCTGAGATTGGGCAGGAAGTATCCCTTAATGCACATTCCGGTTTTCACCGGACTGGCTTGGATAACCCCATCGTCGCTTTCAGGGCAAAGCGACTCGTTCCGGGAGATCGGGGAAATCCAATCGAAGCATGCACGGGCCTATATTAATTATTTGGCCCGGTTGGCCGAGGAGCGGGCGCAGGGGGAAGCCCCCCGGCAGCTGCAACCCCTACGCGGCTGATTCTACCTTAGAACCAGAAGCGGACGCCCAGCCCGCCGTTGATATCGAAATCGGAATAGCCGAGAACGTAAAAGGTCGGCGCGATTTCGAAAAACACATCAAGAGGCACGGCCCGTGGAATCCACAGAATGCCGAATTCCGCCCGTGGACCGGCGGAAAAATCACCGTCATTATCATAGTAGCGATCGTACATTTCGAAGGCCATGCCGGGACCGTAATAGAATGCAAACTTTTCCGGGCCTCTGAAAAAGTGGTGGAACAGGTAATCGGCATGAAAGTGGACGTTGTCGTATTCCTCATTCCAGTCGCGGCAAAACCTGTCTCCGTCCCGGGTATAACAACGCCGGCGCGTATCAACTCCCAAGGCGAAATCCAAAGCCCGGTCATTGCGCGAAAGCCAGTATTTCATGCTCAGGGCTGTGGGGGAGCCGAGAACGAACCCGAAGCCCAGGTTGCCTTGGGCTTTAGCAGGTCGTGCGGTAAACAACATCAGAAAAACCATGATAGCGAGGCCGAATTTGACCATGAATCTACTCCTTGGGGACATGAAAAATTTGTCCGCGACTGAAAGATAACTCCGAATTTTGTCCGCGGCGGGGTGACCCCACGAGCGTTGTTGCATTTTGGTGGTTATTTCCGCAAGCGGTTTTTGATGCGTTCCACCGCTTCTTCCACCGTTTCCCGCAAACCGAAGGCGCTTAAACGAAAATAGCCTTCGCCCGCGCTTCCGAACCCGGCGCCGGGAGTTCCCACCACCTCGGCTTCGTTCAAAAGCCGATCGAAAAATCCCCAAGAAGTTTCCCCGGCCGGAACCTGCAGCCAGATGTACGGCGCATTGACGCCTCCGTATACCTGGAAGCCCAATTGCTTAAGTCCGTCGCGGATGATGGCGGCGTTTTTCATGTAATACGCGATGTTTTCCGCCACCGCTTGGGAACCTTCGGGGCTGAATACCGCCTCGGCGGCCTTTTGAATAGGGTAGCTGACCCCGTTGAATTTGGTGGTTTGTCGGCGATGCCAAAGGCTATGCAATGAGACCTTTTCACCCTTGTCGTTCAAGGCCTGCAAATCCTTGGGAACCACGGTATAGGCGCAGCGGGTTCCGGTAAACCCGGCCGTTTTGGAAAAGCTGCGGAATTCGACGGCGACTTCGCGGGCGCCCGGCAGTTCAAAGATGGAATGCACCTGACCCGGCTCGGTGATGAAGGCCTCGTAGGCGGCGTCGAAAAGGATGACGGCGCCGGTTTCCCGCGCATAATCAACCCATTTCTGCAGGGATGCGCGGGGCATCACCGCCCCCGTGGGATTGTTCGGGGAGCAGAGATAAATCAAATCCACATGGCCCTTCGGTAACTCGGGGTCAAATCCGTTTTCCGAAGTGGTGGGCATGTACACCAGCTTTCCGTAGCGTCCGGATTCGTCCGAAGCGCCGGTTCTTCCCGCCATGACATTGGTATCCACGTAAACCGGGTATACGGGGTCGGTGA
>CAYNXV010000228.1:0-5031 GCA_964401245.1 uncultured Bifidobacteriales bacterium | reverse complement strand
GAGACAGTTCGGTCCCTATCCGATGTGGGCGTAGGATATTTGAAGGAAGCTGACTCTAGTACGAGAGGACCGAGTCGGACAGACCGCTGGTGTACCAGTTATCCCGCCAGGGGTAGTGCTGGGTAGCTATGTTTGGACAGGATAAACGCTGAAAGCATCTAAGCGTGAAGCCCCTCCTAAGATTGGATATCCCGTGGGCGCAAGCCCCCTTAAGACCCGTTCGAGACTAGGACGTTGATAGGTCGCAGATGGAAGCGCTGAAAGGCGTGGAGTCGAGCGATACTAATCGGTCGAGTGGCTTCTAATATTGTCTATGGAAGAGAAGGGTTTTAAATCTATTTTCTCTAATTGCCACGAGCAGAGAACTTTGTTTGTTTTTCATTCATTCATCAAGGTCCTTAGGGACCTTCCTAGTATTCCCTGGTGGATACAGCATAGGGGCCACACCTGTTCCCATCCCGAACACAGAAGTTAAGACCTATAGCGCCGATGGTACTGCGGGCACGTTCCGCGGAAGAGTAGGACTCTGCCAGGGGTATCTTTAAAGAGACCGCTTCCTTTTGGGGGGGCGGTCTTTTTTTATGCT
Organism: uncultured Bifidobacteriales bacterium; assembly: GCA_964401245.1. Lineage (GTDB taxonomy): Bacteria > Fibrobacterota > Fibrobacteria > UBA11236 > UBA11236 > JBGTHM01. Next base: position 4,445 of record CAYNXV010000228.1, on the reverse strand, counting down.
CATTTTGCGGATTTTCGCCTGAATTTTCCTTTTCGGGCCTTAGCCAGCATCAGTTGATTTGTGCATTGGGTATAATTCCAGAATCGGGAGTACATTCTCCAATGGCTGGGAATACCGGGGGTGCGCTATGAGATTGTCTTTCTTGCTCTCCAAATCCTATTTGATTGTTGCTTTGGTTTTTTCCTCTATAACTTTGGTTGTGGGGCAATCTCCAGAAATTCCCGTAGAAGGAATACCTCACTGGCAGGAAAGAAGCATTCTCCTATACACCAACATGGTTCGCTCCGATCCCAAGGGATTCCGGGAACGGTATTTGCCTTCCCATGCGATTTTGGAAAACTACCCCGAGGCTGCTCCGGTAATCTGGAACCCCGGGCTCGGGAGTGCAGCTCGGCATCATGCCGAATCGATGGCGAATAGTCCCGGGTGCAAATTTTCCCATAGCTCCTGTGATGGCGGAAGTTATTCGGATAGAATTAAAAGTTTTTACTCAGGTACCCTTCAGGGATATGGAGAAAATATCGCCGCGGGGAATGCGGATCCCTTCAAGAGTTTCATGCAGTGGATTCGGGATGATGTGAACGGGGTTCCGGCCAAGGATTTGACTGAAAATGCGGGTCACCGCACCAATATCATGAAAACCGGTTTTCGGGAGATGGGGGCCGGCTATGGAAATGGACCGAATGGATATAAACACTTTTGGGTTCAGGATTTTGGAACTCCTCCGAAATCCGTTACTCTATCGTCACATCCCCTGACTGCGGGAACGCATGCACATCTAGCGACTGGGGAAGTGCAATTCCTGGTTCACGTTTTTGTTTCTCCGGGGATTCAGGTGAAAAGTCTGAAGATTTTGCTGGATAAGGAGGTCCAACCGCTTACCCTTTGGTTGGGGGCTCCCGGAAACGGTACCTATGCATTTACCGCCAAAAGTACTTCGGGCTGTCGCTCGTATGCCATGGAGATGGAAGATGAGTCGGGTAAAAAATGGCGCTACCCTTCGCAGGGATCATTTTTGACTTACGGCGAGGGGGATTGTCGGGTGAATTATTCGGCCGCCTCTCCGGGGACTTCGAATTTATTCTTTCGCCCGGAGGGAATCCGAAATCAAAGGCATGGTGAATTCATTCCAATGAGTCGGGATGCCATGGGACGACGCCAATCCTATTCCGCAGGGTCTAAATGGGTTGCGCAGTTCTGAAAGTTTTCCGTGATGGAGCAGGTCGAGAGGAATAAATGGTAGCGGATAAAATGGAAATGGAGTCTTCCAAATTGCGCAAAGAAAAGGGTTTGGGCAGGAAAATTGCCTTCGAAATCCGGGTGATGGCATCGGAAACATTGGGATTTCCCGAAAGGAAAACCACAGGCGCCGTCAAGCCCAGCTTCCTGAGTCCATGAATCATGGAGACTCCGCCAATAGGGTGCATTTCTACGTCGCTGATTACTACCCGTATACGTGGATTGGACCTCCCGGCGGTAAGTCCCTCCTCCCCGTTCCGGCAGGCTAAAACCCTATTTCCCCGGTTTTCCAGGAAACAACAAAGTCCGTTCCGCAGGTCGTCCTGTTCCACCACCAATAATATTTCGGGGTAGCGGTTTTTTAAAAATTTCCAAATCGTCATAAGTTCTCCTTTTTCGTCCTATTCGAGTATAGGGAATCAAATAGGACAGAAATTGTCCCCTTGGAACCACGGCATGGGATTCCGCTATGCTCATAGCCACTAAATGACTTTTTTATCCCAAGGGGGTAGGGGCAATCGCACATCAGGCTAATCCCAATCAGGTAAAACATTATTATAGGTGGGGTGATTATGCTAAGAAACCTGAAACACTTAATCGGTTTTGAATTGGGGGCGACTGATGGCATCCTGGGGAAGATCAAGGATTTTTATTTCGACGACCAGGTATGGGCCATCCGCTATTTTGTCGTAGATACCGGAAATTGGCTGGTGGGACGTCAGGTTCTGATTTCTCCCGCCTCGGTAGGATTGCCGGAAGAGGAGTTGCGGTTAGTGAATACCCGATTGAATAAACGGCAAATAGAGGAAAGCCCCTCAATCGAGGAGGATAAACCTGTTTCACGACATCATGAAATCGATTATTCGGCCTATTACGGATGGCCGGCTTACTGGGAAGGCCCCTATATTTGGGGTGGTGCCACGGTGCCCTATGCATTTCCCCCCACCGTAGGAGCCTTGGCCGAGGAAAATCCTTTGGGAAAAATGGAGGAATCGGCCCGCCAATCAATGGAGAAGGGGGATCCTCATTTGCGCAGTTATCGCGAGGTGACGGGATATCATATCGAGGCCCGCGATGGAGAAATCGGCCATATTTCGGATTTTCTGATAGACGAACAAAGCTGGCGTATCCATTACCTGATTGCGGATACCCGGAATTGGCTTCCCGGGAAGAAGGTCTTGTTGTCTCCGGCATGGATAGATTCCGTGGTATGGGCCGAGGGCAAAGTAACCGCTAAGGTTTTGCGCGAAGATGTGAGACAAGCTCCGGAATACGAGCAGGACATGCAGCTCACGGAAGATTTTCAGCGTCAATTGAACGAGTACTACGAAAATACCCTCCGCTATCAATCCCTCTAGGCCGGATTGATATATTTGGTGACGGCAAATTTGAATGCCTGCGGGATGATCAAATGCCGCATATACGAGGCGGCCTTCCCAATATGGATTCTCCCGATACTCCCATTCGCCTGATTGTGGCCGATATCGACGGCACTTTGCTGGATGACGATGGAAATTTACCGCCTTTGAATTTACGTGCCCTGGAATCCTGCCGGAAAAATGGCATCAAAGTCTGTCTCGCAACGGGGAGACGCTGGACGACATGCAAGCGCCTTCTGGACCGCCTTGATTTATACGCCTATATCGACTTCATCATCCTGAACAACGGCATGGTTATTCGGGACATGAGGAATGCCAGGGAAGTACATCGCACGATATTTCCCGAGGAAAAGGTTTTAGCGGCCATCAATGCCTTGAACGCTGAAGGCTTGGATCCCATTGCGCTGATACATGAGGACGGCGACGGAGTAAAAGACGTTTTCCATCGAAACGATTCTCTGCTGAATTCCGACTTCATCGCTAAAAATGCAATCCACGTGGAAAAGATTACGGATTGGAGAGCGGGTCTCGCGGGTCTCAAGGTGGTGGAACTGTTGATGGTGGGGGCCGAAAGGGATTTGCAGGCTGCGGAAGCCCTGGTGCGTCCGGTGGAATTGGAAACCTCGATTCTGAAAAATTCCTTTTACGTTGAATACATGCTGGAAATAACGCCGATGGGGATTAACAAACTCACGGGAGCCGGAAGACTTTTGCGCCACCTGGGTTTGACCGAGGAGGAGGCTCTGGTAATCGGGGATTCAGGAAATGACCTGGAGATGATCCGTCATATGCCCGTTTCAGTGGCCATGGAAAATGGATGCGCGCCGGTAAAAGCAGCCGCCCGGCATATTGCGCCCTCCAATTGTGAGGGGGGCTTCGGTCAGGCGCTTTTCAATCTTGCGCTGAAGGGAAAGGTCCCTTGAACTCAGCGCCGCGAAAGGTGCCGGGAATATGCGGCTCCCATTCACGCGCGGGAATCTCCATACCCAGACGGAATTCTTCGCGGATCCGTTCTCCCAGGCGCGTATTGCGATTGACGGTGGGGTTGTTGGCTACGGCCCGCGCAATGGCGGCATGGTGACCCACTAGAAAGAGATGCTTGCGCGCCCTGGTCACCGCGGTATAAAAAAGATTCCGTTGGAGCATCATGTGATGCGAACGGGCCAGCACCAGAATGACGGCTCCGAATTCGCTTCCCTGGCTTTTGTGCACCGTCACCGCGTAGGCGGGATTGAGCTGATCCAATTCCTCACCTTCGTATCCGATATGTTGATCGTCGAATTGCACGGAAAGGGATCGGGTTTTGGCGGACACGGAAGCGATGAAGCCGATGTCTCCGTTGAACACGTTCTTGTCGTAATTGTTGCGTAATTGCATCACCTTGTCGCCTTCGCGAAATTCTCGATCGCGGTGCCGCAAGGGGCGGCCATGGGGATTGAGCAAGGCCTGGAGGCGCTGGTTAAGGACGAGAGTGCCCAATGGCCCTTGGTTCATGGGCGTGAGAACCTGAAGGTCGACTCGCGTGTCGAAGCCCAACTTACCGGGTAAAAAGTTACCGGCCAGATCTTCTACGGCACTAAGGCAATCATCGATGTCGTGGCGGGCAAGGATGTGAAAATTTCCCTCTTCGCCGGCAACGGGCAGCTCTCCCCGGTTGATGCGATGCGCGTTGAGCACGATTTGCGAAGTTTCGGCTTGGCGGAATATCTTGGCCAAATGCAGGTGAGGAATCTCACTCCCGGCGATGAGCTCCGCCAGAACCTTTCCCGGTCCCACGGACGGCAATTGGTCGGGATCGCCGATAAGCACCAGGCGCGTGCCGCTGCG
>CAYNXV010000227.1:0-5099 GCA_964401245.1 uncultured Bifidobacteriales bacterium | reverse complement strand
TTTACCGCCGTGGGAATCCCTTTCACGAAATCGATGGTGACGTAACCCGAGGTGGCGGGAGCCTTTTCCGGCGTGGTGGTGAGCTTGAGCATGTCGAAGCGATGTTCTTTCTCCGGATACTCCAGCACGCCTCCCTCATGGGAGAGATGCCAAAGATTACCGTCCTCCGAATAGATTTTCTTTTTGGAAACCGTGAGGGGTATCTTGCGCGCTTCGGCGTATTCGATGGCGTCTTCGCGCGAGCGGATGTTCCATTTGGGATCCTTCCACGGAGCGATGATGGTGAGTTTGGGATTCATGGCCATGTAGGTGAGTTCGAAACGCACCTGATCGTTTCCCTTGCCCGTCGCGCCATGCGATACCGCGTAGGCGCCTTCCTTTTCGGCGATAAGTACCTGGTGCTTGGCGATTAGCGGCCGCGCCATCGACGTGCCGAGGAGATAGCTGCCTTCGTATTTGGCTCCCGCTTTGAGGGTGGGCCAAACGTATTCCTCCAGGAATTCGCGCCGCAAATCGAGCACATAACATTTGCTCGCCCCCGTCGCAAGGGCCTTGCGTTTCAAGGGATCGACCTCTATCTTGCCTTGTCCTACATCCGCCGCGAAAGCGATGACTTCCACGCCGTAATTCTCTATCAGCCAGGGGATGATCACCGATGTATCCAAACCGCCCGAATAGGCGAGCACCACTTTTTGCTTACCCGACGTTTTCGTGGAATTTTTCATCGAATTTTTCGCCGATTTATCCGCATTCTTTTTGGCCATGGAAATACGCGTCCTTTGGTTGGTCTATATCCGGTAAATGTAATCTTTGCGCGCCGGGCTTGAAGGCCCCACCCCCTCGGTTTCCCGTCCCGAATTCACTATTGTCTCCGCCTCGCAGCATTTATTTTCCCCAAGGGGGCGGTGGATGTACAACGGCTCCGACGGGACGTAAAACCGGCTCTTCACGCGGAAAGGGAATACATGCCCGGAAAAAAACCGTTTCAATCGGCGCAGGTTTTGTCGGTGGAAGAAGGTCCCCTGGCGGAGGGAGTGGAGCCGGTGCATCTCGAAACCAGTCATGGGCGGATTGAATGCAGACACCATCCGGGGTTGCCCGGGACCGCAGCCGTATTATGGGTGGGAGGCGTCGGCGGCGGGTTCGACGGTCCGGCGCCTGGGTTCTACCCCCGTTTGGCCGGGATTCTGGAACGCGAAGGCGTGGCCTCGCTGCGGCTCGACTTCCGCCGCCCGGGACATCTCTACGACAGCATTCTGGATGCTTTTCACGGCATCGAATTCCTCATCATGCAAGGACGTTCCCGCATTGCGTTGGTCGGCCACTCCTTCGGCGCGGCCGTGGTCATCAGTGCCGGCGCGACGCATGAAAAGGTGGTGGGAGTGGCGGGCCTGGCCACGCAAAGTTACGGTACCAGCCTGGCCTCCAAACTCAGCCCCCGCTCTCTGCTGCTGCTGCACGGAGCGGCTGATGACGTATTGCCGGAAGCCTGTTCCTTCGATGTTTACCAGCGCGCCTTCGAACCCAAGCGGATCAAGTCTTATCCGGGTTGCGGCCATGGATTCGAGGGATGTCTCGAAGAAGTGGAACAGGATTTATTGACATGGCTTCGCGAAGCCTTCGACTATCACTCCGATTGACCGAACGGCGAGGAACTATTCCCGGGATTCCCCGCTCAAGCCGGCGGAGTCTTCCAGTCCCGATTCCGCTTCCTGTTCCTCGACTTGTTCTCCATATTCGTCCGGGGAGCCGGTATGCGTGGATAAAAGCCCCCGGCCCAAGGCTTCGAGTTCCTGCAACTTGGCCGTAGCGTCCAAGAGACGATCGTTGGTGACTTGCAGGCGCTCCACCAGTATCCGGAAGATATTGCCCGCCCAGGCAGGCAGATTCCCTATCTGCTCTTCGAGCATTTGCGGGGTGATAATGATGATCTTGGTGAATTCCAGGGCTTTTACATTGGCTTCGCGGCGACCATCGGGCTGAAAGATGCCCATTTCACCGAACAGCGTTCCGGGCCCGAGGCGGGCCAGTTCGACCTGCACCACGTTCATATCCGCCGGCATTAATTTGAATATGGTTACCAGGCCCGACTGGATACTGTAAATCCCGTCGCAGACATCGCCCTCGCGGAAGATCATCTCTCCGGCTTTGAAATGGCGTTCGATTTTCTTGAATATTTTGGTCACACGGCCCGGACGCTTTGGAGACTTCTGTATTCTACCAATGCGCCCGAAAGGGCGGCAACCAATTCCTCGATTTCGTCCGGGGAGATGTTCAGGGGAGGCAGCAGACGCACCACGTCCTGTCCCGCCTTGTACACCAGCACTCCTCTGGAACGGCATAACCTCATCAATTCGGGAACATTGGAAGCCGCCTCCGCCCCTGCGCCCGCCCTGCCTGGAAAACGGAATCCCAGCAAATGCCCCCGGCCCAGCACGGGACCTTCCGCCAGGTCGGGATGCGCCGCAATCAGGTTTTGCAAAGCCGCCCGGAGCAAGGCGCTTCCTTGTCGCGCGTTTTCCGCGAATTCCGGGCGCGCCAATTCCTGCAACACGGCGGCGCCCGCGGCACAGGCCACCGGATTTCCTCCGAAGGTGGTTCCATGATCGCCGGCAAAAATGTGGTCGGCGATTTTCTGTGTGAGCAATACCGCTCCCAGCGGCAACCCTCCGCCCAGGGGCTTGGCCAAAGTGACAAGGTCAGGCTGCAAGCCCAGGTCTTGGCAGGCCAGAAACGGGCCGGTGCGGCAAAGTCCCGTTTGGATTTCGTCGGCGATAAGGAGGATCCCTTGCGCTTGTAACTCGCGCAATACAGTCGCCGTTTCGGGCGTAACGGAAATAATTCCACCCTCGGCCATAATCGGCTCGAAGAGCACCGCGGCCGCGCCCTCCTGCGCCGCGGCCCGCAAGGCATCCGGCTGGTTGGGGGCCACCGTGCGGAATCCGGCCGGAAGTGGGCCGAACCCTTGCCTGATTTTATCCTGCCCGGTAGCGGCCAAGGCGCCGTAAGTGCGGCCATGAAAGGAGGACGCGAAGGTGATGATTTCGAAGCGATGCGATTCGCCGCGCGACGAGAAATAGCGGCGGGCGAATTTGATGGCGCCCTCATTGGCTTCGGTTCCGCTATTGCAGAAGAATACCCGATCGCATCCGGTTCGATTTTTGAGGAGTCGCGCCAATTCCAATTGCGGACCCTGCAAAAAAAGATTGCTCACATGCGTGAAAGCTTCGCATTGGTTGCGAATGGCCTCGATCACGGCGGGAAAACCGTGACCCAAGGCCTGTACGGCGATGCCTCCGATGCAATCAAGATAGCGCCTGCCGTCGGCGTCGAAAACATAGCTGCCCGCGCCTTTCACCAATTGCAAATCGCGCGCGCCGTAGTTCTGCAGCATGTCGGCGCGATCCCGCGCGGCAGCTTCAGCGGAGCGAGATGATGGTTCCATGATTCTTTATTCCCCGCAATTGATCCGAAAAGGCTTCCGACCCGCTCCAGGCGCAAATATGCACTTCGCCTACGCCTTGGTCCAGGGCTTCGCGGCAGGAAAGCAGTTTCGGGATCATGCCTCCCGACGCTACTCCTTCGGCTATCAGATTTTCGATTTCGCCGGCCCCGATGCGCTCAATGCGGTTTTTCTCCCGATCGAGAACCCCTTCGACGTCCGAAATGAAAACCAGCTTGGAGGCGTTGACCGCCCGCGCTAGAGCTCCGGCGGCGTCGTCCGCATTGACGTTGTAATGTTCCTGGGCGGCATCCACCGATATCGGCGATACCACCGGAAGATGGCCTCCCGCCGCCAGGGTTTCCAATAATCTCGTCTTCACCGTAGCCACCCGGCCCACTCTTCCCAACTCGGGGTGGATGGGTTCGCAGGTCAGCAGCGTTCCGTCCACGCCGCTGACGCCGACGGCATCGGCGCCATGGGCGTTGAGGTAGCCGACCAGCTTTTTGTTCACCAGACCGCTCAAGGTCATTTCGACCACCCGCATGCCCGCAACCGTGGTCACGCGCAGCCCGTCGCGGAAAGCCGGCTCTTCGTTCAACCAGGCCAGGTGCCGGTTGATGTCTTTGCCGCCGCCATGAACCAGGATAAGCTTAAGGCCTTGCTTTTTCAACTCCGAAAGCGCCAGGCAGATTTCGCGCAAGTCGTCGTCGCTCTCCATCATGGATCCGCCGATTTTGACTACGACGGAGGATTCGAGAATGCCGCCGTTCATGATCCCAACGCCGCCGGATTCACAACAAACCCGTCACGGGATCGAAGCCGAACATGATATTCATATTCTGCAGGGCCTGGCCCGAAGCGCCCTTGATCATGTTGTCGATAACCGACACGATGATGAGCTTCCGCGTTCCTCCGGGCTGATAGGCCTTGATATGACAATGGTTGGTATGGCGCACATCGCCGGTGCGGGGGAAATCCTCCCGCACATGCACGAAAGGTTCCCGGGAGTAGGCTTCCTTCAGACAAGCAACCGCCTCGGACTCATCCTTGCCCTTACGGAGGTCACAATATAGAGTGGATAGAATACCCCGCTCCATGGGTATGAGATGGGGGGTGAACAGAAGCGAAACCTTTTCACCCGCGGCGATTCCCAGCTGTTCCTGCATTTCCGCCAGATGGCGATGCTGATCGCCCACCTTATAGGCAGCCAGGGATTCATTGCAATACATATAGTGGGTCGTGTCGGTAGCCTTTTTACCCGCGCCCGACACTCCCGATTTGGAGTCGGCGATGATTCCGCCGGATTCGATGATGCCGTTTCGCAACAAGGGAATGAGAGGCAGCAATACCGAGGTGGGATAGCAGCCGGGATTGGCCAGCAAGCGCGACCCTTCAATGGAATCGGCATTGGTTTCGCATAGCCCATATGTTGCCGCGTCCGACCAGGCGGGCAACCCATGCGGACCATAGGCCTTTTCATGGGCGGCTTGGTCTTTGATACGGAAATCGGCGGACAAATCGATGACCCGCGTTTTTCCGTTTTCGAGAAAAGGCGCCACCATCCGCGCCGAGGCGCCATGAGGCAGACAGGAGAAGACCACGTCCGGAGTCGTCTTGCTCACTTCGGTCGCCGGCAAGAGGGTGTTCCTATCCG
>CAYNXV010000226.1:0-5164 GCA_964401245.1 uncultured Bifidobacteriales bacterium | reverse complement strand
CCCTATTTCACTGGTAGGCGGCCGAAAATATTATATCGAAGCCCTGCACAAGGAAGGCGTGGGCAGTGACCACCTGGCCGTGGGATGGCGAGGCCCAGGCATCTTCCAAGGGACAGAAAAACCCATTCCCGGCCATAGGCTTTCCCCAATTGGGTCGGGCGAGGTTCCTTTCATGGTTACGCAGCCGGTATCGCGGAAAATCCGGGTGGGAGAATCGGCTGTCTTTTCTGTTTCGGCGCTGGGAGCGCCCCCCCTGGTGTACCAATGGGAAAGGAATGGAAAACCGATTTCGAGGGCTAATTCCGAGTCCTATCAAACTCCTGCGGCTTTAGAAGGCGATGGCGGATCGGTGTACAAAGTGGTTGTCAGCAATGCTTTCGGGTCCGTGATCAGCGATTCTGCTGTGTTGACGGTGGAAGAGGTTTTGGGCGCGAGAATTACGCGCGAATATTGGAAAGATATCAATGGTAATTCAATCAATCTCCTGATGGATGATCCTCGTTTTCCATCCCAACCCACGGGAATGGATACCTTGCAAGCTTTTGAATCGCCTCACAATTGGGACGAAAATTTTGGATCCCGGATCCGCGGCTATGTCATTTCCCCGCAATCCGGCGCCTTCACTTTTTATATCAGCGGAGACAATGAAAGCCGGCTTTACCTGTCCACCGACGAGAACCCCGCCAACAAGGTGCAGATCGCTAATCTACGTACCTATACCAGACCCGGAGTTTGGGACAGCCTGCCGGAACAAATTTCCGCTCCGATACAATTGGAAGCTGGACGTCGGTATTATATCGAGGCCCTCCATAAGGAAGGGGTAAGAGACGACTTTATTGCGGTAGGATGGAAAGGTCCCGGTATAAACGGAAACAGCGAGAGACCCATTCCAGGAACACGGCTCCTCCCCTTTGAAGATGCAAGCATCGCCCGACAGACCCTCGCCAGAACGGCAGGTATGTATAACACGCGGAACCTGGAGAACATGGAAGTCTCCACTGAAATGGGAACCATTCATATTTCTCCACCAATTCTTGCCACCGCCAAAACCGTTGCAACCATTCCCGTATGGGGCGACCCCATTCACACGGTGATAAACAAGGTTCAAGTGAAACGGGTGGAAATTCCTTGGGCCCGTGGCGTGGAGTTTCCCATGGACGACATCATGGACATGCGCCGGCAATTGGTTGATTTTGAACGGATTTCCCATCGAGGCACCGCAACCTTGGCGGGTCGAACCTGTCATTTGATTGCCGTAGAGGACTTCCATGCACCTTGGACCTTGATGGCGCTTTTTCCCGAGGAGAAATTGGCAAATGGAAAAGCGCTTCTATGGATCGATGCGGAAACTTATCAAATTGCTAGAGTCGAATTGACTATTGATGATCCGGGTTTTGAGTCGCCCGTCCCCGACGGAGCTCCCGAAGATCAGGTCATCGGCACGGAAACCTATGTTGTCGATTACGGCAATTGCCGCCGCATCGTGCCCGCCCATCCGACTGGCGGATACCGCTATTTGCGTATATCTACACTGGGAAATGGCGGAGACGATCTAACTGCCTTTTCCGAAGCCGAATGGCTGGTCGGCTCGACTCCTTTTCCTCGCAATTTAATGACCTCCAACAATGCACCGGCGCCTTTGTCGGTTAATTCCAACCGGAACCTGACCAACGGAGATAAGTCCATAGTTGTCGACGCCTGGAAAATCTATAACGGAGATCGCGAGGATGAAGGACTGCCTTCAACGCCGAATTATGGCCCTATCACCTTCACCCTTGACCTGGGGCAGGGAAACGGCATCGTACCGGATCGTTTTCGCATGCACGCGACTTCCAGGGGTGGTGAGGCGCCGGCGGGATTGATACTTGAGGTGTCGAACGATGGGACAACATGGGTGAAGGCAAAGGTGGAGGAAGAGCTGAAATGGGGAAGCAAAGAAGCGAAAGTCTTTTCCCTGAACTACAACCGCCTCGAAGGCGCCTGCATTCCCGAATCCTATTCGGTGACTATAAAGGGTCTGGCGGAAAGAATGAACGCGGGAGAACGAAACTTTTTCAAGTCCTTCGGATTCGGTGTCGGTGGCGGGGGTGCGAAGAAGGTGCAGGCCGAGTTCAGCGAATATATGAGCCAATTTCCCACAAGCACTCCAGCCCAGCAACTGATCGCAACGGCTGCTTCCAAAGAGTTCAAAATAAATATCATCCAACTTTGCGATTTGCGCTATTTCATAAAACAAGGCATAGCCTTGGGTAAGGACGGTGTCCGGGTTACCCTGACGGTCAAGCCGAACGTTCCCGCAAAGGATGCTGCCTTTTTCGAGGCTGATCCCGTACCACCCGAATTCGAATCTCAATAACAGGAGAAAGCATGAATTATCCGTCAAGGTTGCGCGCCGGACTTGTTTCGCTGGTTGGGGCGGGACTATTCCTGGGTTGCGCCTCCTCATCCCCCACTCAGCAGAGACTGGAGGGGCTGGAGGCGAAGGTCGATTCGCTATCGCAAATGATGGCGGTCATCGCCACGGACGTTTCCAAATTGGACAGCATGGAGAAAAACCTTTATGCCGTTAAGCTGCTCACCGATTACCTGGGAGGCAAAATAGTCGCGGCGTCTCGGGATGGGGCGGAGAAGGGAAACTTGAAAGAGCAGGCTGCAGTGGAGATACCCATTGGAGAATCCTTTTCCCAGGGACCCGAAAATGCCCTATTGACTCTGGTGGAGTTCGGAGATTTGGAATGCCCATATTGCGCCCAATCCACCATAGTTCTCGATTCCCTCGCCAAGGCATACCCGAAGGACGTTCGCTTGGTATTCAAACATTTCCCTTTGGAATTCCACCCGCAGGCAAAGCCTGCGGCGGCCGCAGCTATCGCCGCAGGCCTGCAGGGAAAATTTTTTGAGTTCAGGAAAATTCTCGTCTCTACAAAAAAATCCTATACCTCCGAAACCTATGTATCCATAGCCCGGGACTTGGGATTGGACGAGGCCCGCTTTAAACGTGAGATGGTCCTGGACTCCGAAAAGAAAAAAATCCTGGAAAAAGACATAGCACTCGGAGCCAAGCTTGGCGTGGAAGGTACCCCCACAATTTTTCTCAATGGCAAGCGTGCCGAACAAAGATCCTTCCGGTATTTCGAAAGCATTCTCAAACAGCTTAAATCATAAGAAGCCTGCGATGACAGTTTCAATACGCTCCCAACTGCGGGGCGCGGCAACGGCGAAAGCAAAGGAAATCACATGCGTTGGCTATTCATCCAAATAGTGGGAATCATTGGGCTGACGCTCATTTCCAACCCCTGCCATGCTTGGAAAATCCCAACCCATGTGGGTGCAGGAAATAAAGTTCTGGACGAACTGGGGCCGGAAGGTACCTCTCCCATCAATCCAGGGGGCGGGACGGATTTTCTCCGCTTCCAGGATCCTCTGACAGGCCGGGCACTGTCCATTTCCGTCCTCGAAAAAGAAGCCTTTCTGGCCATAAAGAACCATCCGGAGTATTTTCGTGCCGGCGTAATCGGCCCCGACGGGTTTCCCGACATGGCCTCCGGCCAAGTACTCCAGCATGGTAATGAGGCTGAATACATTTGGACGGCTAGCGAATTCCTCAAGTCAGGAACAGTGGAAGCCTTGCCCAGCACGTATACCAATCCGGAGAAATCCGAAGCAATGGTTCCCTTCGAACAAAGAAACCTACCCTCGCAATATCGTTCCATCGATCATGCCATGGCCTTGTTCGCTTTCGCTAAAGGCGAGTACGTCATCAAGAACAACCCCGACGCAATGGAGCGAGAGCAGATTCTGGCCTGGGTGGTCGGATATATCGGTCATTGCGTAGGAGACGCCTTTGCGCATACCTGGGTGAACGAATTGGTCAACGGCGCCTGGAGCTATTCCGACGGAGAAGGCGTATTCGGAACTCTGACGGAGGAGGCCAAGCATGTGGTGGTGGAGGGCTTTGTCGACAACCGCCTTCCAGGGTCGCTCCAAAACACCGGTGGCCAAAAAGGCGGTGCCATGAACCGAATGGGTATTGCCGCACCCATCAAATTCCTTAATGCCTACTACAGCTCGCGAGTCCCGATTTTGCCTTCAAACAATAATGTGGGAAATATCAATGGAACTCTCGAAGAATTCACCACTTATTTCTCAAACATTGACCAATTCCGCGGTGGTCCCTTTTATAACCTTTACAATGCGCAGGTTGAAATCGGAGGGAGAAACGGCGCATTAGTGCGCTGGGCTGGTCCCGATGCTAGGAAATACCTGAACTTTTTTGATGACTACAATCAATTTGATGACGGCAGCGCTCTGCGCTATGTTCTGGAAATAATCGACATCCCCAGTAAATTGTTGCAGCCCATGGGCGATTTCATCGAAGGAGATTTCCTGGAATGGCTGTCAGCAGGAACCTTGAATTGCAACCTAAGCCCGGGAAAAACGGATTTGGAAGCATTCCTTGAAATGTGGGATTACTTTTCCGAAGTCGGTCTAAGATTGGATAAATGGGGAGACAAGTCCCATATTGTCCGCGAGAATTGGCTCCGAATGTCCCAATGTACAGCCGAGAATCTGGCGAAATTGAACGGGGCGGATTACTCGGCCGAAGATCCCTCAACCCACGGATTTACAGACGCCTGCGCGAACATGGCCCGGGCACCCTGGTCCGATGAACCAGGCTCCAACAAGAACTCCCTCTCAAGAGGAAATATTCGGTCGCCCGATCCGGATGAAGCGGAATTCTTACTCGAATTGAAGGAGGCTTTCCTGGGTCCGGATGAGGATGGCAAAACCTTTGAGCAAGCCAATAAACACAGGTTTATAGAGCCCAATATCAGGCGACAACTTTCCTATTTGGTGGGCACAGGAATAACCTTGGATGAGCTTTTCGACGTTCTCCTCAACCCGACCTCGGAGGGGCTTTTTAACACTATGTGCGAAATGGCGCGGAACACCGGTACTGGTGCCGCCAAGCGGAATTGCTTTAACCTAGGGCTTGCCGACGCGATGTTCCTTTATCGCAGCGCAATGTGCGCAAATGGTTTAATCGAAAATGAAATGAAATGCCTTGCGGAATGGCCCAAATTCTTTCAGAGGTGCGTCGGTGATGTTACCGGCACCTGCGACGATAGTCCCGCCGCATATATACCGAGCATTCCCCGCTATT
>CAYNXV010000225.1:0-5174 GCA_964401245.1 uncultured Bifidobacteriales bacterium | reverse complement strand
GGCACACAGCTTGAGATCCTCTTCGAACCACTCGGTATCGGGTCCGTTGATCCTGACCAGCACCGGCGCCACGCCAGACAGCCCCGTTGCAACAGCATTTCTTCCTGATGCTTTTTCCTCCGGAGGCACGGCATCCTCAAGATCGACGATGACCGCATGAGCTCCTGCGGCATGCGCCTTCATGACGCGATCGATACGATTCGCAGGAACAAAAAGATAGCTGCGAGAGATAGGGCTAGACACGACACAATCCAGAAACTATTTCCAAGAGCAATGCCTATCTATTTTTTGAAAATCAGGTTGCGCCGGTCCGGAGTGCTGCTATGAGGCAGCGACTGGCCTTTCAAACAAGCAGTGGTTCAATGCTAACCATCGCGCTTAAGCACGGCCTCAATTTCCTCAACAGGAACCTTAATATTCACGCCGGCGCGCTCTTGCTGAAGTATTTGGTACGATCGTGCATCTCGCTTTCCCCAGCCACGGTTTAGCGCTTCGGTCATCTCAGCATGAGTCATGCTGGCAAGTCGCATGGGGACACCGATTTCGCGCGCCAATTCCGTGGCTAACGTAACGTCCTTGTGTGCTAACGCCAGCGCGAAATTCGGTGGATCGAATTTTCCTTGCAGAAAATTCTCACCAATGCGATCAAAGGATCGCTTGCGGCCGAGCGCACCCTGACGAATCGCCGCCCACAACGGCAGCGGCTCAACGCCAGCTTTGACCCCCATTGTGAACAATTCGACCAACGCGAGCTGCATCGAATAACCCGCGCAGTTGTGCACCAGCTTCGCAACCGAACCAGCGCCGATTGAACCAATGTAGATAACCTGATCACCGACCGCATCGAGCACCTTGCGACAGCGTTCGAATTCGGCCTTGTCACCTCCAACCCATAGAGCCATCTTCCCGGACTTGGCGCCGCTGGGACCACCGCTGACCGGTGCGTCGAGCACTGACACTTTCTTTACTTTAAACCGCGCATGCAATTCGCGTACAACAGTCGGTGAGTTGGTCGAGAGATCAAACCAGACTGCTCCTGGATTCATTACCTTGATCAGGCCTTCCGCCACAGCCTTCACTTCCTTAGGGCCCGGCAGAGACGTCAAGACCACGTCGGCATCGCGCGCAGCTTCTTCGACCGTATCGGCCCAAGTTGCCCCTGCCTTCACATGCGGCTCACCTGCAGATTTACGCATATCGTGAACCGTTAGTGCGAAACCCCCTTTAATCGCATTGAGTGCGATCGAAGCCCCCATGGTACCCAACCCTATGAATCCAACGCGCATCATTTACTCCTTTAGACGTCCTGCCGCTGTTAATCGAATTTAAGTCCCGCCGTTTTTACGACACGTTCCCATTTGGCGATTTCTGCATGGATATGCTTCTGATATTCCGCGGATGTTGAGCCTATAAGCTCGACGCCGTCCCTTTTAAAACGTTCAACCATTTCGGGCATGCGCAAGACTGTTACAAGACCACGATTCAGTTTTTCAATGATAGTCTTGGGTGTTGCAATCGGCGTTAGAACTCCATACCAATTGGTAACTTCGTAACCCGTCACACCAGTCTCTACGATCGATGGCAAATCGGGCATGGCCGAGGACCGCTTTGCACCGGTCACAGCCAGCGGTCGCAAACGACCCGACTTGATATGGGGTATCGATTCCAGTGGAGTCGCGAACACCATGCTGATTTGCCCGCCGAGCACATCCGCCAACGCCGGGCCGCCTCCTTTGTAGGCCACATGCAGCAGATTGACTCCCGTCAACGCTCCAAGCAATGCCCCTGACAAATGCTGCAAGCTGCCCAGACCGGCCGAACCGTAGGTCAAGCTCCCAGGCTTTGATTTCGCCAGTGTTATTAGCTCTGGTATCGATTTAGCCGCAACCGATGGATGCAGCACCAACACGTAGGATTGCCTGGTCAGCTGCGTGACCGGCGCAAAATCCTTGATGATGTCGTAAGGAAGTTTGCCACGGTAAGTGGCACGCCGAGCAGCATGAGTGCCGGTAATGAGTGTGATCGTGTGGCCATCGGGTTGCGTGCGCGCGGCCATTTCAAGCCCGATGGCACCGGTTCCGCCAGGCCGGTTATCGACGACTACGGTCTGCCCCCAGAGATTACCAAGGTGCGGGGCAATGGTGCGCACGGTAATGTCTATTCCACCACCAGGTGCGATGGGAATCAGGAATCGGATTGGGCGCGTCGGAAAATCCTGCGCGGATACTGCAGCCGGTAAAAATGCAGCAAATAGGACAAGCACCGGGAACACCGCTGACAGCCGACGCGATAAAACATGTTGAAAAAATATTGATTTTTTCATAAGACCTCCCTCATAAGAATGACTTGTTTGGCGCCACTGTGTGATAGGTCCAGCCTTCACGATATATATCTTGCTTTTACCGCTTGAAATTCCAGCTGACGTCGGAAAGGCAATACTCAAAATAATTCATGTACCAAATGTGAATAGTAGAAGTATCCCGAAGTGGTCACCACTCAACCGTGACCGGTATCCGGGCCAACCACATCACATGCCGGCCGCCTTAAGGAATTTTGGCCACTTGGCAATGTCCTGTGCCAGAAATCTGGAAAACTCGTTCGGCGTACTTCCTACAACTTCGGCACCATCGGCTTCTATGGCTTTATGTATCCTGGGAGTCTGAAGTACTTTAGAAATCTCACCTTGCAGGCGATTAACGATCGCAGTAGACATTCCAGCCGGGCCCATGACCCCCCACCATCCGGCAACCTCAAATCCCGGCAGAGCCTCTGCCATGGCCGGAATATCCGGCAGCGATTTCAGCCGTTTCGGGGTGGTCACGGCGATTGCCCGCAGCTGCCCGTTGCGCACATAAGGCATGGCAGCCATGATGCTCGTGAAAGCGTATTGGTATTGTTTTGCCGCTATGCCCAAAAGAGCGGCGCCGGATCCCGCGTGATTGATCGACACCGCCTTGATGTTGACCATCTCGGCATACATCGCTGCAGCCAGGTAACCTCCACTGCCCGCCCCCGGGACGCCGACATTGATATTTCCCTTGTAGCCCTTCGTCCATTCCACAAATTCCTTCAACGTTTTGGGTGGCGAAGAAGCATTCACGGTGAGCAAGGAACCCGATGAAGTCAGTTGCGTTACCGGACTGAAACTCCTGATCGGATCAAAGGGTAATTTGACATCACGGGCCGCATTTATCGTATGCGCATGAAATGTCAACAAAAGCGTATATCCATCGGGAGTCGCACGCGAAACAATTTCTCCCGCCACGACGCCGGATCCTCCCGGCCTTGGATCAACGACAATCTGCTGCCCGAGGTTTTCGGTCAGTTTCGCACCTATGAGTCTCGCCAGTATGTTGGTCGCACCAGTGGCAGACACAATCACAAAACGTATCGGCCTTTGGGGAAATTCCGATGGGCTTGCGGCAAACGACTGATGGCAAGCCGTGATTGTCATCAAAAACATGGCCAGCAGCTTCAGCGACAGTTGAACAGGGTTTTTCATCTGATTTCTCCTCAAAAAATTAGCCGCCTTGGTTGGCGATCTTCAGAGCTACATTGGAAAACGCCGTTGCACAGCGCGACAGCGCAGACAGATCCACCGCCTCGGGCCACCGGTCCGAGGAATGATGGAATACCTCGCTGCCGCAAACAGGCGCCACATAACGAATGCCGTTCCGCTTCAGCACGGAAGCTTCACCGCGCGGCGCTCCGTCATTGCTCACCTGTGCGTTTACGCTGCCACCTTCCTTGCGCAGCGCCTCAAGCACATCCAGTTCCAGCCGGGCATCCGAACTCTGAATCCGGAGTGACCCGCGCGGCGCCCCCAGATTGGCGCCCAGGTGGATCCAGGCATGCACCCGATTGGTGATGCCGGGACGCCTCTTGAGATAGTCATTGATGCCGAGGAATCCCAGTTCATGGCCGCTCAGGGCGACAAACAGGCAATCCCGGGCCGGCCGGCTGGCGGACAACACACGCATGATTTCAAGCCAGCACGCAATGCCACTCCCGCGTTCACAGGCGCATTGCCACCACCCGCTGCGCGGGGTCGAAATCACCAGGGGAGGCAGATTCTTCTTCGCCCCCGGTATTTTTCCGGTGACGTTGAATGCCCGTGTCGCCAAATGACTTGCTTTTGCGACTAGGGTTACCGGGGATTTCCTGCGCGCCCGCTCATGCAGCCACTCGCCCTCCGCACTTGAAACCTGCAATACCGGCGGTCCGAAGGGATTGCCGAAACGTGTTGCATTCAACAGCGACAATCCGCTGCGGCGCCCTTCCGTGAGCAGCACTATTCCTTTCCTGCGACTGGAGCGCAGATCCGAAAGTGAAGAAAGTTTTGAATTCGAGGATGCCGTTCCGGCCAGGGTCGTGGTGGCCGTTGCCAGGACTATGTCCGCATCACTCCCGCTCTCTCCCAGCAAACCGC
This sequence comes from uncultured Bifidobacteriales bacterium, assembly GCA_964401245.1. GTDB lineage: Bacteria > Fibrobacterota > Fibrobacteria > UBA11236 > UBA11236 > JBGTHM01. The sequence continues at coordinate 745 of CAYNXV010000225.1, read as the reverse complement.
TGATCCCGGATTCCGTAGTAAACCCTCCGTCAAACAGTGGAACGCCTTCCACCCGGCGGCCATCGATGCGGAGGTAACTCGCCTCCGGCTCGACTCTCTTCATGACAAAAGACTCGCACTTCGCCTTGACTCCCAGTCTTCCGGCTTCGAGCGCCAGCCAGCGGGCTGAATCCGCGTCCACCGCAGTGCCGGTCCGGTGATTTCCCTGCCCGTCATAGGCAGCGATGACCGAGCCGACCCTGCGCTCCAGCCGCGCAGATGCCATTTTCAGATTCGGGTGACTTTTCATGACCGGAAATGCGTTCGCCTCAAACTAGCCATCAACGGGAAAACCGGAAAAAGACGTGAATTCGTCAACGGGCACCCGTTCCGTCACCAGCCTGTTTTGCGGCAGTGAATCATCCGCATAACCGAGCGCCATGCCGCAGATGATCCGTTCCGTCGCCGGGATTTCGAGTTCCCGGCACACCACCTCGTGCACATCCGCAAACGACTGCTGCGGACACGAATCCAGGCCGAGGCCGCGGATCGCAACGACCAGCTGTCCGAGGAAAATCCCGAGGTCGAGGAAACTGCCGATCTCCATGTCGCGGTCCAGCGTGAAAATCATCCCCACCGGCGCGCCGAAGAATTCATAGTTTTTCAGCCTGAAACGCTCGGCCTTTTCGGTGTCGCCCTTGCCGATCCCCAGCAGGCCGTACAGGCCCCAGCCCAGCTTCCTTCTGCGGCCGATGTAGGGCTCCCG
>CAYNXV010000224.1:0-5200 GCA_964401245.1 uncultured Bifidobacteriales bacterium | reverse complement strand
TTGTAGGCGGGGAAGGCTCCGGCGGGGTGGTGATGGCCCGCCTGGACTCCACCGGGTGGGGGAGGGAAGTGCCAGAGGGATAGGCTGTCGCCGAAGGGGGGCAGGGTGGTGTTGGAGGGATGTTGGAAGGAGGACGATGCAGGATAATCAAATCCGGCCCATGATGGACTGAATCTCACGTTTCCCTCCCTGGATGCTCCTCCGCCAAAATTACTGAAGGTTAAGGGGAACTTTTGCGATCCGCCAGGAAGTAAGTTTTCGCCAGGGGGAAAGGCAAATAGGTTATTGTGAAATTGATTGAGGCTGGTAAAATCTCCCTCCAGCTTTAATTGGATTCGATTCAATGTGTTGCTGGTGAATTCCAAACGTCCTTTAGTGACGGATGTAAATAGGCCCGGGACGTTAAGAAGGCAATTCTCCACGAACACATTTTGGGCGGTAAAACTGATCTTCGCATTGCTCCCCCCTTCCTTGGCCACGATGAAACTGCGCCGGATTTCAATGCTGGATTGGTTGTCGCCGCCGTTCCAGGACAAGAACGTGGAATTGAACTTGTCGGCGAATACCTGGCAGGTGTCCAGAAGGAGATTGCGGTTGGAGCCACCTTCTACAGCCCCTTGAACAAAAATCCCCCCCTCCTCCAAGGCCCGGAAGGCCAACCCTCGGAAAACCACGGCGGCTTTGATATTCTCCAGCTTGAAAAGCGTCCCCGAAAACTCCACCACCTCGGCGCTTTCCGCATCCCGCTGAAAAATCAGACTGTCGGCATCCAATCCATTCAGGGTAAAGGCCCCCACGTCTTTGTAGCTCTTGAACCGCACTACGTGCTTGCTGTCGGTGATGGACGCGATTTGCGTGGCGATGGAGGTGAGCTTGCCCGAGCCATCGACCAGATAGGTGGCCGTAAACCCGGGACGGGTGAAAAGCAGCAACAATCCCAGCCAAAACAAAGGTCCTGTGACACCGGGGGAGGGCGGTGCGGCGGAAAAGTTTCGGATTCGGTGCTGGAGGAATTGGAGCATGAGCCAGGCTAATTCTAGTAATTTCGATATAGTTTAAATAGGATTTAAACTATATCGAAATTGCCGCTCCCGTCGAGCGAATTTGGAATCGGGTTCGGAATTCCCCAAGGTTTACCGCGGCTCAACACTCGGAAACTCGGGATCGGGCGCGAATAAAGGGTCCTCTCCAATTGACGACTTCTCCGGACGGTAAAGCACATGGTAGGTGATTCCTCCACCGGCCAAAAGGGCCGTGGCCCCCAGGGCCACCCAAAGCCAAGGCTTGCTTGAAGACCGCTCCTGCAATTGCGACCCCTGACGACGGTTTTTCCGCTCTTTGGGACCTCGCCCGGCATAGCCCAACGATTTTGCGCCCATGTTGAAGAAATCCAGCGTGTCGCGCACCTCTCCTTCATAATCCAGCAAAATGGACTGCTGGTTGGGCGGCAGGAGGTTGAGACAGCCTTTGAAAAAGGCCTGGGAGAAAGCCACGTCGGTGGAATTCGAGATAAGGGCTGAGGACGCATTGTGGATACGGGTGCCCTGCAGACGGACTTTCCCTCCCTCCGCCACGAGAATACCGCCCCACAAACTGCCGCCGGGAACGGTGCCGGTCAAACCTTCCGCTAGGGTACCTGAGAAGGTGACGGGCTTTTCCGCGGTTCCTTCCGTGATGAGCGTTCCCTTGACCAGGATGACGTGATTGGGCGAGGAGGCTTCGCCGAAGTGCAGCCAGGTGCCGGCATGGATAGTGGTGGTTTGGCCGGAAGGCACGACCATGGTGTCGCAGGGCAGGAGGTGGGTGGCGATGCCGTAGGCGCGGGGATTGCCGACGTGGGTGGGAAGGTGATTCTTTGTATTGTCGTATAGGCAGGTGGCGCCTTGGACCACTATTGGAAGGAACAGAGCCAATGAAATTGCCAAGCCCAAACAGGTAGGCATGCCCGGCCCTGTTTGGGCCGGCGTTGCATCAGCGCCATTTGAATTCTCGCTCCCAAGTTTCATTCTGTCTCCTTCAAAGGGCCTTTGACACCCAAAATTTCCGGGCCCGAGGAATGATGCGCATTATCGACACCAACGCTCGAATCGGATGAACGGATGAACGGATACTGTTCATCCGTTCATCCGATCGCTGCCTTTCCTAAGGGCGCATGAATCCAGTCCACAGCAGCAGCCCCATTCGCGGACGCATCGTCCGAACCTACCGCTTAATCATCCAGCCACTCATCGACAGGGCGGTCCCGGAACACCTTGCGCTGCAAACGGCCTCGGGAATCATACTCGTAGGTTTCATGCCTGCGGAACACCATGTCCTCTTGCCGCCAAGGCTTATCCGTGTCCATCCATTGGAACATAAAGGTTTCGGTGAGCCGTCGCTTGGAATCATAGCGGTGATAGGCGACCAGTAAAGGAGGTGGCCTTTCTCCTTCATAGGCATACTTGATATACTTTCGTCGCAGGTGCGACTTGTCATAAAAAACCGCCGTCACCAGTTCCTCTCTTTTCTCTTCGGGAAAAACATTGGTCTCAGCGGTCAAGCTGTCGAAATCGGAGTAGTAATACTTTCGATATCGCCCATTACTATAGCTCTTGTTGATCCACTTGACACGGCGATTCTTTTTATCGTATTCAAAGGCATAGTCTGCCACCACTTTGTCTTCGTAGTTCAAATCGATTTGCCCGATGCGATTGCCCATTTTATCATAGGTGTAAGCGGTAGTAGTTTTGCGCAGAACTTCACTTTTGGTAAGCCTTTGGAATAGCTTATCCTCCTTGTCATAAACCCGGCTTTCATCCATGATAACCACCCCCGTTTTCATGTCTACCAAGATCTCCCGTTCACCTCGGCCCTGCTTGGTTTTGATATAGCGAAAGGTAGTCTTGCGCATTTCCGGCTGGGGCACCCCCATCTGGTACATTTGATGCGAGCTATCCAATCTGTGGATAGTGTCATGGTAGAAATAAACGGTTGAATCCGAAATCTGAGTCAAACGGGAATAATCCAACCCCTCGAAGGAAAATTCCGGGTTCAAATAGCCGAAACGCTTTACCAGTTCCTCACCCGACTGCCCGAAAAGAGCTCCCACCCCCAGCAGCAGCCCAATTCCCAGTCCCTTCATCTTTAACCCACTTCCTCAATAGCTTTATAGCACAGGCTCAACCCCAAAAGATAATGCCCAAGGCCGCTGATAGCCTCTTTTCCGTCTATACGTATGCTCTCGAAATAAAACCAGGGCCGTAGGCTCACCTCCGTACCCGCATGCCGGTACCGGGATTCCAGATAACCGGTGATTTTATCCACTTTATCTTCCAACTCCCGGTTAAAGTTCCAGAACATCCCGGTGCGCACGCGACCCTTGGCGTCGATTTTGGCGGCTCGAAGCGGCACCTCAGTTTCAAAACCCTGCTTAATCTCTGCCAGAAAGCCCTTTAGTTGCTCCCGGGTAAAGGAACGGGGAGGCGGCTCCAGTCCGAATACCCAACGCTGCCTTTCCCGGTACTCCCGCTTTTCCTCTTCCACTCTCGCCGCCACATCCGCATCAGGGATGCCGGAATTAACACGACCAAATTCAATCTGAAGCTTTTCTTCCAACGTATCCAGAAACTCGAGCACATCCTGTGACACTCTGGCCAGTGCATCCGCATTGGGTAGAATATGCGCTGACTGTCCCAGCTTTTTCAGCTCTTGCATGGCCTCCCGCAGCCGTTGCTCGGGGCTTATGTCTTTTGGCAAACCACCCACCGTCTGGACCACCTTATTCGCATTCAGGATGGGGCGCATGGCGGCCACCACCAGCAGAAAATCCTGGTACAAGTTGGCGCGTTTCAGAAAGGCGATGAACGCCTCTACATTGCCCACGGGAACGTTTAAAGGCGCGTTTTGTATGGCCGCTTGCAGCATTTTCCGGGTCTTGAGCAACCCCGTCATCTCCTCCCCGAAGGCGCCGAGTTTTTTACAATTCTTCACCAAGTCCCAAAGGATTTTGAAGCCCGGATCCGCCTTGGCGGCCACATCGAAAAGGGTGTCGATTTTTCCCATCTTGCTTGCCGCCAGCTTGAAGTAGCGGTATTCCAAAACCGCCCCCAGTGCGGGAGCCGTGCGGGTGGATGCGCGATTGAATTCCTCCACCAAATCGGCGAGAGTGGCGATTTTCCGGAACGAACCGTAGGTCAGCAAGTCCAGGCCTATTTTGGTGAATCCGGCCTTATAGTCGCCCTTGACGATATCGAAGAAACCGGCGAAGGCCCCGCCGCCGGGAAGCAGAGTCAATAATTGAATTACCGGATGGCCCAGAAATTCGTCCACGGCCTGGTTTTTTTTACGGGTTTTTTGAAGCACGGCGGCGGCTTCGCGAAAACCCAGGGGTACTGCCCCCGTTTCGGAAAGGTAGGTGTCGAGCTCCGCTTTCCGTTTGTGTAGTTCGGCGCGCTTAAGGCCTAGACCGGGTTCGAGGGAATAGCGATCGGGCACGGGAGTGCGGAAGTAGCGCTCTACTTCCATGGCATAGGCCGACCAAAGTTCATTATATTCCCCATATTTCTTCACGTAGATGTCGTAAAATCCGTCGGCGGACTTCAGGTGCTTTTCCAGTTCCTGCACCGATTGCTTCAGGGCCTTACGGGCCGCTTCCCGCTGTTGGCTTACGATATTTTCGACGCTGGGGCCTGTTAGCCGATCGGAGTTATGTCCATAGCGGCCCTCCAACCATTCCTCTCCACCCAGAGCCTGAACTTCCAAACCCAATAAGGGTAGGGTCTGGTGTGCAAAGGGGGTGTAGAGACGGTTGATGAAAAGCTGAGACGGCGACTCGGTCCTGTCGAGCAGGACTTTGCCTACGGAATCCTTTAGGATATAGCCGATCTCGAAAACCTCCTCCTCGGACTCATCTTCATCTTTGAGAATGGGGACGAAAAAAACCTTTGGCTGAGAGGAAGCGCCGGTTGACGATTTTGATCTGGGTTTAACCTCCTTTCGGCAGTCCCGGCCGGCAAAACTGAACTCCAAATAGGGGATATGTTTCTCGGGAGCCTTTTCAAACGTCTTTCCAACGGGCTGGGCATCTTGCCAAAAGCATTTTCCATCTTCTTCTACCGGCACGGCCGTGAAGGTGGCCAATAAATCGTTGGGTGAGCCTTCCCTAATCTTTTCGCTTTTCCCGCCTCCGAGTTTCCGGATGAATTCATCCAATTCGTACAAC
>CAYNXV010000223.1:0-5213 GCA_964401245.1 uncultured Bifidobacteriales bacterium | reverse complement strand
CACAAATTAGGTTTCCCTATGTTCCAGGGCGGTTTTCAATCCCCAGCCCCTCCCGGTTTACCGGAAAGGTCAGGATTGGCAACCAAGAGGAATCCCGTGGGACCTTATCCTCCATTAAACCGGATGGCGAGGGTCGAGTCGGGAGCGAGCCCGTCGCTGTAAGCGGAACGAACCCCGAATCGCCACTGGTTTAAATACCGGGAAGGCAGGGTAGTAGAACCGGGTGACCGACATCGTCGTCACCCATGCCGCAAGCCAGAATACTCACTTGGAACGTACATAGCGGCTCAAGCCTTCGGGAGCAAGGACTTGGGATTCGAATTGGGTTTTCCACCTGCGTATACACGGATTTCGGATTTTCCGTTGTCGGCGTACCCACGGAAGGCCTTTCTCGTATTGATTGCTCCCGGAAGAAAGGTCTTTTGGGACGTCTGTATCGGATTCCTCTTCTCCTTCTCAGCGCCTTGTGCCTGCATGCATTTCCTGCTGCGGGCCTAGCCTCCTCTGCACGCGTTGGATCCGACACCTTGCAATTGCCTGCCCAAATCGCGCACGACCGGGGCCCTGCCCTACCCCATGCCTTTACCGACTCCTATTCTCCTTCGCCTTCTGAGGGCCTGCACCTGGGAATCGATCGCATGCTGCTTTCCCTGCCGGGCGTAAGTGGGGTTCGTACCGGCGGCATCGGGTCTTATATGGCCTTCGCTCTATGGGGTTCGGGTACTTCGCAAGTGGAGATTTTCATCGACGGAATTCCGGTCAATCATGCCGCCGACGGTATCGGTCGCCTCGGAGACCTGGACCCCTCCCGAGTGGCAAAAATCGAAATTTTCAAAGGCGCTTCACCCTCCTTTCTTCCCGGAAATCCCATCGGGGGTGTCATTCATGTTACTACGCACTCGGATTTGCAAGGAGCCAATGTGCGCGCCCTCGGAGCCTTGAAGGATTTCGGAGGACTGCAGCGGGCGGCGGAGGTGGATTGGGGAAGCGCCAGGCTGCGGGTTTATGCGCGACTGGGACAAAACCTGGGCGACAACAACTATGGCTACCTGGGCGACCAGCGGCTCGAATATATCACCGACGAGAATGGCACTCGAATCAAGACCCGTCTCGATTTGACGGAAAGGAGACTGCTCCACAACGGCCATGCGCTTACGTCCGGACAATTCGGAATCACCGTCTATCCCGATGCCAATCAGGGAGTGAGCTGGTGGTTCGACGCTTCCCACCTGAAAAAACAATTTCACCAGGTGGACGCCGACGAGGATTTAAGATATGGAGCCGAGCGTGAATCGCAAACGGCGTATTCAGGGCTTTCGTGGTGGCGCAAACATGGAGACGAATCCCGAAGCGAAATCAACCTCGACTTACGAGGTTTGAGTGAGGAGTTCTCGGATAGGCTGGGTGTGATGGGCACTGCCATGGAGTGGGACCTGAACGGATACGGCCAGGCATCCATCCGAGGTCACCATACCCGTTCCTTGATGTGGGACTGGTCCGGATCCGTGCTATTTAACGCAGAAACCCAAGCCCACCAATACGAAGATAAGTTGAGCCGGGTGCTGCATCCCCCGCTTTACCGCTATTCCGCCGAAGCGAAGCCGTCGATGTGGCGCGAGTTCGAGGGTCTTGGTTTATTCAAACTCCAAGGTGCCGCGACCTATTTGCGTGAAGAATACTATCGTGGCATCCGATATAGCGCCTTTGGCCAACCCATGGATATGAGCAGCGATCGGCTCCAGTGGGACGGCTTGACTTCATGGCAAAAGAACCTTTCCAGAGACATAAGCCTCGAAGCCCAGGCGGCCACCGGCCATAGGCACCCCACCTTCCTGGAGCGTTTCGGCGATCGCGGAGTCGTCAAAGGCAACCCCGCCTTGACCCCGGAGCGCAGCCAATCCATCGCCGGAGGGTTTCGCTACGCCCCGCAGGAAAACCCCTTCCGCCTTACCGCCCGCCTGTTCCATCGCCGTACCCGCGAAGCCATCACCGCCAATCACAATTCACAAAGAATCGTGGTTTTTGAAAATACCGATCGCACTTTGGCCACCGGCGAGGAATTGGCCTTGGCCTGGGAGCGTCCCGATGCCTATAACGCGAACCTGGCCTTTACCCATCAAAGCCATTACGCGGTTTCCTCCCGAGACGGTGATGGATATCGTTCTTATACGCAGCTTCCCTTTGTTCCGGTTTGGAGCCTGGCCTTTTCCCATGGATACCGTTTTGGCTTCACTGAGTTGAGACACCTGGGCAATTTCCGGGGCCTTACCTTTTCCAATCCCTCCGGCTCATCCAACTTTTACGACCCTTATGCCGACAACCGCGAAATCCAGGCCCGCCACGACATCCATTTTATTCTCCGGGTGGGAAAGGCCGTGGAAGCCTCCTTCGCGGTGGAGAATATTTTCAACCAATCCCTATTCGATTTTTTCGGCAGTCCGTTGCCGCCCAGAACCTTCGGCGCCGCCTTGACGGCCCGCTATTGATTTCATCAAGACACAAGGAGAACCCGATGTTAACCAAGTCGCACTTCATGCTTCCCGCCTTTACCGCCTCAATTCTCTTCATGGCCTGTATTTTCGATACCGCCAAGGAAGGTCCCAACGACGGCCAACCGCGCATCACAGTGGATACCTTGATTTTGAGTGTGGGAAAAACCCTGTTGGACAGCGGGGAAACCGTTGAGGTAGCTCCCACCTCGCAAGGCGATTCCCTTGCAGGCCACCTATTTCTCCGCATACGCCACTTGGCCGATAGTCAACTCGTAATCGTTACCACTCGGTCGCTGGGTGGCGTGGATTCCGTGGATTCGGCCTATTTCAATCGCAGGGACACCATCCGGGTGGTGGACACCCTCGATGCCGTCCGCATCCCCGCCATCCGCGTGTCGGATACCGTCAAGACAACCGAGGTGTTAACCGATACCAGCGTATTTCTCGCTCCGGATTCGGGATTGGCTTTCGACAGGACCCATCGAAAAACGACATCGATTGCTACTACTTATACCGGGACGACCAAAGTGGGTGATTCATCCCAAACCACCCGATATTTCCTCGAAAACGTAACAACCCGCGACAGCGCAAGCGTAGACAGTTTGCGGTTCTTCCGGCTGGACAGCGTGATAACCGGTAAGTCGGATTCCATAGTGGTGGAATCCGTACTTCGGGAAACCCGATTCCGCAAGGGCAAAGAACATACCGTGGTGCGCGACCTGGAAAAAATCGTCACCTCCCGAAAAGTTACCCAATATCATTTCCGGTACATCAGTTCCAAATGGAGCCCCGATGTGGATGGAAGCTGGGTCGAGGTCGCCGATACCTTATCCGGCATGTTCGCCGCTCTCGAAAGTGAGAGTAAGGCCACCCGGGTGTATCAAGACACCGTTTCGTTGAGCCCGGAATTGTTGGTGGCCACCGTGTCGGATTATATATCAGGAAGTTACAGCGCCATAACTTTGGACGGAAGGGTAATCCAGAACCGCATAGCTCCCATTCATGCCGACGCCTTCGTTAGGTATTTCGGCGGCAATTCCTTCTATATCGTAAACAGCTATAAAAGAGACAACGTGCAAATCATCGACAAAGCCACCCTTAAAACCGTGGGCCAATTCGCGTTGCCTGCCCTAAGCAATCCCCACGACCTCTTGATGCACGAGAACAAGCTCTACGCCGTACTTTTCGATCGCAACAGCATCCGCATTCATAACGCGGCCACCGGTTCCTATTTGGATGAAATCGACTTCTCGGCCCATGCCGATACCTCGGATGGCCTGGCTGAAGCGACTTCGGGATTGATCACCGACGGAATGCTGTATATAGCCCTGGCGAAAGTGGATCGCAATGCCGGCTGGACTCCCCTGCCGACGGTACTGCTGCGCGTCGATTTGCAAACCCGTTCCATCGACAGCCTCCCCCTCCCCTTTACCAATCCGCACCATTTGTTTCTGGACGGGAATGGCGATTTGATGGTTCCCGCCAGCGGAGTATTCGGAATCGAGGATGCCGGGTTGCTACGCATCGATACGAAGACCTTTTCCGTCAAGGACACGGTACTGACCGAAGCCGGCTTGGGCGCCGATCTTACGGGCGCCATATGGGTTGACGGCGGATTCGTCCTCAGGGCTTCGGGATTTACCGCCGACAAGGTGTTACATTACGATGCAACCGGAAAAAACCGGAGGGAAATCGCTTCCACCTCGGCCTATGGTTTCTCCGGGATGACTTATGATGCCACGGGAAAAACCCTATACTTGGGCGATGCCGTCAAAGGTTTGCGCCTCTTTTCGCTTCCCGGCTTCGAAGAAAAGCCATCCAGTGGAATTTCCGTGGGATTGCCGCCACGGAGTCTGGCCATCATCCGCTGAATTTTTCCAAAAGGAGAAACGCCATGTCGATTCGCATAAGTAAAGTCTATACCCGCGGTGGTGACAAAGGCCTCACCTCTTTGGTCGGAGGGATGCGCATCTCCAAGGGTGCTCTCAAGCTGGAGACCTATGGGTCCCTGGACGAACTCCTATGCCATGTCGGCATGGCCCGTACCCTGCTGAATAGAGCGGATGGCGGCATTCCGGATCCCGAACGCGCGGAACTGGAAACCCTGTTTCGCCGACTGCAAAACGAACTGTTCGACGTCGGCAGTCTGTTGGCCACGCCTCCCGGACAAAGCTATGAAGGAATGCCGGTTATCCGCGACGACCAGATAACCTTCCTGGAAGAATCCATGGACAAAATGCAGGCGGACTTGCCGGTACTCGATAGTTTCGTGTTACCTGGAGGCACGCCGTTGAACGCCGCGTTGCACCAATGCCGCGCAGTCACCCGCCGGGTGGAACGGGTGATGACCCGTCTGGCCGATGAAGAGGAATTATTCCCCAACACCTTGAAGTACATCAACCGGCTCAGCGATTTCTTTTTCGTGCTGGCAAGGCATGTGGCCCGGTTGTCCGGCTCCCCGGAATACCTGTGGGAAACCGGGCTTGGGAACCGTCAATCGAAACCCTCCTCCCCAAATAAGGAATCCGACACGGACGCATGAAAATATCCGGTTCATCATCTCATCTTTACGGTTTGGTGCATTGGGCGGCGATTGGGCTGACCGTGACGTTGTTTCTGTTCGGCTGCCGTGAAGGGGATCCTCAGGCTAAAACCAACCCTGAAAAATTGCGCCTGATTTCCATGGCTCCAAGTCTTACCGAAATCATTTTCGCATTGGGA
>CAYNXV010000222.1:0-5221 GCA_964401245.1 uncultured Bifidobacteriales bacterium | reverse complement strand
CAGTCCGGAGAGCCGGGTGCTGATGCAGGGGAATTCCACCGAAATCCTTTTTGAACTGAAAGATGCGAACGATGTGCCCATTGCCGGAGACACTTTGGAAATAGCCATTTCGAATACCAAGAACGGTTTCGCCGGGTCCGGGAAGGATTCCATCGCGGTGGTGACCGATACCCGGGGGCAATATCGAACCATCATCCAAGCCGATGTTCTGGGAGAGTCCGTGATCAGGGCCTACGCCCTCGGGGCGGAGAAGCGCGAAACCCTTTTCTTTACCAACGAGCGCATCACCGTGACCTCCAACCGTTCCAGCATTGTCGGCGACGGAGCGTCAACCGCGACCTTCAGCGTGCAGTTAAGGGATGATAACGATAACGGGGTTTCGGGAGCGGATCTTCGGTGGACGTCGACTTTCGGCGAATTCGTCACCAATCCTTTCAGCAAAACAGGTTCCGACGGAAAAAGCAGCATTGTCCTGCGCAGCTCGCCGGGAACGGGATTGGCAACCGTGCACGTGGAGGCCAAAAAAGACGGAAAATTATTGGCCAGCGGCGTGCATACCATCAGCGTCACCGCCCAGGAGGTTTACCGTCTCGAATTCAAGATTACCCCCGACAATATTCCCGTGACCGTAGGCGAAGCCACTTTGATAGCGCAAGCCTATGATCGCGAGGACAATATCATCAATGGCGCGCTAATCGGGTTTCGCATCATCCGGGGCGCGGGCGGCGGCGACGAAACCCTCAAACCGCCCGTGGATTACACCAAATCGGGAACCGCCAAATCGACCATCCGCGCGGGAGGCGTCATCAGTTTCTACCAAAGCGTGAGACTGGCCGCGGTGGCTTTGGAAATCGACGGTACCGATACTTTGGTGGTCGCCTCGTCGGATACCGTCGGTCTGACCATTTCCGGCCCGCCGCATCGCATCAGCGTGGGCCATGATATTTTCAAGGGTGAAAACCCCAAGGACGGTACCTTTGCGCTTCCGGTTAGCGCGGTGGTGACCGACGTCAACGGTAATCTGGTGGCCGACGGCACGCTGGTCAATTTCAGCGCGCAACCGGTAGGCGCCACGGTGTATCGGAAAGGAAGTACTTTCAACCGATGGGCTTGGGCTTATACCATCCACGATTCCATTCCCATGTTTTTGCCGTGGTCCGATTACAATTTCAACGGCAAACTGGATCCGGGAGAGGACCCCAGCCTTTACAATCCCGCCAATCCATACCGGGGCGAAGACCGCGACGGCAACGGATTCATCAACGAGGGCGAACCTTTTGAGGATATCAACAGGAACGGTGTCTGGGACACCCTGCCTGAGCCATTTTATATCGTACGTGCCATTGATTTGGTTACCGACTCGTCGGGCAGCGTAGATAGCGGTTCCGGTACCGTTCCCGGCTCCGGGGATCGCATCCGCGTGGGTGACACCGTGTTCGCCGACTATAACCGCAACGGCAGATTGGATTTGGTGGAACCCTGGATCGACATGAATTTAAACGGCCTGTGCGATTGCGCCGGAAAGTACAATTCCAATGGATTGATCGAATCCAAGTGGTACGGCAACAGCGACGTGAAACGGCCGTTTCCCGGAGAAGTGGCCGTGGGAATCGCCAAGGAGATTTCCACCGTGGGCGGCAAAGCGGTCAATAAAATCAAGTACGTGCAATCCGACGCCTTACGGGTGAACGTAAGGGTATCGGCCGAAGCCAATGGTAAACGCAGTACCGATGAATTCCTGTTGCCTGTCATTCTAGCCGAGGATTAATGGCCGATGAAAAAACACACGCACCTAGCCGTTTTCGCCCTATTGGCATGCGCTCCGGTTTCCGCTTTTCCCCCGGGATCTCCCATGAGCGAATTCGGTCCCGGTCAAGTCGCCGTAAGCGTTTTCGGAGATCATAGCGGACAGGATTTATTCAAGAGCGACCTGGCCCAGTCGGCGTTGAATACGGCGGGAATCAGCATGGATTATGGACCATGGCCATTTTTGCAGCTGGGAGCTTTCGTGGGAGCCTCCGAGTTCGATGTGGGGATACCCGCTTCCAAAAAGGGTGATGCCGACGCTCTCGCCTTTGAAACCGATCCGGCCTTGGCCTATGGGGGATCCATCAAGTTCGCGACTCCCCGCTTTCTCACGAAAACCTCCGCTCTGATTGCTTTCGGAAGCGCCACCCGCTTTTCGGCGGAAGACAACGGCAAGAATTTGAAGGAAGGCATGGCTTATTCAGCCGGAGCCGGCGTCCAAATCCAATTCTGGTCCGCGTTGAACCTGGTGCTGGGGGGCGAGTTTTACGTGATAGACGGGGAGCAGTCTTCACGCCTGGTCACCACTCCCGCGCCATTCGGAAATTCCGATTTATACCGGGGATTGGTAGGCGTGGAGTATTTTTTCAAGGGAAAGAACCGCCCCTTCATAAGCGTCTCGTTCCGTCCCACCGGCGCGATGGGATGGAACGACACCTATGGATTGGAGAACGCCTCGATAAGCATAGCGTTGGGTAGCATCACTACGCTTCCCGGCAAAGCTTCGCCCAGCGGCCTCGTTGCCGAAGAAGATAACTTCTAGCCCTCGTCCAGAAGCCATTCTTCGACGATGTCGAAGAAAAGCTCTCCGTCCCGGCGCCCGTATTCCATCAGCTCGCGGGCATATTCCTTGTCGAACAGCAGGTAACTGAGCATGTCCGACGATATCCACCCGCCGAAAAGATAGCGCAAAGTCTTGGGAAACCGCCCGCGGAAATGCGAAGCGATGAGATTGAAGTCGAGAGTCGGGCCGACCCTGCATAAATCGATGACGCGGGCTTCGCGTTCCTCTTCGGGCAAACGGCCGGCCATCATGTTCACCCGGTTCATGAACTGGGAATCGATTTCCACGGCGTCCAGGAACATGGAATCGAGCATGGTGGCGGCGATGCGGCCCACCGTGGGAGGCTTGTTGGTAAGGCTCTTTTGGACATCGCCCCGCAAGCTGATATTGATGATGCGATCGGCTCCCAGCCGGATGGCGGGGTTCAACGGAGTCATATTGCGCAAAGAACCGTCGCCGTAATAATGCCCGTCCAAGTGCACGGGAGGGAAGATGAGGGGGACCGCGCACGATGCCAGCACATGCTCCAGGGACAGCGAGGTGCGAACGCCCCGCAAAGTGGTTCTTTCCCAGGGGGGGCACGCCTGCTTGGTCTGATAGAAGGTCACGTTCTTCATCTCGGTATAATCGAAGCAATTGATGGCCAGGCTGTGATCGGGCAGGGTACGTAGGCGCTGCTGCACCTGTCCCATGTCCAGGTTTTCCCTCAGAAAAACTCCCAGGGGGGTGGTGTCCAGGATGGAGTTCACCAGGGTATCGGTTTGGTTGTTGCGGGCATAGCGTGAGGAGTGCACCAGCCGCATGATGTTGCGGGCCATGGTTTTCAAATCGGATTCGAAGACGTCGTCGGTGCTGATATTGCCCCACAGGTCCTCGAGGATTTCCACTCCCCGGGCATAATTGGGCGCGGATTGCATGAGACGGACGGCGTTGATGGAACCCGCCGAAACGCCGCAAATAATCTCGATATTCCCGTTGCGCCGGAAAATATCCTTCCAGGAACTCAGGATACCGGCTTGATAGGCCGCACGGGCTCCACCGCCGCTGAGAATGAGCGCAACTTTCTTTCGGGCCATATATCCCAATTATACAACTATTCGCATTCCGGCGATAGGATGGCGACCGAATGGCGGTATGGTGTTATCCCGGATCGGATACCGCGACCACGGTATCGGCACGTACGTTTTTCGCCCAATCCCTGATTACCATAGCCGAAAGCTGGGAAGCCCGTATGCTCTGGTACGATTGGTGGATGATCATGGTGCAAATGGCAATGCCTTGGGAGGGATCGTTTTTGAGTTTCGCATATCCGATATACCAATCATAGCGACCGGGAGGAGAATCGCCGTTCAACGACCCCGTCTTTCCTCCGAGGTCCAATCGGTCGAGCATGTCGCGGCGCATGACGCTGTGAAATCCCTTTCTCGCGGTACCCATCGATACCGTGGCTTCCATGAGCGCGCGCATGCGGGGCAAGTTGGCGGAGCTGATAAAGGGTTCGGCATGGGGCTTCCAATCCAGGTCGAGGGGCATTTCCTCTCCGGTTTCCAGATTGACCAGCGAAGGCGCCAGTCGCGTCGGGCGCATGAATCCGTCATCTCCGATTCCCCGCGCCATGAACAGGGCATGGAAAGGGGAAATCGTAACCGACCGGGTAAATCCGCTGGCATGTTCGGCCAGGCCGAAACCGGAATCCGGCGCCGCGTAATGACTTTCCGAAAGAATGGGTAACGCCCATTTCCCATTGAAGCCGAGGCGCTCGGCGGCTGACTTGAGTTGCGAAGCTCCGACAGCCAATCCCAGAATGCCGAAAGCGGGATTGACGGAGCGGGCGAACGCCTCCTCCAACGTAAGCAGGCGTGAAGATTTCTTCGCCTGCGCCAACAATTGCCATCGGTAAAGGGTATGGAAAGCTCCGACATGCGGAACCCCGTCGAGGGCGTATTCATGGTGCTCTTCGATCACGGCCAGCGCGGTGATGATTTTACTGAGCGAAGCGGCGGGAAAAGTCGACGTCAGGGCCATGCGCGGGGTCGGGGAAACCGTGGAATCGCTTCTTTCGCCCACGGCGAGAATCAATCCCGTTTTCAAATCGCATACCAGGACGACGGCATGTTCGGGCCGGTTGCGCTTTAGGTGACCGAGCAGGGATCGCGACAGAGTCGTGTCCGGCGCGTATTTGGCCAGATACTTTACGCCTCCCAAATTGATGGTATCGGGTTGCGGATAATTCAGAAGGGGAGAGTTCAAATCCGCCATCGGAGGAATGCGCAGCTTGCTGTCCGAGGTGATTACGATATCATCCGGAGCACCGCCGGTCGGAGAATAGTCGGGCGTACGGTCCAAATGCATGCGCCAGCCGGCGAGAAGTACGATCAATATCAGGAAAGCGACCGGCATTTTCCAATTGAACCGGCGGGAGGTTCGATAGGATCGGAATTTTTCCCGTTTGGAGAAATCGGAGTGCTGGAGTTTCACGGGTATACAATAGCCATATTGGGGGCCGAAGAAAAGTGCGATCCGAATTTGTCGGCGATTGATTTCAAATAGGCAGACCGGTTTGAGGATCGGCGGGCCGGAAAACGGTTTCCCGGTAATGCTTCAACTCCGATACGGATTCGCGAATGTCCG
>CAYNXV010000221.1:0-5283 GCA_964401245.1 uncultured Bifidobacteriales bacterium | reverse complement strand
TATGGGCATTGAATGGAAAGCTCGTAGAGGAAATGATCGGTAAAGCCGGAGAGAGGAGAAGTCTATCCCCCAGCATAGCCGGCATCATGAGCCGTAAGCAGCACCATGTGGAAATCATACCGATGGTCAAATAGGTAAAGCGCGGAATTTCCCCCAAGAGAGCAGCCGGAAAAGGCTGCTCTCTTTTTATCGGTGAGAAACCGGCCGAGCAAGCCTTCCTTGCTTGAAAGCTTTTTCTTTATTCGCTCGCCGCCCAAAAGTCTACTTACGGACAACCGCTTCCGAAACACCACTCATTGCACTTTCCTTTGTGCGTACTCTCGTGATGGGAGCCATCATCCCCGCCATCCTTGTTCTCGATAATGTTGTTTGTTCCGGTCGCGAGGCAGAACTCGTGAGCGTTGTTGGGAAAGATGTACATGGAGCCGCGAGCAGCAAGGGTCGTGGTCAGCATATTACCATACTTTCGATCTTTGTCCGCTACGTTGAAGTCGGCCTTGGTGACGGCATGGTACCTCTCGCTACTTCCTGTCGAGCACTGGCAATCTCTTCCGTCGGCCCAACCTTCGCCGCAGTATAAGTAGACGCCCTTCTGATTACGTAGCTTCCGGTCGGTGATCTCCCACTTGTCGTTGCTGCCGTCCGCTCGCGGCGCGCCGCTTCCGCAACCGACGCTGACCCATTTGCCACCCGTAAGCACGCGGAGGTTTCCCGACCCGCTCGAAGTGCCGCCGCTGCTGCTACCACCGCTGACCGTCAATTTATCCAAGTTGGCTCCCCCCGAGCTTGTGTTGGCCATTACCCGCACCGTGTTATTGCCGCTTCGCAATGTCGCATTGATGGAGGTTGTTTTCCAGGTGGACCAGCCCCCCGAGGAAGAGAATGACTTGTTGCCGACGCTTGTGCCATTCACGATAATGGCGGCTTGACGGTTGCTGGAACTGCCATTGGCATACCGGAAGGTCAGGCTATACTCGCCTGCGGAACTTACGTTTATGTTGTTCCATTCAATCCATGAGCCATTGCCGCCAAAATCCATGAAGCCCGAGCCTGTGTAGCCCGAGTGATTCGAGGATGAAACACAACCACTTTGAGCGGTCCGGCTTTCAGCCTGGTAGGTTACCTCGCCCGACGATACGAGAAGGGAAGATTTTGATTCAAAAGGGGTGATTTGTTCTTCGCCCTCGTTGTCCGTCATGCAACCGGAAAGCGAGAACACCAGGGCCAGAAGGCCGGGAATGAATCCGGCGCGAAGCCGGTCTGGATAATCAGAAACTGATAGTGAATTATTGCGAAGCATGCTTTTCCTTTCAAATAATTGAACAATGGCACCTCCCAACTATTCGTCCCGAGCCTAGAGATTGACCCGAACCTTAGACCAGGGTAGTGGCCAATGGCAGATGATAGTTCTGAAAACCATTTTTTGCTTATCGAATTCGGCCATTCCGGGAGGGAATATACCCGGCTTCATGGGTTTCCCCTTTCCAGCCCATGAAAATTGGTGGCCAGATGCAGACTATGCATTTAATCCAAAATTCTCCGACCTTCTAAAAAAGGCGTACTTTCAGAAAGAAGCTTCGAAGGAGTTGCATTTGGGGCCGGCACCTTTGGAATCCCTTCGGCTTTGTTGCATGGATATCACATGGAGATTATTATATAGGCCGAATGGATATCCCGGTCCTCGACTTCATTCCCGAGTTCCCCAAACCCCTCCCAAGGAGATCGCATGCGTTCGTTAAGCCTGACGACCGTTTTCACCCTTTGCCTGTCTATTCTGGCGGCCACGGCTTCCCAAGCCGCCACTTCGAAGTACCGGGTCATTTGGAGGGATAACCCCGCGAGTACGGCAGTCATCGGCTGGGTACAGGGAACCGGCTCCAACCCCACGGTTTATTACGGGACGGAGGATAACGGCACGAATTGGTCTGCGTACACTTATAGCCGTGCGGTTGACCGGTCCGTGGCCCAGAGCGGCATGACGCACATGTTCTCCCGCCTCTCGGGCCTCAGCGCCAACACCAAATATTTCTATGTCATCCGCGACAGCGAGGGAACCAGCATCCGCATGTGGTTCAAGACGGCACCGGCCGATGGAAGCGTCCCCTTCTCCTTCGTTGCCGGCGGCGATTCGCGCAACAACCGCACTCCGCGACAGAATGCCAATCGCATGGTCGGCAAGCTCAGACCCCTGTTCGTGATGTTCGGCGGCGATATGACCAACACCGGGACCGATACCGAATGGTCGGACTGGTGGGATGACTGGCAACTGACCCGCAGCTCCGATGGACGCATGTATCCCATTATAGCCGCCAGAGGAAACCATGAGAGCAGCAACGCTATCGTCCACAACATGTTCGACACCCCCAGCTCCGATGTCTATTATGCCATGGACGTCGGCGGCTCCTTGATGCGGATTTACACCCTCAATACCGAGATGGCCATTTCCGGCTCCCAGACAACCTGGCTCACCGGCGACCTGGCCGCCAACGACGCCCGTACCTGGAAAATCACCCATTACCACAAGCCCATGCGCCCCCACGAAGTGAAGAAATCCGAGGGCACTAACCAGTACAATTACTGGTCCGGCCCGTTTTTCAACCATCGCATGAACCTGGTGGTGGAGTGTGACGCCCATACGGTCAAGCATACCTGGCCGGTGATACCCTCCACAGGGATAGGCAGCGACGAAGGCTTCATCCGGAATGACGACGCTGGAACCGTATACGTGGGCGAGGGCACCTGGGGTGCTCCCCTGCGGGCCAATGACGACAACAAAGATTGGACCCGTAACAGCGCTTCTTTCAACGCCGTCCACTGGGTGCACGTCACCGCCGATACCATGGGGTTACGTACAGTCAAGGTCGACAACGTATCCAATGTGGGCACCGTGAGCGATTCCAATCCCTTCGGCATTCCCTCCAACCTGGACATATGGAGCCCCTCGAATGGATCGGTGATTAAGTTCCTGCCCATCCCCGGCGCCCCGGCCTCCTCCGGATTCGTGTCCAGCCGGGTATCCTCCGGAAAGGACGATGCCGAGGAAAACGCCTCTACCGGCGCCGTGCAACTCGGATCCAGCGACCTGGAGCTGGTCACCGACGGCACGGTCAACCAGAAGGTCGGCATGCGCTTCACGGGTATCACCGTTCCGAAAGGCGCGACCATCACCAATGCTTATATCCAGTTCACCGTGGACGAAACCGCCACTACTTCCACCTCTCTGTCCATCCGGGGCCAAGCTGCGGATAATGCCGGTTCCTTCACCACTTCCACCGGCAATATCAGCGGCAGGAGCCTGACTACCGCCTCCGTCTCCTGGAATCCCGCAAGCTGGGGAACGGTAGGAGCCGCCGGAACGGATCAGCGAACGCCCAACCTGGCTTCCATCATCTCTGAAATCACCTCGCGCAGTGGTTGGAGCAGCGGTAATTCCCTAGTCCTGATTGTCACCGGCTCGGGAAAACGCACGGCGGAGGCCTATGAGGGATCCGCTTCCCAGGCACCATTATTGGTGGTGGAATATTCGGAAACCTCTTCGGGATCGGTATCCAGCCGGGTGGCCTCCGGAAAAGACGATGCCGAGGAAAACGCCTCTACCGGCGCCGTGCAACTCGGATCCAGCGACCTGGAGCTGGTCACCGACGGCACGGTCAACCAGAAGGTCGGCATGCGCTTCACGGGTATCACCGTTCCGAAAGGCGCGACCATCACCAATGCTTATATCCAGTTCACCGTGGACGAAACCGCCACTACTTCCACCTCTCTGTCCATCCGGGGCCAAGCTGCGGATAATGCCGGTTCCTTCACCACTTCCACCGGCAATATCAGCGGCAGGAGCCTGACTACCGCCTCCGTCGCCTGGAATCCCGCGGGCTGGGGAACGGTGGGAGCCGCCGGAACGGATCAGCGAACGCCCAATCTGGCTTCCATCATCTCCGAAATCACCTCGCGCAGCGGTTGGAGCAGCGGCAATTCCATCGCTCTGGTTATCACCGGCTCGGGAAAACGTACGGCAGAGGCCTATGAGGGATCCGCTTCCCAGGCGCCGTTGCTGGTCATCAACTACTCGTCCGGGGCCGCCGCCAAACAGGGCGCCGGGTACGCCATGGGCGAATCTCCCGCGCAAGAGCCGATGGGACTGGAGCGGGTCATGGCAATTTCCAACCGGCTCAGCCTGTCTCAGGGCGGCTCCATCCGCATCCTCAACCTGCCCCTTAACGCCGCCGCACGCGTTTACGATGCCGGCGGAAGGGATATTCAGGCCCTGTCTCATTCTCCCTATCAGGGCATGCTGGAATGGAACGGTAGGACCGTGACCGGTACCGCTCAGGTCGGCGTATACTATCTGCGGATATCCGCCGAGGCCGAGAAGGCCAGAACCCTGCCCCTTTGGATTCAACCGTAGGCCGGCACCTGCAAGGCTTCCGAAAGCACCGCCGGCCCTCACGGGCAGCGCCTTTCGGGAGCCAAGCCCGCGGGCAGGCAAATTCGCTATCGAAATCCCTGCTTAACGGTTGCCATCTTAGCGCACCAACTCCCAATCCACCAAAGTCGGGGTAATCAGCCGGGGAGTTCCCGGAGGCATGTTGCCGGAATAGTTATACATGGGATCGAAGGCAAAAAACCGATCGGGGGGTGAATAACTGGGGCCGGCGATCGGAGACGCTGCGTACTTGGAGGGAAAAAGCCAGGTCTGCGAACCGGTAATCCTTTGTTTGGTTCTTGAAAGATGCTCTATAAGCGAAATCAGCAAATGGGCGCCGATGGGCCAACCGTTCTCGCCGGCCCGCCCGCCGATGGTCAGGCAGGCATTCAGGTGCATCACATAGGTGGAATCGATATCACCTACCTTTCGTCCCGCAGACTCCCCCAGATCGTCATGTTCCGTCGGAATATAATAGCTGGACAGTTGGGTAAGGTGGTCTGCCATGATGGCCGCGGGATAGACCCCCACCCCGGCACCATTTGCCATGGTGTAACCGGTGGTAGTATTATAGTCTCCCAGCACGAAAATCCGATTGTTGCTGGCTATGGTCAAGGGACGGGTCAGCGTCGCAGCGTTATACAACAGAAAACCGCCCGCCTGCTGCATGCCTTTAAGCCTATCGAAGGCCATGAAATCGTCATGCAAGTAGATGATTGAATCCAACGGGCTGCGCAATTGGAGCCTGGCGACATCGATGGGGATCGGATAAATCAGCCTGTCTTCGCTGAGATCGTTTATGGTCACCCGGTTTCCATTCATCCGCCAGCCTCCCGGCGCCAACGGCGTGGCGCGGGGAT
>CAYNXV010000220.1:0-5308 GCA_964401245.1 uncultured Bifidobacteriales bacterium | reverse complement strand
TACGCGAGTCCTCCACTACGTTATCGCGTATTTCGCTTTGAAGTGCATCAATGAAGCTTTGAGCGATTCTTCTAGCAATTTCCGGATTGGAGGCAAGTACCCGTATGGTCACAATGTTCTTTTTCGGGTCCGGCGTAACTGTCAAAACCTTTTTTCTAAGTTTTTCCATCGCCTTGTACCTAACCATAGCGCTGAGATTCTTTAGGTCAGTATCTTTTTTAGATAGATTCACCAATTCCGTGAAAATTACTGAATCTTGAATGACTCGGTCTGCAATTTTCCTACCTTGTAATAACAAAGTGAGCCGCGAAAGGTTTGCCCCACCACCAAATCCTAATTGGGATGAAACTGCATTTCCAACTCCGCCGAGAGATCCTAGGACCATTGATGAAATTGCCGATGCACCTCCATCACGCTCTCTGGGTGCAATGATGGCCGTTGCTTCAAAGGATGGTTGAGATAAAATCGCAACTGCAATTCCCAGGCATGTAGCCATGACTGTCACTGCAAATACTTTCTTCCAATTCTCTTTTAATGGGAGGAGAAGGTTTTGGTATTCGATTTTTAGTGAAGCACCTTCATTCATTCCAAATCTCGTTTATAAATTTGATTTATACTCCCCTTTTCGGTGAAGATGAAATTCTTAAAACACCGTCACAGCCACGCCCACCGCTATCGCCGTCTGATAGATGATTTGCGTAATCTTCGCCATCGCATCCAGATAATCCTTCTTTGGTCCCTTAGGCGGCACGATTATCGATCCTCCCGCCTCCACGCGCTTGCTTCCGAAAAACCAACTGTTCTTCGGAGTCAAAATGCTGCCGTCCGGCTGTATATAATAGATGTTCCCCTTGTCCCCATACTCAGTGGCGCCTCCCGCCTTGGCCAGGCTCTTCGAAACCGTATTCGTCTGTTTAGAATGCACCACACTCGTCGGAGAATATACCTCGCCCATAATCGAAACCGTATTCGGATAGGCGCCAATAACCAAAGAATCACCCGCTTCTAGGGTAATGTCGAAATCCGTCCCCTTAAAATCCATGTCCTTGTCCAATTCGATAACCACCCGGCCCAGATAGGGCGCCTGCCTCACCTCGTCCAGCATGCTTTTGCGGGTATCAACCGCCAGCATAATCGATGCCTTGTCTTTCTCGTTCGTCGTTTGCGAAAGCATGTTATGCATCTGCTCTTCCAGCTTCCGATTGATTTCCGCGATATGGTCCAATTGCTGTTGCTTTACCCGCTGCCGAATGAACACCGCCCCCCGCAAGTAAGCTGCATCCGAAAAGCCACCCGCCCGCTCAATCACGCTCGACAGCCGCTCTCCCTTGGCCGCTTGATACTGTCCGGGAAAGTTGAATTCACCCATCATGGAAACCACCACCGCTTCACGGAAATCCACCAACTCCCGCAAATAAACTGCATCGCCGTCTTGTAATTGGAAACTTTCGCCGCTCGCAAACACCTCTTCCAGGTTCACATGGTGTATTTGCCGGTTCACGATGCTGTCGCTTTCGATAACGCGCCGCACCACTTCCGCCTTCAACCGATACGCTCCCCTTGTCAACCCATCCGCTTGGCTGATAAGGTCCCTAATGCCCATATTCTGAGTCAACTCGAATTGCCCCGGCGATTTCACCGCGCCACTGATACTCACCCATTTCGGATTCACGAAATTACTGCGCGGGAATACGATAAGCGAATCAAAAGGCATCAGCGCCACGTTGTTTTCGTCTCCCGGATTATCCATCAGGTGGGTCAAGTTCACCTTTACCAGCCGAGAAAACAGGGAGTCGCTTTCCTGGATGCGCAGCATCCTTATCAAATGCGCCTCCGGCAAATAGGCCTCCATCGTGAGCCCACCGCCGGCGATAATGAGATCCGAAACCCGCATCTGATCCACGAAATCGTAAGTTCCCGGCTTGCGCACCACCCCGGCTACCTTAACCAAGGGTTGATCCATCAAATCGTAGCGGCTGTAGATTATTACCGTATCGCGCGGCATCAGGGGAACCGATGAGCCGTTATCCAGTACCTCGGCCAGGGAGAAGGGAATCAGCAAAGCCCTTTCATCCTCCTCCGATGAGCGCTTGATATGTCCGTAGCGGAAAAACGTCTCCGATTTCAAATCGCGATGCGAAGGAATCAAATCCTTCACCGTCATACCCTGCTTGAATTCGAATCGTCCCGGGCGGTTAACATTACCGCGCAGGTATACAACGTCGAATTCCTTCGCGAGAATCTCGTCCACAAAAAGAATGTCGCCGTCTTGCAGCGTCAGGTTAGCCTTCTGGTCCATCTTGTCCAAATGCACGTCCATCACCACCTTGCGATGATGACTGTCCACCCGATCCAACCGCACACGACCCCGATAGGCATTCGATGCCAGTCCACCCGCCAATTCCAATGCGGATAATACCTTGGTGCCGGGGCGAACCTCGTACACACCAGGGCGCTTCACCAATCCCGTCACCGCCACCTGCGCCGGCGCCACCGGAATGAAAATCACGTCTCCCGGAAGCAACTGTCTGTCACCGCGCTTGCTGCCTTCGAGCAACATGTCGTATAAATCCAGACTGGCCACCACGCGCCCCGCCCGCTTAAGCTGGATGTTCCGCAAACTGCCGATTTCCTTGATGCCACCGCTTTGGAACAGCGCGCTCGTCACCGTCGCGCCCGCCGGCACCACATAAGCCCCCGGCGTTTGCACCTCGCCCAGCACGAATACCTGGATATTTTTCATCCGGCCCATGGCCACCGAGGCCTTCACCCCATGGATGCGTTCCATCTCGCGGATAAGCGTCTTTTGCGCCTCCTCGAATTTCATTCCCGCCAAACGCATCGGTTCCAGCGGCGGCACATGCGCCATGCCTTCATTGTCGATGAACACCGACTGCCGCTGGTTTTCGCGTCCCCACGTATAGAGGATGAGCTCATCGCCGGGAGACAACAGATAATCCGGCAGCGCAGCCGTCTGGCTTACTTCCGCTCCCGCGGCATTTTGGAAAAAATCGAATCCGAAGCGGGGAATGGTGTTGGGGAAGCGTGAACTGCCTTCTCCGGCCGTATCGCGTTGGGCTGGTTTAAGCGCATCCTCCTTTTCCGGACGGGCAATTGTGTCGAGGCTTGCCGCGGGCGGCTGCGGAACGCCCTTGGCCGAATCTATTTTGGAGCGTATTTGCGTGTTGCTGAGGTTGCGCAATTCCGGATGAAGCCTGCGCTGCTCCTCGATCATCTGGTCGGTAACTTTGACCTTACCCGATCGCACCGCCTCAAGCAGCAATTGTTCTTGCGATTGCGCGCTCAGCATTATCGGCAGCAATAATGCAAAGGCCACAGCATTCCCTGACGGGAAGAACGAGAAACGACTCATCTTGCCTTTCTGGTTCGTAGGAGAAGGCCCGAATTTACGTCGGAAAGTTCTCAAAATACACTGGAAGCGATAATTTCTTTATGTGCCCAAAAAGCGTATCATTTTCGAGGGGTCTGATCAAGCCTTTTGTTGCGGTCTTTATAATGCTTTGGGAGGCCCTTGCAAGACCTCCGGCAGCCCTTGAAGCAATTCCTCCATCGGCCAAGCCTCGATTCCTTCGATATAGTAGCGGCGGGTGCCGCCATAGGCCAAAAAGAGCTTGGCCATGGGATAATCTCTTGCGAAGGCCGCCAATCCCACCAGCGACTCGGGCTTCACCCTTTTCCCTCGTTTGACTTCAAATGCAAGTAGGCCTTTGGGACCGTATAGGACGAAATCGACTTCCGTTTGATTGGAAGCTCTCCAAAAATGGACTTGGTAGCCCAAGTCGAGGGAGTCGTTCACCGCCACCAGGTTTTGCAATAGCAGGGTTTCAAAGGCGGGACCTTCCGCTTCTTCAGGGGTATCGAGAGGACCGGCCGGTCGGAGCGTTCGATAAATGCCGACATCAAAAAAATAGAACTTCGGGTGCAGTGCCAGGCGCCGCTTCGATCGCCTGGTGAAGGGCGGAATACGTTGTGCGATCATCAAATCATCCAGAATTTCGAAATAGCCTTCCGCCATCTTCCGGTTGACGCCGCATTCCGAGGCCACCGCTGAAATGTTCAACAGGCTGCCTTGCGAAAAGCTGGCCGCCTCCAGAAATCGGGCGAATGCGGCGAGATTTCGGGTCAAACCTTCTTGCCTGATTTCCTCCTCCAAGTAGGTTTTGACATAGGATTCCAGAAATTTTCCCGGATTGGGCTCTTCGCCCAAGGCCGGCAAAAGCCCCTGTTTGAGCGCGCGTTCCAGATCGAAATCCCTGCCGATTTCCACAGCCGTCAATGGATGCATGGCATAGGTCAAAGCCCGTCCGGCCAGCAGATTCGTGCCTTGGCGACGCAGTTTGCGGGCGCTGGAGCCGGTAAGGACGAATTTGTAGCGCTTACTTTCCATCAACCGGTGGACTTCGTTAAGGAGCGCGGGGATTTTTTGGATTTCGTCTACTACAACCCAATCTGAGAATTGGGGAGGGATGAGGTTTTCCAGACGCTGCGGATTGGCGAGAAGATCATTGAAAATCTCGGCCTCCAGCAAATCCACATAGACGGCTCCCGAAAAGTTCTTCCTCACCCAAGTGGTCTTACCGGTGCCTCTTGGCCCGAACAGAAAGAAGCTCTTGTTGTCGGGGGGTTTAAGCAATCTGGAGTACATAACTCCATTTTACATATATTTTTGGAGATTTGAAGGGCAAATTGCAAATTCAGCCAAGAGGCCTCGGCACTATCGATCGTGGCTTTCCAATTATTCAATCACGCTCGAATAATTATTCAACCATACCTGAATAAATCTCTATATCGACGCCCAACCCTTTAATTTCACTAATTTCGACGATTTTCGCCCGCCAGCCAACTTCTGACTTCCGGAAATAGATGGAGGATTTGGGCCAGAAGCAAACTGCTGGGGGGAATCGGTTTCCCGCCTTCCCAGCCTTGCAGGGTTTTGGTCGCCACCTGCAGCATCTCGGCCAATTCCGGTTGGGAAAGCCCTAGATCGTCGCGCATTTCCCGCAGGAATCGACGACCGGAGGGCAGGTGCTTGCGACTTTTCCGGCGGGCCCATCGAGCTCTTTCGGCCTGGACTTCTTCCATCCGCCTTCGCAGCATGAGAACAAACTCATTTGACATAGCCCGGAGAATAGCAGAACTACTGTCCCGGAATTGTGACCGTCGTCAATTTTCAACTTTACCGAGGTTGGTGAGCGGGCTGCCCGACCTGCTTGAAGTCCCCTCCCTTTTTTCCGCTACCAACTAACTGCACCTATACGGGCAATAGCTGCATTCCCAGCCTTTTTGC
>CAYNXV010000219.1:0-5334 GCA_964401245.1 uncultured Bifidobacteriales bacterium | reverse complement strand
TTGCGCATAGACTCCTACGAGCTTGTCTCCCCCACCCAGCCTAACTCCCCCTTTGCTCGCCAACGTACTGAGGCGCAAGGACCGTAAACGTCGTTTATAGTCTTCGCTCAAGGTGCCGTCGGGACCGCGCATGCGCGAAGCCTCTTCCGGATCGAGATAGCCGAGAGCTTTTTCGAAGTTTCCTTCGTGAATGGCTTCGACGAAAAAGGTTACCTGATTCAACAGGTCGGCGGGTTGCTCCGCTTCTTTCGCGGTTCCGGAACAACCCGCCATGATGAGGCTGAAAGTTGCAGCCGCAAGCAGAAAAAATCTGGACACACCCACCCCCGTGTTTCAATACCCGCTCTTGTCGATGAGCGGTATGTTGCTAATTATACCTATGCAAGTACGAAAAAACCCGGAGTTCCGCCATGAATCGCCTCGAATCCGATTTTGAAGATGAAATCCGGGTGGAAGAAACCACTTCCACCATGGACTTGGCGCGCAGCCTGATAGGCAACCGCGCGACATTGCTTGTGATGGCGGGAACGCAAACCGGGGGTCGGGGGACGCGCGGCCGTAATTGGGAAAGCGTCTCCGGAAATATCCACATGACGGCCGTGTTCAGCGAGGACTTGGTGGAGGGAATGCCGCGCGGTTTGCTTCCGCTGGAGGTCGGAATGGCGCTGCATAAGGTCGTCTCCGATTTCATTTCCCCCCCCTTTCGCCCCGATTTAAAGCTGAAATGGCCGAACGATTTATTGGTGGGAGAGTCAAAAGTGGCCGGAGTGCTGATGGAATGGTATGGCAGGCATCTCCTTTGCGGCATCGGCGTCAATGTGGAGAGCGCTCCCCCCCTGACCGACGGCGGTCGTACCTCGGGCCGCCTGGTTGACTTCGGAATGCGTACCGGCGATGAAAACACCCTCGCACGACATATTTTCCGTGAGTTGAAGTCGATCTGGAATGGACCATCGGATTCCCGCACCATTCCGGCATTATTGGAGGGCTTCCGCTCCCGGCTGGATTGGGCGGGTGGTTTCGCGGTTCGACAGAGGCCCGAGTTGGGCTTGGTAATGCCTGCCGACATCAACTCCGAAGGGCATTTACAGGTGAAAACGGAGAGAGGCGAAACCGTTTGGCTGGTATCGGATTATCCGGCCTGAACCGGAGTTCGCAATTCGACGGAATGGGTGATGACTACCGTGGGTATCAGCATCATGGCAACGGAACAATATTTTTCCACGCTGAGTGAAACCGCCTTTTCCGCTTTGGCCCGATCAAGATCCGTCCCGTTAACGATGAAGGTCAGATGGATCGCGCGAAAAGGAGAAGGAACTCCTTCGGCCCTCTCCCCCTCGACCACCACTTTCACATCGGTAAAGTTCTGCCTCGACTTTTTGAGAATGGAAATCACATCGATGCCGCTGCAGCTGCCCAGGGCGGCCAGGACGGTTTCCATGGGACGGAATCCGCTTTCATCGCCGCCAATGGCTTTGGACGCTCCGATATCGAAGGAATAACCCGAACCGTTTTCGGCCTTGATGCGGAAATCCGGGGTGCCCGATAAAGTGATGCGCATGGAGCCGGCCATTTATTCGAAGGCCGCGACGAAGTCTTGCGTGGTGCGATATTTTTCCAAAGCCTGGATGGCGGCCTGGGTCTGGTTCGATTCGCCCATTCCCGACAGATACCGGCGAAACTTGGTGGCCGCTTTGTAATAGTCCGGAGGGAGGATGAGTTCTTCGCGCCGTGTTCCGGACAGGCCGATATCGATGGCGGGATAAACCCGCTTTTCGGACAGGCGTCGGTTGAGAACCAACTCCATGTTTCCCGTGCCTTTGAATTCCTGGAATATCACCTCGTCCATTTGCGAGCCGGTTTGAATGAGGGCCGTGGCGATGATAGTAAGGCTGCCGCCCTCTTCGAGCTTGCGCGCCGCCCCGAAAAACTTCTTCGGCTCCTGCAGAGCCTTGGCGTCCACGCCTCCCGACAGGGTGCGCCCGGAGGACTTGAGTTGATTATTGAAGGCCCGCGACATTCGCGTAATGGAATCGAGGAGGATGACGACGTCCTTGCCCGCTTCGACTTTACGTTGGGCCAATTCGGTGACCATCTGGCAAAGGGCGATATGCTCTTCCATGGGCTTGTCAAGACAGGATGCGAACACCTTGGCCTTGACTATGCGGGTGAGATGGGTAACCTCTTCAGGTCTTTCATCGATGAGCAATAGCATGATTTCGGCTTCGGGATTGTTGGTGGCAATGCCGTTCGCGATTTTCTCCATCAACATGGTTTTGCCGCTGCGGGGCGGAGCCACCAGTATTCCCCGTTGGCCCTTGCCGATGGGAGTAAGCAAATCCATGAGCATCATGGACTTGTCGTTATCGGAAGGAGAGGCCAGCCGGAAAAACTCGAAGGGGTTTACGCTGGTCAGGGTTTGGAAAGGCGCCTTGGGCCGCCAGGAGTCCACCGGGATGTCCTGGATGGTATGCAGTGCCGTTACCACCCTTTGGATTCGATTGCGCTTGGCGCGCATCAGTCCGGTGATGAAGTGGCCGGAGCGCAAGCCGAACCGCTGGACCATTTCGCGAGGTATCAATGGGTCGCGATCCTGGGGAACGAAGCTGGCCTTTTCCGAGCGGATGAAGCCGTACCCGCCGTCCATTACCTGGATATAGCCGCTGCATTCCTCGGTCTCGGAGCGCATGTCGAATTCCGGGGATAGGTCCATGGAGTTATCGTCCCGGTCGTTTCTTTTTTTCTTGGTAAATACTCGATTTTTGATTTTAGTCACCTTGGATCGTTTTTTTCTGCGTTTGGTGCTGTCGTTGGATTCATGGGAAACTGAGTTGGGATTATGGGCCAATCGGTTCGGATCCGGCGGCTGAAGGGAGCGCTCGGAAGGGAGGTTGCGCCCCCCCATCCCCGGAGTTCGGGTTTCACGGCTCCCCTGATAGGGATTTCCGTTTCCGGGCTGCCTACCGGTTATCATTTCAGCACGAGGTCTGTCTGACATTACATTCCCTCTGGGTTCCGGTAATGTGCGTTCGCTTTTTTTTCAAATCCATATCCGGAGCCCTTCGTTTTTCACTCAGTAAGGCCGGTCCGGCTATGCTTGTTTGGGGGCCGGACGGGAGAAACCGATTCAAGTAAAACCAGGGTAGGTTTAACCAAAGTTCAACGTATGCAAAATTGGGAGTGGGCTAAATAGTCGGTTGAAACCTTGAGTTGGAAATTTTTCTGCGTCCCTGGGGTTGGGTTTAAAGGCCAGGGAGCCTAGGCGCATTGTGTCGCGAATTCAGTAAAAGTATAGTTCTTTCCTTTACGGGGCGCAATGAGATTTTTGAGCTGATTGGCAAGCTGCCTGATGGGAAATCTAACATTCCCCGGAAAGCTTTCTCCCGCACCGAAGTAATTGGTGAGTAAAGACAATATAAACACTATAGTTCATTTTTCAACCTCCGGGAAGGCCGTTCAAGGGGGTTTCGCGGCTTAACGCGGGTTGTAGTTGTTGATACTGGCCATGATAAGGGCAATACACCCCATAATGACCCCGCCGGTAATGATTTGCTCCCTATGATTGAAAATTTTCTTGGCCAAGGGAACCGAATCCAAAACCGACTCTCTGGCTAAGGAATCGGGATTAAGGGCCTGGGAATCCTGTTCGCGATTATGAGTATCCGATATCGCCGCCGGATCCTCCGGAAAAGCCGTTTGCGCCCGCGCAGTGCCGGCCAACGACAGAATTCCACAAAAAACCAAAAGGGAAATCCTGAACCTGAACATCGGCGTCATTCTCGGATCAGGAACCTGGAGCATGCAGATAAGCCGGTATTAACCGGCCAGCCGCTCCTGGAGCAATTGATTGACCTTTTCGGGGCTGGCTTTGCCCTGGCTGATTTTCATGACCTGTCCCACGAAAAATCCCATCAATTTGGTTTTGCCTTGTTTGAAGGCTTCGACCGATTCGGCGTTCTTTTCCATCACTTCGGTGATGAAGGCGTTGATGGCGCTATCGTCATTGATGACGCGCAGCCCTTTGTCCGCGACGATTTGGTTGGGAGACTTACCGTCCGCGACCATGTCCTCGAAAACCGCCTTGGCCATTTTTCCGGATATGACTCCCTGACTGATGAGCTCGACCAGTTCACCCACATGCTCCGCTTTAAAACGGAGCTGATCGACGCCGATGGATTCATCCTTGAGAACACGTAGAACATCGCCCATTACCCAATTCGAAACCGCTTTTTTATCGGCGGCCACCGAGCAGGCTTTTTCATAAAAATCGGACACGGATTTGATTTGCGTCAACACCTCCGCGTCATAGGCGGGAATACCGTACTGTTCCGCATAGCGCTTGCGCCGGGCTTCGGGCAATTCGGGCAGGGAGGCTCGGGCGGCCGCGATGAAGTCTTCGGTCACATTGAGGCGGATAAGGTCGGGCTCGGGGAAATAGCGGTAATCATGCGCCTCCTCCTTGACCCGGATGGTTATGGTTTCGCCTTTATTGACGTCCCAGCGCTTGGTTTCCTGCAATACCATGCCGCCGGAATCGAGAACTTCGGTTTGCCTTTCGATTTCGGCCTGCACCGCTTTTTCGATATTCGAAAAGGAATTCATGTTCTTGAGTTCCACGCGGTTGCCGAAAGGGGCGTTTTCGTCCTTGCGGAGAGAGATATTCGCGTCGCAACGTAAATTGCCGCGCTCCATATTGGCGTCGCAAACTTCCAGGTATTCCAGGATTTGCTTCACCTTTTCCAGGTACAGAACCGCTTCGCGCGGAGAACGCAAATCCGGATCGCTGACGATTTCGATGAGCGGAGTGCCGCAGCGATTGGCATCGAACAGGGAGTCGTGCACGGTCAAATCGTGGATGAGCTTACCCGCGTCTTCTTCCATGTGGATGCGCTTGAGGCCGATGCGCTTTCTCGTTCCGTCGTCGAGATCGACTTCGAGATAGCCCGCCGTGCATATGGGCCGGTCATATTGGGGAGATTCCCCTTGCTGGGTGATTTGATAACCTTTGGGCAAGTCGGGGTAGAAGTAATTCTTCCGGGTCCACATGGCTTCCGGATCAATTTGGCAATGGGTGGCCAATCCCATTTTCACGGCGTATTCCAGCGCCCGCGCATTGGGAGACGGAAGGGTACCGGGCATACCCAGGCATACCGGACAAACCAGAGTATTGGGCTCCGCGCCGAATTCAACCCTGCAATTGCAGAAAAGTTTGGTCTGGGTGGACAACTGGGCATGCACTTCCAGTCCAATCACCACGCTGTAAGCCATAGATTTTCTTCCTTTTTTCTTCGAAAAGATATAAAAATAGCCCCGCAAGAATTCGTCCCGAAGATG